>JBJKRX010000079.1:0-6159 GCA_046704425.1 Nitrospirota bacterium
GCGATCTACCAGCCCCACGGGTTCGCGCCCACGCGGTTCTTGAAGGACGAGTATCTCGCCACCTTCCGTACGCTCTTTCGCGAGCAGGACGCGCTCTATCTTTTACCGATCTTTTACGCGGGCGGCACGGCCCAGAAGAACATCTCCTCAGAAGAGATCGTCCGGGACCTCGGAGAAGTCCCCTTTTTTGCTCAGGCCGTACAGGACCGGACTACATTATTAGAGACGCTCCGGCCGACTGCGAAGCCAGGGGACTGCGTCCTGCTCATGGGCGCGCGCGACCCTTCGCTCCCCTTCCTGGCACAACAGATCGCCGAACTCTTCGGGGGGAAACAACCTTGAACATCATCGCAATCGGCGGCGGCAGCTTGAAGAAGGGGCTCACCTTCCCGCTCGACCGCGCCATCGTCAATCTGACCAAGAAGAAGCACCCCCGCGCCCTCTTCATCCCCACGGCAAGCGAAGACGACGAGGAATACTGCGCCGCCTTCGAGCGCATCTACGGCAAGCGGCTCGGCTGCCGGGTCGATCAGCTCCTGCTCTATCGAAGGCCCGGGGACCGTAAGCTGGCTGCGAAAAAGATCAAGGCAGCGGACCTCATCTACGTGGGCGGGGGGAACACGCTCCGCATGATGCGGTTCTGGCGCAGGCTCAACATCGACCGGATGCTGGTCCAAGCCTGCCGAGAGGGCACGGTGCTTGCGGGCCTGAGCGCGGGCGCCATCTGCTGGCACGCCTGGGGCCATTCCGATTCGCGGGCCTATTCCGGGAAGAAGGACTGGGACTATATCAAGGTCCGGGGACTCGGTCTGCAGCCGGGGCTCTATTGCCCGCACCTGGACGGGGAGAAGCGCGCTAAGTCATTTAAAGCCATGGTCGCGCGCGACCGGATGGTCGGAATCGCCTGCGACGAATTCGCCGCGATCCACTATACGGACAAAGGCGCACGATGCCTGTCCTGCAGACCGAACGCCCGGGTGCATCTGTATCTGCCGGAAAGGACGAGGGTGCGGGTCTCCCACTTTCGGAAGAACGAATCGATCGCGCTTCCCACACTCAATATTCCGCGTGTATAATGAGTTAAAGAAACGTCTACAGCCAATGTTGGCCACAAAATGCACATAAGACACAAAATATATTTTGAGCTACTAAAGCAGTTGACCTTCACCCCCATGCGAGCATTCCCGTTATGCGACCGAACCCGAGGGTAAAGCATTTCAGACTGTCTGAAGGCGGAGCCTGAGTTTCTGAAATGTCCCGAGGGTGACCGAGCAGAACGGATCAGAATGATCGCCGGGTGCCCTTCTTTGGCGCCACCTTTCTTCGGGCAAGCAAGAAAGGTGGCTACAAGATGGTTTGAGCTCGATAATACAGTCCATTCTGGTTGGCCTTTACTGTGTGCTTTTTGTGCCTTCTGTTGCTGATCTTTTTTAGCAGGTGTTAAAACCATGTACATCGTCGCGATCAACGATCTGACCGGGGACAAAGAGGGCCGCGCCCCTGAGCTGGCCGCCGCCCTGGGGGTCACGAATTACGAGGCTGCCAATCGCCTCCGGGCGCCGGGCATCGGTCCCTTTGTGGTCTTCGTTTCCGCCGAAGCGGACCGCGCCGCGCTCCTGGCGCAGGACCTCGCGAAACGCGGCTTTTCCGTGCTGACCCTCTCCCCGGAGGAGATCGATGTTGAGGCAAAGCAACGGGGCGTGCGGCGTTTTGCGCTCGACGAACAGGCGCTGCGCCTCGACACGGTTTGGGGAGAGAACCATACCATCCCCTACGCGGACGTGAGGCTCTTGCTGCGCGGCATGGGGATTTCGAGCAGCACCACCATGGAGACGCGGACCGAGCGCAAGTTCGATATTGCGACGGCGATCGCCTCGAACGGGCTCAAGACCACGAAGACGGTCAAGGTCAAGCAGGCGGTCACGCAGGAGAAGCGCGAGGGCTTTTTCAATCTCTATGCAGCCGGCGGCTCGGTCTTCAGCTTTTTCGAGACCGCCGTGGTCGCCGAAGGGCTCGGGGCCGCACGCGCCCTTTCCCGCTCCGCCAACTTCCTGCAGCTCCTCGCGGAGCTGCGCAAACGCTGCCCCGATGCCCGCTTCGACGACCGGCTGTTGAACAAGGCCGGTGCAGCGGCCCTGCTCGGCCCCCGGCTCGACCCCGGCCAGCACATCGTCGTTGCCACGGCCCTCCTTGCCAAGGCCTTCATCAAACCCTGAACCAGCCGCGCAGGATGCGGCCTGTACTTCCCGGACACCGCCGTGCCCTGCCGTTACGTCCCGGCAGGCGCCCTCCGTCTTTGCTATGATTGTGGCCAGGAGCAGCGCCCATGCGCAAGCGGCAACCAACCGAAGATATGCCGGTTCCCGAGCATAAGGACCCGCGTCCACGCAAAAAGGCAGGGGACGGTGTCCCGCCGGCCGCACCCCCGCGCGCTTCTTCCGACCGATTCCGCACGCTCTTCGAGACCGCCCAGGACGCCATCATCCATGCCGAAGCCGAGACCGGCGTGATCATTGACGTCAACCCGGCCATGCTCGCGCTGTCCGGCTGCTCCCGTGGGGAGCTGATCGGGAAGCCCCTCTGGGAGATCGCCCCCCTGCGCGGCAGCGACGCCGCACTCGTCGCCTTCCGGGAGCTCCGGCAAAACGCCGTCATTCGCTACGACGACCTTCCCTTCCGGACCAAGGGGGAAAAGACGCTGTCCGTGGAGTTCGTCTGCTCCCTCCATCCGACCAACCATGCACGGATCATCCAGTGCACGATCCGCGACATGACGACGCGGAAAGCCCTGGCGGAGCTGCTGCAGAAGGCCGAGTCCCGGTTCAAGGCCCTGTTCAACCATGCCGCCGTCGGCATCGCGCTTGTCGATCCCGGCGGGGCCGTTCTCGATGCGAACCCGCAGCTCGAGCGGATGCTCGGGTTCGGGACGGCGGAGCTGCGGGGCAGGCAGATCGCGGAACTGACGCTCCCCGCGGACCGGACCATCGAGGAAGCGCTGCTGCGCGAACTGCTCGCGGGCGGCCGCGACTCCTACCAGTTGACCGCACGCTGCCTGCGCAGGGACGGCTCGCCCCTCTGGGGACTGATCAACGGGTCCGTCGTGCTGGGCGTTGATGCGCGCCCGCAGTTCGTCGTCCGGACCGTGACCGACATCTCCGGGCAAAAAAGCGTTGAAGACGCCCTGGCGGAGAGCGAGGAGCGGTTCCGCCAGATCGCCGAGAGCATCCGGGAGGTCTTCTGGATCGCCGTGTCCGATTATTCCCGGGTCCTCTACGTGAGCCCGGCCTACGAGGAGATCTGGGGCGGCCCGCGCGCGGCCCTCTACGCCGACGCGCTTACCTGGATCGAAGCGATCCATCCCGACGACCGCGACGCGGTGGTGCAGTCCCTGCAGCAGGACGAGCAGTTCGAGGCCGAATACCGGATCCGCCGTCCGGACGGGACGGAGCGCTGGATCCACGACCGGGGCTTTCCGCTCAAGGACGCCGCGGGCGGGATCTACCGGATCGTCGGGATCGCCGAGGACATCACCGAGCGCCGGCGCATGGAGGAGGCGCTCCGGGAAAGCGAATCGCAATTCCGCCTGCTCTTCGAGAACATGACCGACGGCTTCGCCCTGCACGAGATGCTCTACGACGACCAGGGCCGACCCACGGACTACACCTACCGGGAGGTGAACCCGGCCTTCGAGAAGCTGACCGGTCTGTCCGCCGGATCGGTGATCGGCAAGACCGTCCGCCAGGTGCTGCCGGAAATCGAGCACTACTGGCTCGATGCCTTCGACCGCGTCGTGCGCACCGGCGTGCCGATCGCCTATGAAAATTACTCCCAGTCCTTGAACCGCTATTTCAGCACGCGGGCCTTCAGTCCCCAGCCGGGCCTGTTTGCGGTCATCTTCACCGACGTGACGGAGCGGAGGCGCGCCGAGGACGACCTGCGCAGGTTCGCCGGGGAGATCAACGACCTCTACAATAACGCGCCCTGCGGCTATCATTCACTGGACGAGAACGGCGTGATCGTACGCATCAACGACACGGAGCTGTCGTGGCTGGGCTACAATCGCGCGGAGGTCGAGGGCAAGATGCATTTGACGGACCTTGTCACGGCAGAAGGCAGGAAGATCTTTGCGGAGACCTTCCCGCTCTTCAAAAAGCGGGGATGGTTCCACGACCTCGAATTCGAGATGGTCCGGAAGGACGGATCGATCCTGTGGGTACTGGCGAACGCCTCGCTCGTCCGGGATTCGGAAGGCAGGTTCGTCATGAGCAGGTCCACGCTCTACGACATCACGGACCGCAAGAAGGCGCAGGAGGCGCTAGCCCAGAGCGAATCCACGCTCCGCAGCTTCTACGAGAGCGCCTCCATGATGATGGGCGTCGTCGAGCTGACGGACGACGGCACTATCGTGCATATCTCCGACAATCCCGCCACGGCCCGGTTCTTCCACGTCGCGTATTTGGCCACGGCAAACCGTCCGGCGGACGATATCGGCGCGCCGTCCGAGGCGATCCGGGAATGGGTGCGCCACTACCGGGAAAGCCACGACGAGGGGCGGCCGGTCCGGTTCGAGTATCTCCACCCCCTGCCGGACGGCCCCCGCTGGCTCGCGGCCTCCGTCGCCTTCATCGGGTTGGGCCCCACGGGCCACGAACGGTACTCCTACGTGGCCGAGGACGTTACCGAGCGCAAGCGCGCCGAGGAGCGGCTCCGGGAGGCGAACGAACTGTTGCGCGTCCAGGCCACCATCGACGTGCTGACCGGCATCTTCAACCGCCTGCAGTTCGCCGACTTCCTGGAGCACGAGATGCAGGAGTCCGCGCGCTACGGCCACCCGCTCTGCCTGATCATGTTCGACGTGGACCATTTCAAGCGGATCAACGACACCTACGGCCATCTCGTGGGCGACGACGTCCTGCGGAATCTGGTCACGGTCGTCGCCGCGCGCGTTCGCCGGACCGACATCTTCGCGCGCTGGGGAGGCGAGGAGTTCATGATCCTGACTCCCCACAGCGCCCTCGAAAGCTCGCGCCGGGTAGCCGAAACGATGCGCTCCTCCATCGCGGCACAGCCCCTTCCCGGCGTGCCGGAGGGGATCACCTGCAGCTTCGGCGTAGCGCAGTATGCACGCGGCGACACCATGGAATCCTTTACCAACCGTGTGGACATTGCCCTGTACCGGGCAAAGCGCGCAGGCCGTAATTGCGTGGAGATTGCCCCCCTTGCCGCTTCGGAACAGGACTGAGCGCAACGCTCCTCCGTTCCCCCCTTGACAGCCCGGCCCGTATTGCTTATACATGACGGGTCGCGGCCGCGTACGCGGAATCGCCGCAACCCGCGATCCGGAGATGCCGTGTCCCTGGTAAGCCTGCAAAATGTCGATGTCGCCTTCGGGGGGCCGCTGCTCCTCAGCGGGATCAGCCTTGTCGTCGAGCCCGCGGAACGCGTCTGTCTCGTGGGGCGGAACGGCACGGGCAAGACCACGATCCTGCGGCTCATCGCCGGCAAGATCGCGCCCGATGCCGGTGAGATCGTGCGCCAGCAAGGCGTGCGGATCGCCTTGCTCAGCCAGGAGGTCCCCCGGGAGGTCACGGGCAGGGTCTTCGATGTGGTGGCGGAGGGCCTGGGCGAGCAGGGCCGGCTCCTTGCCGAATACCACCGCCTCGGCAGCAGGCTTGCCGGAGAGCGGAGCGAGGCGCTCCTTGCGGAGCTTGCCGAGACCCAGCGCAGGCTTGAGGCGGCGGGCGCCTGGCAGCGGGAGCAGAAGATCGAGACCGTGCTCACGCGCCTGCGGCTGCCCGCGGACGCAGTGTTTGCGACGCTTTCGGGCGGGCTCAAGCGCAGGGTCCTGCTCGCCCGCGCCGTCGCGGCCGAGCCGGACCTCCTCCTCCTGGACGAACCCACGAACCACCTCGATATCGAATCCATTGCCTGGCTCGAGGAGTTCCTGCTTGCCTATGCCGGGGCCATCCTGTTCGTGACGCATGACCGGATGCTGCTGCAACGGCTCGCCTCCCGGATCATCGACCTGGACCGGGGCAGGCTCACGAGTTGGCCCGGCAGATACGAAACCTACCTGGAGCGCAAGCAGGCCGCCCTGGACGCGGAGGCCGTGGAGAACGCCAAGTTCGACAAGAAGCTGGCGACGGAAGAGGCCTGGCT
>JBJKRX010000080.1:0-42686 GCA_046704425.1 Nitrospirota bacterium
GCGAACCCGTGACAGGTGTCGTAACAGAGCCCGACGGCGGACGCATCCCGGAGGCGCGCGATGACCCCCTGTACCTGCTCCAAGGTATAGCCCACGTCGCCGGATTCACCTGCCGTGTTTTCCAGAAGGACCGTCGCCCGCGGCGCATGGAGCCGCAGGGCCATGCTCAACGCCGCCGCCACCCGTTCGACCATCCAGTCGGGCTCCTTGCCCCTGGCCGAGCCCAAGTGGGTCACGAGATACTCGGCCCCGAGGTGCTCCGTTCGTTCGAGGTCGATCACGAACTGCTCGATGGAGCGTTCGTAGAGGTCCGGCCGGGCCGACGCAAGGTTGATGAGGTAATTAGTGTGCACGAATACCGGCCCGATGTCCCATTGCTCGCGCAGCTTCTTGAACGTCGCGACGTCGTCGGGATTGAGGGGCTTGACGGTCCAGCCGCGCGGGTTACGACTGAATATCTGCATGCAGGTGCATCCGAGCTCGAAGGCCCGTTCAACGGACTTGGCAAAGCCGCCGGAGATCGAGACGTGAAAGCCGAGACGCATCAGGGTGCCTCCCCGAGCAGACGATCGAATTCCTCTTCCGTGATCACCTTCACCCCGAGCGAGCGCGCCTTCTCCAGTTTACTCCCCGGATCAGCACCCGCCAGGACATAGGTAGTCCTCTTGGAGACCGAGCCCGCAGCGCGGCCGCCCTTTTGCTCGATGAGTTCTTCGATCTCGTTTCGCGGCCGGGAAAGCGTGCCGGTCACCACGATGGTGACGCCGTCGAGCTGTCCCCGTTCTCGCTGCTCTTCCGGTTCGTAATCGGGATTCACGATCAAGACGCCCAGTTTTTTCAGGGCATCGAGGGTCCGCAGATTTTCCCGCTCGTTGAAAAAGCCGGAGATGGAATCCGCCAGCTTGTCGCCCATCTGTTTGATCGCCGTGATGCGGGCCGTCTTCACGTGCGCGAGTTCGTCGATGTTCCGGAAATGCTTTGCCAGGACCTTTGCCGCGTATTCGCCCACATGCAGGATGCCCAGGGCGAAAAGGAACCGGGCAAGCGTCGCCTTTCTGCTCCGGTCGATGGCGTCGATCAGGTTCTGCGCCGACTTCTCGGCGAACCGCGGCAATCCGAGCAACTGCTCTTTTTTCAAGCGATAGAGGTCCGTAAAATGCCGGACGAGCCCCTCGGCGTAGAGCAGCTCCACGTTCTTCTCCCCGAGGTGCTCGATGTCCATGGCCCCGCGGGAGGCGTAATGGCGGATCTTTTCGAGCACCTGGGCCTCGCAGTTGAGCCCGATGCAGCGAAAGGCGACCTCGCCTTCCTCCCGCACCACATGGGAACCGCAGACCGGGCAGACCTCCGGAGGCGTTGTTTTCTTCGCCCCTGCGGGACGCTTCTCCGGGATCACCGCGACGACGTGCGGGATCACGTCCCCGGCCCGTTCGATGACCACCGTGTCGCCGATGCGGATGTCCTTGCGCTCTATCTCGTCCCAGTTGTGGAGCGTGGAGCGGGAGACCGTCACCCCGCCGATCCGAAGGGGTCTGAGCGCTGCAACGGGCGTGATCGCGCCCGTCCTGCCCACGCTCGCGATGATGTCTTCGATAACCGTCGTCCCCTGATGAGCCGGGAATTTATAGGCAACGGCCCAGCGCGGCTCGCGGGTCTTGAACCCGAGCTCCTTCTGGAGCTGAAAATCGTTCACCTTGACGACCGCTCCGTCGGTCTCGAAGGGAAATTGCGACCGCTTTTCCTCGATTTCCCTGAGCGTACGGACAACGCCTTCGATGCCCTGCGCTCGCTTGAAAAGAATTGGCGTAGGGAAGCGTGCTTTCGCGAGCCAGTCGACCAGTGCGGACTGGCTCGCGAAGGCGATCCCCTGCGCTGCGCCGAGTCCGTAGCAGGCCATATGGAGCTTTCGCTTCTCCGTGATCGCGGAGTCGAGCTGGCGGATGGCCCCTGCTGCGGCGTTCCTCGGGTTGGCGAACAACGGTTCTTCGGCCCGCTCGCGTTCCTGGTTCAGCTTCTCGAACTCGTCGATGTCCATAAAGACTTCGCCCCGGATGTCGATCCGGTCGGGGACGTCCGCGCCTTCGATCCGGAGCGGGACGGCCTTGATGGTCCTGATGTTCGTAGTGACGTCTTCACCCTCGTACCCGTCACCCCGCGTCGCCGCCCGGGTCAGAAACCCTTTTTCATAGGTCAATTCCATGGCCAGGCCGTCGTACTTCGGCTCGACCGTGTACTCGATCTCGGCATCGGTCTTCAGGAACCGCTTGACCCGTTCGTCGAACTCGCGCACCTCGTCATGGGAAAAGGCATTGTCCAGAGACAGCATCGGCTCGGCGTGCTTCACCTTGGCGAATTTCTCGAGCGGCGGCGCGCCCACGCGCCGGGTGGGCGAATCCGGCAGGACGTAGCCGGTCGCATTCTCCAGGTCCCGCAACCGCCGATACAGGCGGTCGTACTCCGCGTCGGAGATCGCCGGGGCGTCCAGGACGTGGTACCGGTAGTTGTGCCCGTTCAGCTCCCGGACGAGTCGATCGATCTCTTTTTTGTTCTCGGAAGTCGGTTTTCCCATAGTGCTGCGGTAATTATAGGAGATTGGGGAATCAGGCGCAATGCTTTTTCGATTTTCGCACACCCAAAAAAAAGGCCCCGGTCGCCCGGGGCCTTTTCCTTGTTCCTCGTGATTCGCTCCTGTTAGAAGCGATAGCTGTACATAAGCTGCGCGTTGGTCTGGCTGTGAGAGGTGGTAAAGCCGTTGCCTGTCTGTCTCACTTTCGGTGCATAGGTAAACGAGGCATCCACGCTCTGGGCCTGGCTGATCAGGTACCCCGCCCCGATAGTCACGTGATCCTTTTCGATGGCCGGGAACAGATAGTTCAGATAGGTGTCGGGAATCGGGTTGTTCGCAATGTTCAGCCCCGCACGGAGCGTCCAGACGGGGTCCAGCGTGTAGGCAGCTCCCAATTCATAGACCGTCTGGTTCTTCCAGTCCTGGGGAAGCGCAAAATCGACGGATGCGTTGGTACCCATCACCGGTCCGTCATAGGTCATCTTGAAATCCTTCATCACGCTCTTCCAGTTGATCTGCTTCACATCGAAGGCGACCAGAAGCTTCTGCGGTTGCGCCTGCCACGCCACGCCCACGGTATAGGTCTCCGGCCACTGGAAATCGCGCACCGTGATCTTCCCGATTCCGATCGCGCCCATCGCACCCGGGCTGCCCGCGCTCAAGACGGCCCCGTCGCTCTTGGTCTTAAGGTCGTTCAACTTCGTTTTTGAATGATACGACGCCCCGACGGTTACCGCAGGATTGATCTTGTACACCACGCCGAGCTTGCCTGCGTAGCCTGCTCCCGTTGCCGCCCCGCCGAAGGCGCCGCCGCTCCAGAAATCGAGGCGAACATCCTGTTGAGAACCGATTCCCTGGACCTGGGCTTGCGTCAGCCCTGAGTAACCGGTAACCAGCTGGCCAAATGCCGCTCCCGGCAATGCCATCTTCAGGTTCAGGTTCGCCCAGACGTAATCCACGCTCGCCCCTATGGAGAGGTCAGGGTTCACCTCATAGGCCAAAGGAATGATCACCCGGCCGACCCCGAGCTGAGAACCGACATAGTCGCCGGTCCCCATTGCCAGGGACGATCCTGCACCGTACTTCGTGCCCATGCCGCCTTGCGAAAACACTCCGACGCCGTAGGTGTACTGACCGGACTTCTGCGCCCAGCCGATGGCCGGCATGAAAAATGCGGTTGCTGAGGATTTCGCGTCAGGCATTCCCGGCATGCTCGTGGTAATATGGGGTCCCAGGTACCCCAGCGCCACATCGAGCCGATTGCCTTGCGGCATCAGGCCGAGCGTCGCCGGGTTGTTCATGGTTGCGGCCGTGCCGTTGTCGTAGGCCGTGGACGCGCCGCCCATCCCGGTCGCGATCGGGCCGTATCCTTCAAGGTTCATGCCGTTGGTCGCATAGGCGGACGGCGAAACCCAGAGGATTGCTGCTGCTGCGAGGAACACCAAAGTCAGCACTGCAATACGATTCTTTCGCATACCTTTTCCTCCTCCCTCTCCTCCTCGGTTTTGTATATCTGTTGCGAAACTCGACAACTATTGCCGCGAAAAAAAATGCCCTCCGGGCATGCAAAACCATCTGTGCAGCAACTCTCGAATATGGGCCATATTGTATTCGGAACCGCCTCCGAAAGTCAAGGCAATTGCGCAAAACGCCCCCTAGTCACGAAGATCAAGTGATATGCAATTACAACTTGAGATCGCTTGCCCCGCTCTCCGCTTGTGCGTAAAACTCCTGAATGGCCGTGCTATCCCGCAGGCTCTCTTCATCCCTGATCGGGATGTCCGGAAACCGTGCGCGGAAGGCGGACGCAAACACGCCTGCACCCTGCCGAACCTCGCCGCCGGGGCAGAGGATCACTGCATCGCGCAGCGCGCAACTCGGGGACCGCGCCTTGAACACGAAGCCCGCGAGCTTCCCGCGCGCCATTGTTGCAAGTTTCTCCTCCGTCCAGCGTACGAGCCGCTCCGTCTGATCGATGCCCGTCGTTATCGTCTTGAGCCGCAGTCCCCCCTGCTCAAGGACGAGCTGCATCGCCGCGCGCGGCACCGGCAGGCCGGATTCCGCTTCGGGGCAGAGCGGCACCCATTCGACCAAGCTCCCCAGCAGTTCGATCAGCCGGTCCTCGCGCTTGTTCCCGCCGTCGTACCGAACGTTGTTCCCCAAGAGGCAGGAACTGATGCCGATCCTGATTTTCCCCATGCCGTGCAGTTTCCTTCGCTTGTCATGGAACAGGGTAACAAAAAACGCTCCGGATAGTATGTTCTCCGGAGCGTCGTCTGTCTGCTCGTCGTGTCATAGGGCGTCTTGGCCGGTCTCTTACGCACGGTTCCTGGCCAGCCATTCTTTGAGCCGCGGGCACTTCTTCCGGGCCCGGTTGTCCGCACAATCGCCGCAGATGGTCATGTCCGGACTGCAGGGGGTAAAACCTTCATGGCGGGGATTCTGGGCGGCGCTCAGCTTCTTCACACGCGCCTTCTGGATGTTCGTTATCGTGCTCATGCTGAATACGATCCCGCAGGGAAATACGCTACTGACAGCAGAAGATTGTGATGCCGACCGCTTAATCCATCCGGTAGTTCGGCGCTTCCTTGGTGATCACCACGTCGTGGACGTGCGACTCCCGCAGGCCCGCGCTCGTGATCCGGACGAACTTCGCTCGGGTCTTCAGGGCCTTCAGGGTTTCGCTGCCCGTGTAGCCCATGCCGGCCTTGATGCCGCCGATGAGCTGGTGAACGCTCGCCGCGAGCGTGCCCTTGTACGGCACTCGCCCCTCGATGCCTTCGGGGACGAGCTTCGTCCGCTCTTCCTCGTGGGCCTGGAAATACCGGTCCTTGGATCCGCGCTCCATGGCGCCGATGGAGCCCATGCCGCGATAGAGCTTGTAGCTCCTGCCCTGGTACAGGATCGTCTCGCCGGGGCTCTCCTCCGTGCCCGCGAAGAGGCTGCCGATCATGACGCAGGAGGCGCCGGCTGCGAGCGCCTTGGTGATGTCTCCCGAGAACTTGATGCCGCCGTCGGCGATGACCGGGATGCCCGCCTTGTCCGCTTCTTTGGAGCAATTCATCACCGCCGTGATCTGCGGCACCCCCGCGCCGGATACGACGCGGGTCGTGCAGATGGACCCCGGGCCGATGCCGACCTTGACGCAGTCCGCGCCGGCCCGGATCAGGTCCCGGGCAGCCTCGGCCGTGGCGATGTTGCCGGCGACCACATCGAGCCCCGGATATCTCTTTTTGATCCCTTTGATCGCGTCGATCACGCCCTGGGAATGACCGTGCGCCGTATCCACGACCACCACGTCCACGCCGGCCTTGAGGAGTTCGGGAACGCGCTCGCCGTAGTCCCCCACCCCGACCGCCGCGCCGACCCGCAGCCGGCCGAGCTTGTCTTTACAAGCGTTGGGATACTTGATCTTCTTCTCGATATCTTTGATCGTGATCAAGCCGCGCAGGGTCTTGTCTCTGTCCACGATCAGGAGCTTCTCGATCTTGTGCTTCTGGAGGATCTTCATCGCCTTGTCGAGCGTGGTGCCGAGCGGCGCGGTGACCAGGCGGTCCTTGGTCATCACCTCGGAGACCTTGAGATTGTACCGGGTCTCGAATCGCAGATCGCGGTTGGTCAGGATGCCCACCAGCTTGTTGCCCTTGGTTACGGGCACGCCGGAGAACCGGTATTTCTTCATGATCTCCAACGCGTCGGAGATCCGAGCTTCGGGCGCGATCGTGATCGGATCGATGATCATGCCGCTCTCCGACTACTTGACCTTGTCCACCTCTTCAGCCTGCACATGCACGGGCAGGGCCTTATGGATGAAACCGAGTCCCCCCTCCTGGGCCAGGGCGATCGCAAGCTTGGCCTCGGTCACCGTGTCCATGGCCGCGCTTACGAGCGGGATATTCAGGGTGATCCTGCCGGTAAGCTGGGTCCGGATATCCACGTCCTTGGGCAGGATATCGGATTTGGCGGGGAGCAAGAGCACGTCGTCGAACGTAAGGCCTTCTCGAATGGGACCGGCAACCATCGCGTATCTCCTTCAGTAGGGGGAACGGGGTGAGGTCGTGTACTTTACCATACCGCGCCGGAAACCTCAAGGGAAACCGTCAGGCGAACCCCGATTGTTCGTTCAGGAACGGGTTTTCCCGGCGCTCGTCGCCGATGGTCGAGGCAGGTCCGTGGCCCGAAAAGACCATGGTATCGTCCGGCAGGACCAATAGATGCGTCCTGATCGACCGGATCAGGGTCAGGAGATCGCCGCCGGGAAAGTCCGTCCTGCCGATGGACCCGGCGAACAAGGCGTCTCCCGTAAAGACCATGTCCGGTCCCAGGAGGCTGATACCGCCGGGCGTATGGCCGGGCGTATGCAGGACCCGGAGCGACACCTCACCTGCGGCGATCACGTCGCCGTGCTGCACGAACCGGTCTGCGGGCGGCGAGGCGTTCGTGCGCATGCCGAAGACCGACGACTGATGCGCCGCCGAGGCGAGCAGCGGCCCGTCCGATTCATGGATCAGGAGTTCCGCTCCTGTCACGTCCTTGAGCGCCCCGTTCGCCCCCACATGGTCGAAGTGACCGTGGGTGTTCACGATATACTTCACGAGCAACGCCTTGTCACGGACGACCTGCAGGATGGTTTCCGCATCATCACCGGGATCGATCACGATCGCCTCGTTCGTCCGTTCGTCCGCCAGAAGGAAGCAATTGACCTCCAGCGGGCCGACGATGAGCCGGATAAGGTTCATGCCGCTCCCTTTCCTTTCCCGCCAACGCGCGAATCGCCGTATGCGCCGCCCTCAAGATCGAGGAGCCTCCGCTTCCATTCGAGCCCTCCCGAGAATCCGCCGAGCCCACCCGAACTCGCAATGACACGGTGACAGGGCACGACGATCGGCACGGGATTCGCCCCGAGGGCGTTTCCCACCGCCCGGGCCGCACGCGGGCTCCCGATCTTCCGGGCGATCCAGGCATAGGACCGGGTTCCTCCGTAGGGAATGGCACAGGCCGCACGCCAGACCCGTTGCTGGAACGCCGACGCCTCCGGGACATCGAGTCGGAGGGCACAGGGGCCGCCCCCTTTCCCGGCGAAGTAGCGTTCGAGCATGTGGATCGTATCGCCAAGCCTGCGCGACACAGGTCGGCCGCCCGTGACGATCGCTAATTCGCGCTCGACAACAGCGCGGTTCCGAGCAGGAAGCACGACCCTGCGAACGCCCTGATCCGTTACGATCACCCCGGCCCAACCCAAGGCCGTTTCGAAGACCGATGCCGAAAGAGCCGTCATCTCCGCGCCCTCCGCCGCAGCAGCATTTCCTGGACAAATTGCAGCTCCTTGCTCCCGAAGAGCCGCATCAGGATCAGGTAGAATACAACGCATCCGAGGATGCCGCTTCCCAGCAGTCCGGCCTTGGCAAACAGCCTGCCGGGACCGTTCCAGATCGGATGCGACGCGATCCACAGACCGATGCATCCCATGGCTGCAGACGCAGGGATGATCCGTATAAGCGCTCCCAAGATCCTGCCGCCGTCCATGCGGCCGATCTTTTTCCGGAGCATGACGGTCAAGAGGCCGAGGTTCAACATGGCGGCCACGGACGTGGCGAGCGCCAGCCCCCCGGCCCCCAGCGTCGTCCGAAACACGCAATAGACGCTGAGCATGATGTTTACGGCAACGGCAAGAACAGCGATCATGACCGGTGTCCGGGTGTCCTGGAGCGAATAGAAGGCCTGGGACACGATGCGGACCCCCGCGAACGCCCAGAGACCCACGGCATAGAACAGAAGCGCTTCGGCCGTCCCCAGGGTCGACTGGTGGTTGAACCGGCCGTGTTCCAGGAGCAGATTGACGATCGGCACGCGAAGCGTGATGATCCCCACCATGGCCGGAAACATGACGAAAAAGACGAGCCGCAGCCCGTAAGAAACGGTCGACCGGAACTCCTCCATCTCCTTACGCGCCGCCTGGGTCGAAAGCGTCGGCAGGATCGCGGTGGCCAAGGATATCCCGAAAATCCCTTGGGGGAACTGGATGAACCGCATTGCATAAAAAAGATAGGTAATGCTGCCGGTCGCGAGGAACGAGGCAAGGACGGTACCGACCAGGATATTGACCTGGGTCACCGAGGAACTGGCGACGATGGGCGCTGCCAGCCTCCCGATCCGGCCGACCGCCGGGTGGGGCGCACGAAACTGCGGCCGCAACAGCATCCCCTGTCTCCGGAGCCCGGGGACCTGCACCAGGAACTGGCAGAGACCGCCGAGCAGCACGCCGACGGCCGCGGCATGGATACGGCTCGACAGGAACGGGGCGAGCCCGAGGACCGAGCTGATGATCATGACGTTCAACATCACCGGGGAAAGCGCAGGGGCCAGGAAGGAGCGGAGCGAGTTCAGCATACCCATGGCCAGGGCCGCCAGTCCGATGAACAAAAGATAGGGGAACATGGTCCGCGTGAGCGAAACAGCCAGCGCGATCTTTTCGTCGCCTGCCTTGGCCTTCCAGCCCATGGCGATGACCCCGACGATCTGCGGCGCGAAGAGGATGCCCAGACCGGTCAGGACCGCGAGGATCACGAGCAGCCTGGCGAAGACCGAGTTCGCCAGGTGTCTCGCCTCGTCCCGCGTCCCCTTGGTGAGGGTCTCGGTGAATACCGGGATGAAGGCGGCGGACATGGAACCTTCGGCGAGGAGTTCCCGCAGCAGGTTGGGAATGCGATAGGCCACGTAGAAGGCATCGGCCGTGGCGGACGTGCCGAAGGCCCAGGACATGACCATGTCCCGGATATACCCCATCACGCGGGAAGCGAGGGTTGCGGCACCCACAACGCCTGCAGCCTTGGCAACCTTGACTTTTTCGGACATAGGCTTCGGAACCTCGGCAAAAAAGCGACAAATCGCAGTGCACTCTATCAGAAAACGCCGATGAAAAAAAGCGTTTTTTCCAACGGTTTTTCTCTTGACACCCTTCCGTGCTTTATGTTACAAAGAAAGCCGGTTTCGACAACCTGAAGGAGGATGGAAGTGGCAAGACATAAATCGGTCATCAAACGGCAGCGGCAGTCGGAAAAGAAGCGACTCGTCAACAAATCCGTGAAATCGGCGCTCAAGACCGCCGCGAAGAAGGTCGAGCAGGCAGCCGGCGCGAAAAACGCCGAGGCCGCGCGGGAGGCGCTTGCCAAGGCCATGCAGGCCTATGACAAGGCCGCCTCGTCCGGCGTTGTGCATAAGAACACCGCGTCCCGGAAGATCTCTCGTCTCTCCACCAAGGTAAGCGCGATCCCCGCCGCATAACGGGAGAAAACGCCTTTTCCGGCTCAGACTGCCGGCGGATGCCCTCCGCCGGCCTGTCCGCATCACTTAGACCCCGCACAATTCAAGGATCATCCGTTCCAGGAGCAGCCTCCCGGGCAAACCGCCCGACTTGAGCAGCCGGTCAGTCCGCACAAGAGCGCCGATCGCATCGCGCAGCTCCGCGGCCGAGTACCGCCGCATCTGCTCTTTGAACTGTCCTGCCTGATGGAAGATGATCCGCAGCCTCTTCACGATCTCATCGGCTCCCATCCCCTTCGCCTCCAGGGCCTTTGCCTGCACCAGCCTCCGGAAGTTCCAGGCGATCGCCGCGAGGAGGCCGATCGGCGCCTCTCCTTCCTGCAGCAGGCGGGACAGGATCACGAGCGACTGTCCGCGGTCCTTCCGGCCCACGGCCGCCGCAAGATCGAAGGACGAGTATTCCCGAAAATCGCCTGCTGCGGCCTTGACCGCTGCAACGGTGACCGTCTTTTTCCCGCCCTGGTAGAGCTCGATCTTCTCAAGCTCGTTCACGATCTTCTGCAGGTCGTTGCCTACGGTCTGCCACAGGTATTGCGCTGCCTCCCGGTCGATCGCCCCCCCCCGGGCCCGGGCCCGCCCCTCGATCCAGGGGACGATCTCTCGATCGAGCAGCGGGTAAAAACGGACCACCGCACCCTGCTTCTCCACCGCATCAATGACCTGTTTCTTGTCGAACCGACTCTGGCTCGCGATCAGGACGAGGCAGGTGTGGGGCGCGGGATCGGCGAGATAGGGCAGGAGGCGGGCAACATCAGCCGCCTTGTACGCCTCGATCTCACGGGCGATGATAAGCCGTTTCTCTCCCAGGAACGGGAGGGTCTGCGCCAGGCTCACCAGATCGGCAGCCGGCGTTTCCCGGCAGTAGAGCGTAGCCGCATTGAAGTCCCGCGATGCGGGGTCCACGGCCTTCTCGGCGATCCCGTCAATGGCCTCCTGGATCAGGAATTCCTCCTCGCCGAAGAATAGATAGAGCGGAAGGAGTTGTCCCTGGCGGATGCCGCGCATGAGGTCCTGGTACTTGAGCATGGGAGCGTTCCGCGCGAGCCGGGCCTTTTCTCCGCCCGTCTGCCGCGTCGTCAAAATCCTTCCAAAACCCTGCTCCGGAGCGTTGCGGCGAGGTCCTGGCTTGCGCTCTGGATCGCGCTCTCGCGCGCGATCTTCGTTGCCGTGATATCCCCTACGGTCTGCGCGTAGCTGGCGTAAAAAATCGAGCTCATGTCCTGGGCCGGCATGACAACCTTGTGCGTCCGTGCGTCCTCAAGACTGACCTGCACGCTGATCCCGACGTTGTACGATGTGGCGTATCCTTCCGGGGAGTAGGACTGCGGCGTAAGCGTAAAATGCGTGACCGTACCGTGCAGAATGAGGTCGGCTGCATCCGGCCCGACGACCTGCAAGCGTCCATCGGTCAGGAATTCCTCCACCACTGCCTTCGTGACCATGACATCGAGATAGGGTTCCTTCGTATCATTGAGAAAGACGGGGATGGCGATCGACTTCGCGCCCTGCGGCACGATCCCGCCGACCGGCGTCAGATGATAGCCGCAGGAAGCGAGCAGGAGCAGGACGAGGGCCAGGAAATGAAACGCAGGCTGCGGCCTCGCCTTCCCTCTTCTTCGTCCCGCTCCGTGCATCCTTCGCCCCTCGCTCCTCATCCCTCACACCACGATGTTGACGAGCTTCCGCTGCACTACGATCACCTTCTTCGGAGGCTTGCCTGACGTATGTTCCCGGACCTTCGCGTCGGCGAGCGCCGCCGCCTCGATCTCGGTGTCGGAACTCGCAGCAGGCAGCGTCAGTTTGCTCCGGACCTTGCCGTTCACCTGCACCACGACGACGATCTCCTGCGCCACGATCGCCTCGGGATCATACTCCGGCCAGGCGGCGAGGGCCACGCTCGTCCCCTGCCCCAGGGCCTCCCACAGCTCTTCCGCCACATGGGGCGCGAACGGGGCTAAAAGCCGCGTGAGGGTCTCAAGGGCCGCACGCACGATCGCAATCTCCGCAGGCGCAAGGTCCCGTGCCGTATACTCGTACAGCTCGTTCACCAGCTCCATCATCGCGGCGATGGCGGTGTTGAACTGGAACTGACGCTCGATGTCCTCGGTCACCTTCTTGACGGTCTGGTGCATCTTCCGGAAAAGCCGGTCACCCCGCGCCTCGGGGCCAGCGGCAACGACCGTCCGCATCCGGTCCGCGAAGCGCGCCGTGAGCGCCCAGACCCGGCTCAGGAAGCGAAACGCCCCGTCCACGCCCTGGTCGCTCCACTCGAGGTCCCGCTCCGGCGGCGCCGCGAAGAGCGAAAAGAGCCGCGCCGTGTCCGCGCCGTATTTGTTGATGATGAAATCGGGATCGACCACGTTGCCCTTAGACTTGCTCATCTTGGCGCCGTCCTTGATCACCATCCCCTGCGTCAGGAGGTTTGCAAAGGGCTCGTCGCCGTCGTAGAGTCCCAGGTCCCGGATCACCTTCGTGAAAAACCGCGCATAGAGCAGATGGAGCACGGCGTGCTCGATGCCGCCGATGTACTGGTCCACGTTCATCCAGTACGCAGCCGCTGCCTTCTCGAAGGGGGCCGTCGTTGCCTGCGGCGAGCAGTAGCGCAGGAAGTACCAGGAAGAGTCGACGAAGGTGTCCATGGTGTCCGTTTCGCGCCGGGCCTTCCCCGCGCAGCGCGGGCAGACGGTCTCGCGGAAGGACGGAGAATCCGCCAGCGGCGACGACCCCTTGCCCGTGAGCTGCACGTCCGCCGGGAGCCGCACGGGCAGGTCCGCCTCGGGCACCGGCACGGTTCCGCAGGAGTCGCAGTACACGACCGGGATGGGCGTCCCCCAGTATCGCTGGCGGGAGATGCCCCAGTCCCGCAGCCGCCAGTTCACGGTCCGCTTGCCGATCTTTTGCTCTTCCACGAAGTCCGCGACCTTTTCCTTGCCCTGGTGGTTCGGCGTGCCGTCGAAGGGGCCGGAGTGCACCATCGTCCCTTCGGCGATATAGGCTTCGTGCATCGTCGCAGCATCGAGGTCTTGCTCCCGATTCTGGATCACCACGCGGATCGGGATCCCGTACTTTTTTGCGAAGGCAAAGTCCCGCTGGTCATGGGCCGGCACCGACATGATCGCGCCGGTTCCGTAGTCCATCAAAACGAAATTTCCCACCCAGATCGGCACCCGGTCGCCGTTCAAAGGATTGATCGCAAAGGCCCCGGTCGCAATGCCTTCCTTTTCCTGCGCCTCGTCGGAGCGCGCGGCCTTGTCCTGCCGGAGGACGCGCTGCACGAACGACCGGACGGCGTCCGCCTGCGGTCTCCCCGCGATGAGCCGTTCGAGCATGGGATGCTCGGGAGCGATGCTCATGAAGGTCACACCGTAGAGCGTATCGGGCCGCGTGGTGAAGATCGCGAGCGCCTCGTCGCTCCCCTCGATCGGGAAATCGACCTCCACGCCCACGGACCTCCCGATCCAGTTCCGCTGCATGGCGAGCACGCGTTCGGGCCAGCCCGGCAGGCGGTCGCAGTCGGCCAGGAGTTCCTCGGCGTATGCCGTGATCCGGAAGAACCACTGTTCCAGCTCCCGGTGGGCCACGGTCGATCCGCAGCGCCAGCACAGACCGCCCTCCACCTGCTCGTTGGCCAGAACGGTGGCGCAGGACGGGCACCAGTTCACATAGGAGCGCTTCTTGTACGCCAGGCCCCGCTCGAACATCCGGAGGAAGAGCCATTGGTTCCAGCGGTAATAGTCTTCCTGGCAGGTGGTGACCTCGCGGCCCCAGTCGTAGGAGAGGCCCATGCGCTTGAGCTGCTTTTCGCGCATGAACGCGATGTTCTCCAGGGTCCACTGGGCCGGCGGGATGTTGTTCTTGATGGCCGCGTTCTCCGCCGGCAGGCCGAAGGAGTCCCAGCCCATGGGGTGCAGCACGTTGAACCCGCGCATGCGCTTGTACCGCGAGATCACGTCGCCGATGGAATAGTTGCGGACGTGTCCCATGTGGATCCTGCCCGAGGGATAGGGGAACATCTCGAGACAGTAGTACTTCGGCCGAGCGGGATCCTCCACGGCGCGAAAGGTCTCCTGTTCCTCCCAGAAGCGCTGCCAGCGCGCCTCGATGCGTTTCGGTTCATAGCGTTCTTCCACCCTGCTCCTCTCCCTGTCTTCGCGCGAACGGGCTAATGCCGCACCTTTCCCTTGACGTACTGTTCGATGAGTATCAGCGATTTCGTATCGAGATTCAGGAACTTCACGCCGTAGAGGTACCGGCCGTTCTTGAGCCTGTTCATCCGTACGACCTCGGACTTGGTTTCGATCTTGCGGTGGCCGAGTTGAAACGAGAAGGACAGGTGGTCCCTCTTTTTCAGCGCCCGGTCGGTTTCGAGCAGCATACCGGACAGGCTGACATTGTGCGAAACGCCGAGGAACGAGGAGTGCGCGCCCTTCCCGGTCAGCGAAACGTGCAGAAGCGTCCGCATGTCCTGCCGCTGCGGGACCACGAGCAGTTCGGAGATGCGCGAGAAAAGCTCGGCGGGGTTCAGGGGCTTTGCGACGACCGCGTTCGCCTGGACCTCCTGGCCCTGGGCCAGGATGATATCGGCGCCATCACAGACCAGAATGATGGACACATCGCGCAGTTCGGGGTCCGCACGGAGGGCCGCGCAGAGCTTCACCCCGCCCATCTTCGGAAGAGAAAAATCCGTGATGATCAAGTCCGCCGCCCCTCCCCGTTGCTGATCGAGGATCTCTTCCGAGGTGTCTGCGGAGATGAATTCGATGCCGCCGCGTGCAAAGAGGGTATGCTGTTGCTGCAGTGCCCGCCGGAGGGGCTCTGCGATGATGATTTTTTTCATAACCGTGCGCGCCGTGTTCCGCGGCGCCGGATCACTCCCGGATCCATCCCGGATAGGCATCGGCCTTGCGGGCTTCTTCGGGGAGATCGACCTCGAGCATGCGCCGAGTCCTCGCCATATCGCGCTCGAGCTTTTTTTTCTTCTTTTCCAAAGTTGACCGCGTTTTTTTCCGTCCCGGCCTACTCACCAAGTCTTCAAGGCGCCGCACGACCGCATCGTAGTCGTCTTGCTGGTCGCGCAGCTTCAGGCGGAGGTTCGTCGCCTTCTTCCGCCAGTATGCCTCTCCCCGGCCGTATCTGTCCCGGTGCTCTGCAGGGGCGACCGTGCGCCGTGATCTTCCCGCCGGCTGTTCCTGGACGCTGACCCGGGATGCGTCCGGTTCGACGGCAGTTGCCGCGTTACGGTATTCCGGCGGGATCTGATTCGCGTCGTTCGTGAAGAACTCCCTGCCGTCGGCATCGACCCAGCGATAAAATGCGGCAAGGGCCGGACGGATCGGGAGCAGCAACAGGACGACAAGCACGATCAGGACGGTTTTCTTCTGCATAGAGGATAATCCAATGCCCCGTTGGGCAGCAGGTGAGAAAATACCATAGTGGGAGTATGTTCGCAAGTTTTTTCCCGCGACAGGCGATGTCGCCGGCAGGAAAGGAAAAGGCGCCTCGACGGGCGGGACCGCGTACGGTCTCACTTGCCTTCGAGACGCCTTCTGTCTGCGCTGGTACGCGATGTCGGTCCGGGTGAGGATTCGCAACTCGACGCCCGGCGACCTCCCGTTGGACGAGCAAAGGCGGCAGGAACTTGATCGGGGGGGAAGAAGTGTGCCGCTGCTGATTCGTCGCCGTTCCGTGAGTCCATACCAGCGCAGTCTGATTAAACGATAGCAGAGGCGTGGCCCCAGTCAATACGGCAAAAGTCGCATTTTCTGGAGTTTCAGAATGTTACGATTGCGACAGGAGGGCGATCGCTTTGGTCCTGCTCTTGACGTTCAGCTTCCGGTAGACACGGTAGAGATGGGTCTTGACGGTGCGTTCGCTGATCCGGTTCGTGATCGCGATCTCCTTGTTCGAGGCGCCCTGCAGCACCATGGTCAGCACCTCCATCTCCCGATTCGTCAGCGGAGAAAGACCGGGGACGCGCGCCTGGATCGTCTCGGGAAGCAGCATCGGGTGGGCAAGGGCTTTCTCCAGGATCCTGCGCTCCGCCCAGATCTCGCCTTTCCGCACGGCCCGTACGGCCTTGGTCACGACCGCCTGGGAATCACTCGTCCGGATATATCCCCGGATTCCCGTCTTGATGTCGGCAATGATCGCTTCATCGGAAAGCGGTTCGCTCAAAACGTATACCACGCGCGCTCCCGGCGCCTTGGACTGGACCGATCGCAGGAACCGTGAAAGGGTATGGCCGTTCAGGAGCATCGGGTTCAACACGACAATGTCGGGATTGAGGGAAAGCTGTTTGATCGCCGTCTCCCGCCCCGATACCGTCGAGATCGTTTCGATCTCGCCGTCGCTTTGCAGTATGGAAGCCAGTCGTTGCGCGCGGTCGGGATCGTTCTCCGCTACCATGACACGAATTGTCGACACTGGATAATCCTCCCCGCCTCGCTGCCTGCTGCACGCCGCGCCTAGTACTATTGTACGGGGCATAACGGGTCGTGTCAAGATAAGCGGAGATTATCCGGAAGGCGGCATTTCGCCGAATATATTTATGTGGTTACCGTTACCAGGGCGCTATCCCGAAATCCGCAAGCACTGTTTCCAGGAGCGAGAGCGGCAACCCCACGACGTTGAAGTAGCAGCCCTCGATCCGGTCGACCAGGAGAGCCCCCTTTTCCTGAATGCCGTAGGCGCCCGCCTTGTCGAGCGGCTCGCCGGTGCGCACGTAGGCCTCGATCCGGGCCGTGTCGAGCGTCCGGAAGCGGACCCGCGTACACGCAGCCCTGGTCTCGCTCTTGGTGGTCTCCGCGTCCATCACGGTCAGCCCGGTGATCACCTCGTGCACCCTGCCCGATAGTGCCGTAAGCATCCGGGCCGCATCCTGAGCGTCAACGGGCTTCCCGAGGATGGCATTGTCCAGCGTCACGATCGTGTCCGCGGCGATCACGATGCCGGGACCCCGTTTTTGCGCAACAACGCGGGCCTTGTCTTGGGAGATGCGGCGAACATAGGGCTCCGGCTGTTCCCCGGGGAGCGGACGTTCGTCCACGTCCGCAGGCACAGCCGTAAAGGTCAGTCCGATAGCGCGCAGCAGCTCTTTTCTGCGGGGTGATTGCGAGGCAAGGATAAGGGGCGTCGGCATGGGAGAACGACGGGCGCAATCCGGTATGCAGTACTCCTGTTGCGTCCGGACGGAGCTGTTCGCACGCTGCATATCGTTGCCTGTAGCAAGCGCTGGCCAGCATCCGTTGTGTCGGCGGGCATTATACCATACCGGTCCGTTACGAGGAAACCATTTTGTGTCCAGGGCGCGCCGGAATCGCGCTGCGCATCTTCAGCGGGCGACGCAGAGCGAGCCGTTCCACTTTCCCATCAGGACCCGCGTGGTAAAAAGCTTGACGCAGTCCGCAAAGGGCTCTGACGACGAATCGACGCGGATGGTACCATTGATCGATACCAGCCCGTTCTTCGTAAATCGGAAGGTCGTGCGGTTTAATCCCATGCGCGGGACGAGGGGGAAATGTGTGGTCTTCTGCAGAATAAGCGCATCCTGTTCCGGCTGAAGGCCGTTGTCCCCTTCAGGCAAAGGATTCGTATCTTCATAGATG
This sequence comes from Nitrospirota bacterium, assembly GCA_046704425.1. GTDB lineage: Bacteria > Nitrospirota > UBA9217 > UBA9217 > UBA9217 > JBJKRX01. The sequence continues at coordinate 17,494 of JBJKRX010000080.1, forward strand.
GCATATTTGCTCGCCTCTTGCAAGACAACGAAAACCGTGCGTCCTCGCATAAAGGCGCGCACCCTCGCATTCTGCAGATCGACATAGAGCTCTCGTATCTGGCCTTCCACCCGGGCCTGTTCCAGCCATGCATGGACGGATGGCACGGCCAGGCCGACGACGATGCTGAAAATAGTCATGACCGCGATGGTCTCGATCAGGGAAAATCCGTTCTGCTTCATGCCCTCCTCCCGCATGCCGGTGTCTGCGTGTCCTCCCGGCACGAACCCTGTGTCATTATCGAACGGGATTTTCCGCGGATTCTATGCGAAGTGGCAATACATGTCCATCCCCAGGGAGGGGTATTTTCCGGGGAGCTGGTAAAGAGAAAGGAACGAAGAAGTGCGGGGAAGTACAGAAAAGTGAATGGAACCGCTTGAGGACAACTGAAGAGAGCGTCGCACGGACGCTGCATATCACCGAATCGTTATTTGGATCGTATACGTGGTAGTGCCGCCGTGTCCGTCCGTCACGACGATCGGCACGCTCTTCGTACCGGTAAAGCTCTTGGGCACGTTCCACGTAAAGAGCCCGGATGCCTCGTCGATCGCCATTCCCGGCTCCGGCGCTGCGATGGCATAGTGGAGCGGATCGCCGTCTGGGTCCGTGGCCTCCACCTGGTATGCATAGCGCGAACCGTCAAACTGGAAATCCGTATGCTCCTGGATGACCGGCGGCATGTTTTCGATGCGCCGTTCCAGCATCGCGGGACGACCATAGCTCTCACCGTCGAAGGGCGTCACCCTTACCACCACCGTATCGCCGTGTTTTACCGGTTCTCCGATCCTTGCCCCGGTGCCCGCCGGTTTGCCGTTGATCGTCCATTGGTACTCGTACGACACGGGGTCGCCGTCTGCGTCGCCCCCCGTGACCGCCACGCCGAGAGCGTTGCCCGGCTTCGTGCTGTCTATAAGAAAAGTGAGTCCGGTGATCTCGGGCGGCGCATTCCCAACCGTGATCGTATTGGACAGAACCTCCTCGCCCTGTACGAGCGCCTTGGCCTGGAGCGTGTCTCCCTTGTTCGCCTGGGAGAGCGAAAACCGGTCCGGTGTAGCGCTCTCCGCGGGCAGGCCGTTCAGGAGCCAGTCGATCCGCGCATTGGCCACGGCAAAGCCCCTCGGGACGAGACGGACCGTGTCGCTCCGCGACGCTTCGTGGGGCAGGACTTCCAGCGTGTAGGATGACGCGGCCCCGGCGGGACCTCCGGCAACGGTGCGGCCGCTCTCCCTGCCCCGTTCACAGGAGCAGAGGAGCACGGCCAGGATCAGGAGGATATAGGGGGAGGGTCTCAACACGAAGAAGTCGGCCTCAATATTGATACAGGATCGAGACTCTCGCCCGCTCCGTGGGATTGGTGGTGTTCCGCGTATACACCTCGATGGCGTACAGGTAGGGCTTACTCACTACCGGAATGACGCTACCGCCCGATCCACTCCCGGAACCGCCAGCCACCCCGTTGGTCACTACACTGCCTTGATAGAGAAGTGTTGAGCTCCCGCCGCCCTCTCCTCCGCTCGCGGCCGCTGCTGAGTTCCCCGCGACGGTCGCGACGATTTTGGCAAAGTACTCGTAGCTTCCGAGGCCGCTTATCATCAGATCATAGGTGTTAGATTTTGTCGGGTCGATGGTAAGGTCGTTTGCATTGCACCCTGGCGACCATTTCGACGAATCCACCATGAGTTTCGTTTTAAAGCCGCTATAGCCCACCCCGCTGCTGTCGGTCCCGGTGCAGCTCGTTGCCGGGGGGACCGATATGGTCACTTGCGTGAACGTGGACGTATCGCCCCGCGTGGCGATGATTTTATAGAAAAGATCGCTGCCGCCCGTGGCCGCCTCCTGGGCGGTCCGGTACTGCTTCTGCATGCCCGAGATCTGCGTCCCCGCCGTGATCATGTAGATCACCGTCGTGATGACCGCAAGCACGACCGCGGACAGCACCAGGACCACGACCAGCGCGATCCCCCGCTCCGCAGCCCCTTCCGCGCCTCTGCCGTCCGGCAACAGGTCCACGGGACCGGTCCCCTCCCTCCCCCTTTTGCCATCGCTGTTTTTCATTGTGATCACCGTGCCCTTCACCCGCTTACTTGAGGTTCGTCAGTTGTACGACCAGGGTATACTCCCTCCAGCGGTAATGCTGCCAGTTTGTTGCGTCGGCGGTCGAAAGAGGGAACTGATGCGCATTCGCATCGCCCACGATGTTGTCCTCGCCGACGGAGAATGTACTTGGCCCGGTATAAGTAAAATTCCTGTCCATCGCCCCTTCATGGGTAAGTATGTATACCCGCACTTCCTTGACCTGATCACGGACGGACTGTGCATTCATCGCCGCGATTTGCTCCGGGTTGGCGGGCGTCAGGATACCGCCGTTTACATACCGGAATACCACTTCCATGTCGGCAACGCAGTCGAGCAGCGGCATCTTCGTCTTGTAGGTCCCGTCCTTCTGGCTCACGACCGCCTTGTACAGGATGCCGGTCCCGGGCGCGCACCGCTGGGGCAGGGTCCCGCCGGATGGCTTGTCGATGAAATAGTCCGCCCGATTGAAGGGCATCCGCAGGTTCGAGATGCCGGAATTCGCATCGTCGACGCCGTACTCCACGCCCGTGGTCGTCAAGGACGATGCCAAGGCGGCCACGTTGGGATACTGGGCGTACCAACTGCCCCCTGAGTTCACCAGAATCCGCGCAGTGCTTTCCGTGGTAGGAGACCCGGGCTCCAGAATGACCACCCAGTCGCCGGTGGCGAAATTGTCGCTCGCCGACGTTGCAGACGTCCAGACGGTGTTGGAAGGCGTGCCGAAGCTGTCCAGCCAGGTCATCGCCCATTTGTCGCATGCGCTGTTCGTTGCGACATTCATCGCCTTGATCGCCAGGTAATCCGACCCGTTCATGCCGAGACCGTCTCGAGCCACGATCCCCCGCGGAGCGTTCGTTGGCGCATCGTTCAGCCAGGGAGCGGTCGTGGATGCGCCGCTGACCGCTTCACCATAGGAAGGCAGCCCGTTCCACGGCAGGCCGTACCCCGCCTTGGCGAGGTCCTGCCGCATGATGTTCAGGCCCAGGATCCCCTCGACATTGCTTTCGGTAATCCTGCCCTGCTGCCTGCTCACGGTCAGCATGCTGACGACCATCTGCGTCGTCCCGGCGAGGACGATGCCGAAAATGGCCATAACGATCAGCATCTCGATCAGGGTGAAGCCCCGGTCCCGGCCGCTCATTCCTGGTTCCTCACGATCGTGGTTATTCTATGCGTATAGGTCTGGCCCGAAAAGGTCCAGCCGACCGACAGGGTCACCAGTTTTGCGGTGTTGCTTTCGATCTCCTGCACGGCATCGACATGCGGGGTATAATTCACCGTAAAGCCGTTCCGGAACTGGCGCGCGACGGTCGATTCGGTCGCGTTGGTGACGATCGAGTTGTAGGGCCACTCGCGCAGCTCGGCCATCTTCGCGTCCGCGACGTTCACCGCCTCGTCGCGCAGCGTGTTCTGCATGTTCACCCGCATGACGAGCAGCGCCGTCTTCATGGTGGCCATCGCGACGATCGCGAGCAGGAGGAGCGCGATCATGACCTCGATCAGCGTCATGCCCTTCGTGTTCCGGTTATTGCGCGATACAGGTGTTCGTTCCATTGTCCCATTTCCCCAACTGGATCCGCGTACTCGCGAGCTCCATGCAATCGACCGTCGGGTTCGTCGTCGAGTCGCTGCGGATGTACACTGTGTCCGTGCTCGGCGCGGGCCACGAGATCAGGCCGTTTGAAGCAAAGGAGATCATCGTAAGGGTCGTGGTCGTCACGAGCTGATATTGCGTGCTCTGCTGGAGCACTTGCGTATCCTTCGTCGTATCCAGGTTCTCATCTCCAGCAGGAGCGGGGTCCGTATCCTCATAGACGGCATACTGGTTCGACCCCAGGGTCACGAAATAATACACATTGTTCTGCAAGGCGCTCGTCCGGCCGTTCATCAGATCGGCATAGAGCTTTCGCGTCTGCTCCTCCACCTTGTACCGTGCCACCCAGTCCTGCGCGGAGACGGCCGCGATGCCGAGCACGATGCCGATGATGGCGATCACGGTGACCAGCTCGATCAGGGTGAATCCTCTTGCATCCCTCATGCCTCATCGCTCCCGCCTGTGGAACACCGTTTGGGCCGCGCCTGGCGCCGACATGAGGTTGAGGCCCTGCGACACCGGCGGCAGGCCCTCCAAGGCGCCCGTCCTTCTTCCGCTGTCGCCGGTAAACGCCGTGGACATGTTCATCTGCTCGATGGCTCCGGTGGAGACCTGGATCAACATGGTCCCGGACAGATTTGGTTGGGCGCCGCCGGTGTCGAAATCGAGCGCATAGATGAAGGTCTTGCCGCCGATGGCGCAGAGGTCGTTGTAAGGCTTCAGACTCACGAAGAAAACCGTGCCGGAGCCCGCGTCGGCCGTGGGGTCGGTGATCACCCGCTCCGCGTCATAGCTTCTCGCCACGTCGTCCGCCGTTGTCCCGTTGTTGTTCTCGTCATAGGTGTAGGTGCCGCTCGGTTCGAGATCGTAGTACCAGCCGTTCGGGTTGAAAGCCCCGCTCGCCGAGGAGGTGTTCGCCGAGGAGAGGTCGCCGGCGTTGACGATGTAGCTGCCGGTTGTCGCGGTGTTCAGACAGTCGGCTGCATACCCCCCAGACGTTAAATAGCATGGATCCACGATGCCGTAGAGCCTTCGTCGCGTGGTGGGATCGTCGCCGCCGGTGGGCGTACGGTAGTAGTAGCGTCCTGTTGCGAAAAAGAGCCACAGCTTGTTTGCCGGCTCGGGGGGGCCGTCAGGGGGGCCGCTAACGGCGCCCATATTCAGCAAATTCGTGACCGCCCCCGTCACCGGACCGATGCCGCTCATGACCGTGCTCAGGACCCAGTTGTCGGGATTGAGCGCCGTATCTCCCGTAGCGCTCACGTTGTTGCCGTTGAGGTCCTGGTTGGTGAGGAGCCGCAAGACCCCGCCGTCCGTCCAGGTGCCGGCGGTACAATTGGCCGTGGTGCTGGTGCACAGCTTCGTGTAGGGGATGTAGACTGCCCGGTCCTGATAATCCCCGCCCGAGTACGGAAAATTATCGAACGCCGCATTGAACAGCGAGCCGGAGAAGGCATTCGGGATCCCCGTGTCGATCTTCCGCACCAGTGTCCCGTCCCGCAGGTCGATCACGAAGAGCTTGAGGTTCTGGTCGGAGCGGCCCTGGAACTTCTGCGTGGTGGTGTCGATCGGCCCCGTGGGGCCGGAACCGACTACGACGAACCACCGGCCGTTCGTGTGCGTATCGAGAGCGCTGGTCGTCGTGCCCGGGGTGCGCGAAGAGATCCGGACGATCGCGGGGCCGGAGGTGGAAAAGCCGAGGTCAGGGTCCCAGAATTCCCACAGGAGCTTCGGATTGTTCTGGTCCGTTACGTCGAGGGCGAAGTAGGCGGAGTAGCCGTTGCCGGACACCGGGCTCTTGACGCAGTCCGTGCAGGTGGAGGCCGGGTCCGCGCAGGCACCGCCCAGGCGCATCCCGCCGACGAGGACCGTCCGCCAACTGGTCACGTCCCGCTGGCAATCCCAGTAATTGGCTGCCGTGCAACTGCTCGGTCTCATGATGCTCGCGTCGACGAGATAGGACGTCAGGTCCACGAGCTGGAGATGGCAGTAGTTCGGGTCCGCCACATATTGCAGATAGGGCAGTACGTCCTTGGGGATGAAGGCCCACATCTCCTTGCCTTGATCGGTCCCCGTCACCTTCGCCACCTCGTTGGGTTTCTGCTGGCCCGGCCAGGAGAACTGCAGGGTCCCCATCTTGAACGCATGGAGCATCCCGTCGTTCGCCCCCACGAACACCATGCCCCGGCTCGTATAGGAAGGGGTGGAGTAGAACAACGAATAGGTTGAGTCGTCCCATTTCGTATCATAGGAATTGAGCGGTGATCCGCTCATGAGTATCGGCGTCGAATCGATGATATCGCCGAGCTTCCAGACGTTCGGCTGCGTTTCGTCCACGGTGACGGTGCCGCCGCTTATCGGGACGTTGTTCGTCAGGACGCCGTCGCCGTTCACGTCGACCTTGACCGTCCGGGACCGGTAGGAAATGGTCACCGTCGAGCTCAGGTCGGTGTACGTGTAGGGCGAGAGATCCGTCCCGCGTGTGTAGTCGATGATGTTCTCGGCAAGCTGGGAGTTCGTGGCCGCGGTGGCGAGCGGATCATCGGTGTTCAAGAGCGGCTCCAGGGCGCCGACATTGCTGTCGTCGAAGGAGTTCGTGCTCGCCGTCAGGTCTGATGTCGAGTCCAGGGGGGTAAAGATGTCCCGGTCGTCAGGATCGCGGTTCCAGAGGAGGACCCCCGCCTCCCACAGGTTCTTCAGGTTCTCGAAGTCGACGGTGGCGAACTGGGTCCCCGTGACGCCACCGCTCAACGAGGTGTAGAGGTGCGCCTTCGCCTTCTGCTCTCCCGTATCGAAATAAAATGAAGCGATGAAGTCTTCGTTTGCAGTGGCATCGTCGGCGAGGAGATTGAGAATGTCGTCGTCGTTGTCTTCCCGGATGCCGCTGTTGACGAACGAGGGGTCGATCCAGTACCACAGGTTCTGGAGGCCGCCGGTCCATTGGATGGCGGTGTCGAAGAACTTGCGCCGCGGATAGTAGGTCGCCTGCACGATGTTCGCCGCGCTGCCCGCACTCGACGCGAGCACCGACGCGGCCGTCCCCGACGTGGCGTGCGAAAGGATGTCCTGGATGGCGTTCATGATGTCCTGCTTGATGTTGCTTGCGTCGCTGGCGGTGTAGAACGTGTCAGGCACGCCGTCGCCGTTCCCGTCCCAGTCAGGGGAGGAGGTCGGCATCGCAGCGCACAGGCTCCCCGAGCAGGTGCCGTCCGTATCGGTGCAGGTGGGGCTGTTCGGCGGGAACCCCGTCAAGCTGTCGGGCCAGGTCTTCACGTCGTTCTGGAAGGAACCGTAGAGGGCGATATTTTCCATGGCCTGCATCCCGGCGCTGCCCGCCTGCATGAAAAGGCCGATAGTGTAAACGCCGCTGACGTTCGTGGTGCTGTTGGTGCCCGTGTTGGTGAAGCCCTTGTGCATGCAATAGGCCGGCACCACGGGGTCCGAGGACTGCGATGATTTGGTCGTCGTGCAGGTCGGGCTGCTCCCGAGCGATGCGCCGGTCAGCGACGTACCGATTTTCGTGTAGGGCGTATTCCATTCCCCGTCGGACATGAGCAGCACGTAGTTCCTGGCGCAGGTGTTCTGCACGCAGTTGTTCCCGCCGCCGCCGTCGCAGATAAAAAGCGGGTTCTTCCACCGGTCCCCGGAGCCGGACTGGTTCGGGAACCCGCCGAACTCAGGCGCATTCTGGGCGAAATAGTTCAGGGCGTCCCACATGGCAGGCCCCGTCGGCGTGCCCCCCCCTGCGTCCTGGGAATTGATGTTCGTAATGAAGTTCTCATAGGGGAAGGTGGCGCTGTTCACGTTCGAGGACAGAAAGTCCCCCGGGTACACCTTCTGGGAATTCACGCCCGAGGTGTCGAAGGACATCACCCCCAGCCGGGGCTGCAGCGGCAGGTTCATGAACTGGGTAGCGAGGCCGTCGTAGACCCTGCTCCAGGGGACCGCAACCTGGGTTCCGTCGTCCATCTCGAGGATGCAGCCGCCGGTCGTCCCGTCCGTGTTCACTTGGATGCTGTTGTTGCAGACCGCCCCGACCTTCGACGCGTTCCCCGACTGGCTCCAGAGCTCCGGGTCGCACTGATTGGCGTTGAACGTGGCGGAGCCGGTGCAGGAAGCGGGGCGGCCCCCGGTCAGGGCCCAGCGGAGCAGGTCGATGCGAGCCATGTGCTGCCAGTTCAGATAGTTGCCGGTCAGATCAGCGCCGCAGCCGGAGGTCGAGAGGTGGGTGCAGCAGCCGAAGGTCTTAGAACCGCGCGTCGAGCATCCGAATGCCCCGATCCCGCCGCCGTAGTCGGACCCCATGGCGCAGCTCCGCTCGTTCCTGACGCAACTATGCCGGTCGCAGGTTGCGATGCAGACCGATGTTCCGCTCGGTGCGGTCGCGACATAGGTCGATCCCACCAGCGTATAGTACTGGGAGGGATCGAAATATCCCTCGTACCCCACCGTCGCGTCGTAGGGGATGGTGGTGCCGTTGTCGAGCTTCGAATAGGCGGGCCAGGACATGCTCCCGCTCACGTCGTTCACGATCAGGATATTGGGCGACCCGCCGGAGCCGATAAAGGGAGGGGTCTGGCAATAATCGGTCATGGTCGCGCCGATGCAGAGGCCGGGGAGCCCCCAGAGAAGCGCCAGCACGAGGATACGCAGCCCTGCTGTACCAAGTCGTTTCATCACCATCTCCTCCCACCGAGAAACAGCTGATAGACGGTGTCGCTGTCGCAGGTCGCGCTGTCTATCGAGAACTCGATCCGTTTGCCGAGATAGAAGTTCAGCTCATTGGGGTCGTCTACGGAGAACTCCCTTGTTCCGTGACAGTTTGCGGACAACACGTCAACGACCACGGTCTTCCTGTCATGATCGATACTCTTGAGTATGCCGGCCAAGTAGAGATCGTCCGTTGCATGGACAGAGCGGACATGCACAAACGCCAGCGCCGGCAGCAGGAGCAATAAGACCACCACAAACCGAACCGCCATTCCCTTCATCCTGCACCTCCATAGGACATGTCCGGAACTGCAATGCCCCCCATTTTGCGGTTCCGGGTAGTGGAGCCCTCCCCGGCAGGAGCCGGGGGATGCCAAGGCACGGGGTCGAAGAACCATGTTACTTACTCTTATCATGCAAATCGTGTGCCTATAAGGCAGTATATAACCTATTGAATAGATATAGTTTACAAGTAGCATGCCCTTCGTTTTTCTGTAATTGGGGAACCCTGTTATGTACTGGATTTCATACAGAAGAAGTGTCAAGAACGCCACACGAGACAGGCACGATTGTGCTCTCCCCTTCACAGGATGACGATCCCGGCATACCCCACCACCTGATCGTAGTCGCCGCTCACGTCCCCGGAATTGGCATACTTGACGAGTTCGGCGCGGGACGCGCCGAGAAGTTTGGCTGCCGTGAGGACCGCCGTGGCCGGACCGAAACCGCACATCGTGATATCGTAGGAGCGGATGGCCCGGTACAGGCCCTCGGGGTCGAGCCGCAGGATGGCATCGATGGCCTTGAAATCCTTCTCCTTCGCAACAGCGGCCTGCTCGTAATGGCTCATGTCCGAGCTGGCAACGAGAAGGACGCCACCCTGCTTTGCTTCGTCCTTCATCCTTCGTCCCTCGTCAATCGCGCTACGATACTCTCTGATCGCCCCCGCCACCGCCCGGCCGAGTTCCAGGCAGGTCTCGAGCCGCACGTCGAGCATCTGGATCGGGACAAAGGTGAATTCCGGCTTCAGGTACTGGAGGAAAGGAAGCTGCACCTCGAGGGAATGCTCGCGAAGATGGGCAAGGGTGTCGCTGCGGACATGCGCAGATCGCGCCAGAATGTCCTTTGCCAGGGCCGTGTCGATCGCGACGGAACCAAGCGGCGTCTCCCAGGTCCCTTCGGCCATGAGTGAGACAGGCGCGCCCAAACCCGTGTGGTTCGGTCCGATCAGGATCACGGCGTCCGGGATCGCCACGGTCGAGTAGACCGCGCCGGCTACCGGGCCGGAGTACATGAGGCCCGCATGCGGTGCGAGTACGGCGATCGCCTGCTTTCGCTCCAGACCCTGCACGAGATAGGAAGCGACCTGGTTTCGCAGTCTCTCGGGAGTGTCCTGATAGAATTGACCGGCAACCGCCGGATGACGAAGCATGCGCGCCTCCGCAACCGTTCAACAGGAAGAGCAGTCATTGGAGCAAGTATACCATGCCGGGTGCGAGGGGGATGCTACTTGTTCGCTTCGAGGATCTTTTCGGTGGTGCCTTTCGACCGCATATCGGAATACTTGCGGAGCGCATCGAGGATGGTGGGCCGTTGCGTAACGATCTCGCGCAGCTTGTCTTCCGTCACCTCCAGGATGACGGAGTCCTCGGCCGTCTCGACGGTAGCCGTGCGGGGCTTGCCGGTCAGGAAGGAGATCTCGCCGAAAAAGTCGCCCGATCGCAATATTGCGAGGTCGACCCGTTCGCCGGCCAGGAGGGTCGTATAGACCTTGACCGACCCGTTCGCGATGAGATAGACCGACTTGCCGGTATCGTTCTGCTCCACGATCGGCACGCCCCCGGGAAGCGGATGGACGTTCATCACCTTCGTAAAGGCGTTGAACTCCTCCTGGGAGAACCCGGCGAAGAGCGGGATGACGCTGCTGGAGGCCTTCTGTGGTTCCTTCGGTGCGGCTGCGGCGGCCGTCTCCACGGGTTCGGTGCGGTTTTCCTTCACCGTCCGGTTCGAGTGAAGCGCCTCGATCCGTTCCTGGGCCTGCGCATTTGCGGGATCGAGCCTGAGCGCCAGCTTGTACTGCGCCAGGGCCTTGACCACCGCCCCCTTTTCCGCATAGAGGTCGGCTGCCGTAAGATACTCCTTGACCGCGTTCTCTTTCTGGTTCAGTTTCTGGTAGGCGTCCCCTATGCGGACCCGGACGATGGGGTCGCCCTCGGCTGCAAAGAGCTTCTCCATCTCGACGATCGCCGACTTCCAGTCCCCTTTGCCCACGAGCTTCTGGATCCCGTCGATCAGCTTGGCCTTGTCCGCGGGCGCGAGCGGTTGCGGCGCCGCAGGTGTTGCCGGGGCCGCGGATTCTGCCGAAGCAGGCTGGGGCGGGGCAGCAACCGGAGGAACGGACGGAGAGGGGACCGCAGCCTGGGGGGTCTCGTTTCGTTCGATGACCATCTCGGCGGGCGGCGCCTCGGAGGGTTTCTGGGCCGACTCCATCTTCTCGCTCGTGCCTTTTTCGCGCATGTCCGAGAACTGCTGCAGCACCTGCAGCATACGGGGCCGTCGGTTGATCATATCGCGGAGTTGGTCCTCGGTCACCTCGAGGATGACGGCGTCCTCGGCGGTCTCGACCGTCGCGGTCCGGGGCTTGCCCGTCAGGAAGGACATCTCGCCGAAGAAGTCGCCGTACCGCAGCACGGCCAGGTCGAGCCGCTCCCCGGACGGTCCCGTGGCATGCACCTTGACGCTGCCGTTCGCGACGATGTATACCGACTTGCCCGAGTCGCCCTGCCGTACGATCACGTGTCCCGGCTGAAGGGTATGCACCACCATCTGTTTGGTGAAGTCCTCGAACTCCTCCTGCGTAAACCCGGCGAACAGAGGGATGACGCTCCGGGCGGGTTTCTGCGCCCCCTCCTCCGCGGGCTCCGCCCGCTTCTCGGTGATGGTCTTGTTGGAATGGAGGGAGCTCATCTTGTCAATGGCTTGCTTGTTGTTCGGATCAAGCCGGAGGGCGAGCTTGTACTGCGCCAGGGCCTTGACGATCACCCCTTTGATCGAATAGAGGTCTGCGGCGTAGATGTACTCCTTCACCGCCTCGATCATCTGGCTCATCTTCTGGTACGCATCGCCGATGCGCACCCGGATGATAGGGTCGGGTTCAAGATCGAACAGCTTTTCCATCGAGGCGATCGCGGTCTTCCAGTCGGCCTTGCCGATGCTCTTCTGGATGGAATCGATCAACTGGGCTTTTTCGGATGCCATGGGAGATCTCCGTTCCGGCACGGGAGGCTGCGCGCAGGGGAATGAACGCTGCGAAGCGTCAGATCATCTCTTTCACCTTCTCCAAGGTGCTCTGGACGCGCATGGTATGGTAGTTCTGGAGCACCTCCCGGATGCGGGGACTCTTCTTGATCATGTCGAGCAGGTCTTCTTCGGGGACCTCGAGGATGTCCGATTCCTCGGTGGTCTCGACCGTCGCGGTCCGCGGCTTGCCGGTCAGGAAGGCGATCTCACCGAAGAAGTCGCTGGGCTGCAGGGTTGCCAGGTCCACGGCCTTCCCCTGGATCGTGGCGTAGACGCGCACGGACCCGCGGGTCAGGATATAGACGGAACTGCCCGCCTCCCCTTCCCGGACGATGGCCTTGCCTGCCGGCATCGTATGGATGATCATCCGCTTCGTGAACTCGTTGAACTCCTCCTGGGTCAGGTCCGAGAAGAGCGGGATCACGCTGCGCGTCGGCTGGGGTGCGCCCTCTTCGATGGGCTCGAGCTTCAGCTCGCTCACCGACTTGTTGGAGTGGAGCCCTTCCATCTTGGACTGGGCGTCCTTGTTCGCGGGATCGAGCCGGAGGGCCAGTTTATACTGCGCCAGGGCCTTGACCACGAACCCCCGGTCGGCGTACAGGTCGGCGGCATGGATGTATTCCTTGACCGCCTCGGCCTTCTGATTCAGTTTTTGGCGGGCGTCGCCGATCCGCACGCGGATGATGGGATCGTCCTCCAGGGCAAAGAGCTTTTCCATCTCCGTGATCGCGGACTTCCAGTCTCCCTTGCCCACGTATTTCTGGACGTTCTCGGTGATCGTTGCCTTTTCCGAAGCCACTGGTGACCTCCCTGTGCATACGAAGAGATATTCGCTGGTACAGCGCCGTCAGGGGGCGCCCTGTCAGAATTCGCGTTTATCCTGGTTCTCGAACCGGGTGTATTTGTGCAGGAACGTGAGGTCCGCCTTCCCCACCGGACCGTTCCGCTGCTTGCCGATGATGACCTCGGCCACGCCCCGTCTGCCGCAGAGGCACTCGCCGTCATGCGGGCACTCGCATTTATTATAGACCTCGTCCCGGTAGATGAACAGGATCACATCGGCGTCCTGCTCGATCGCACCGGACTCGCGCAGATCGGCGAGCATGGGCCGCTTGTCCTTGCCCCGCGTCTCCACGGCGCGGTTGAGCTGGGACAGGGCGATGACCGGCACACGGAGCTCTTTGGCCAGGGCCTTGAGGGAACGTGAGATGTTCGAGATCTCCTGCTCGCGGCTGTCCGAGTCTCCCCGGCCGCGCATAAGCTGGAGATAGTCGACGATCACGAGGTCCAGGCCGTGGTCCGCCTGGAGCCGCCGGGCCTTGGCGCGCATCTCGAGCACCGTGAGCGCGGCCGTATCGTCGATGTAGAGGGGAGCATCGGCCAAACGGCCGGCGGCCATGGTCAGCTTGGGCCAGTCGGATTCGGCCAGATAGCCGGACCGGAGCCGGTGGGCATCGACCCGCGCCTCGGCGCAGAGCATGCGCAGAACGAGCTGCTCCTTGGACATCTCAAGGCTGAACACGGCTGCCGTTTTTTGCTGATCCAGCGCCGCGTGCGAAGCGATGTTCAGGGCGAATGCCGTCTTGCCCATGGAAGGCCTGCCTGCGATGATGATGAGGTCGCTGGGCTGGAGACCCGAGGTCATCTTGTCGAGATCGACGAACCCCGTCGGCAGGCCCGTGACCATCTCCTTCCGCTCGTACAGCCGTTCGATGGTCTCGAAACTGCTCTTGACGATGTCCTTGACCGGCACGAAGGCATTCCGCATCTTCTGCTGGGATATGCGGAAGATCGACTCCTCGGCCCGGTCGAGCAGTTCGTCGATGCCGGCGAGGGACCGGGTCTCGTCGTAGCTCTGGGTGATGATGTCGGTGGAGGAATGGATGAGCTGGCGCAGGATCGACTTCTCGCGCACGATCCGCGCGTGGTACTTGATGTTCGCCGCCGTGGGGACGAGGCTCACGAGCGAGGCGAGGTACGAAGCGCCCCCGACGGATTCGAGCCCCACCTTGCCGCGCAGGGCGTCCGTGAGGGTCACGAGATCGATCGCCTCGCCGGTCTCGAACATGCCGAGCATCACGGTATAGATCCGACGGTGGATGTCCTTATAGAAGTCGTCGGGGGTGATGGTCTCGACGATCTTGTTGAGGGAGTCGTTCTCGATCAGGACCGCGCCGAGCACCATCTGTTCGGCTTCGACGTTCTGGGGAGGGAGCTTCTGGAGGGACACCTCTGCTTGCACGGACATGATCGACCTCGCACCGGGGAGAAACAAAAAAAGAAGCCAGCAGTCAGAAACCGGAATACATCTCCTGACTTCTGTCTCCTGGCTCCCGGATTCCTGTCGGCTGTCGGATTGTGGATTACGCCTCTTCCGCCTCGACGGTCACTTTGCACTCGGCGGTCACGTCGGCGTGCAGCTTGACCGCGACGGTGAATTCGCCCAGCCGCTTGATGGGCTCGTCCAGCAGGATCTTCCTCCGGTCCACGATCACGCCCTGCGCCTGCATCGCCTGGGCGATGTCCATGGTGGTCACGGAGCCGAAGAGCTTTCCTTCCTCGCCCGCCTTGGCCTTGATCGTGATCGCCAGGGCCTTGATCCGGTCGGCGTCCACGGCCGCTTCCTTCTTGAGCTTCCGCAGACGGTCGGCGACCATCTTCTTCGCGTGCTCCATGGCCCGGACGTTCTTGGGCGTCGCCTCGATCGCCTTCTTCTTGGGCACGAGATAGTTGCGTGCATACCCGTCGGCCACCTTGACGAGGTCGCCGATCGAGCCTAAAGTTTCGATATCTTCCCGTAAAATCACCTGCATTGACGCTCATACTCCTTTCCAGCGCGAAATATGGGCTCGATAGTACCAGAAATCGGCCCGAAGTGTCAACAAGGAATTTCCGCCCGCTGCGGCCGCGAGCGATCAGCCTCGGTCCGCCTTCTTCTTGAGTTCATGCAGCTTGTTCAAGGCATCCAGGGGCGTCATCCCGTCCAGGTTCAGGTCGGCCAGCTCTTGATACAACAGGCCCGCGTCGCTCGCGAACAGCCCGAGCTGCGGCTCCGCGGCACTTTCCGGAGCGATCTCACCTTTCGCTGTCCCTGCCCTGCGTCCCCTGCCGTCCTTCCTGCCCAGGATCGGCGCGCCCAGGTCGTCGAACTCGGCCTTCTCGAGGTTCGCAAGCACCTCCTTGGCCCGCTGGATCACGGGCTGCGGCAGGCCCGCGAGCCGGGCGACCTGGATGCCGTAGGACTTGTCCGCCCCGCCCTCGACCACGCGGCGGAGAAAGATGATCTGGTCGTTCCACTCCTTGATGGCAACGGTATAGTTCTTCACCCGGTCGAGCGTCAGGGCGAGGTCCGTCAGTTCGTGGTAATGGGTAGCAAAGAGCGTCCGCGCGCGGAGCCGGCTATGGATGTATTCCGCCACGGCCCAGGCGATGCTGATGCCGTCGAAGGTGGAGGTCCCCCGGCCGATCTCGTCCAGGATGATGAGACTCTTGTCCGTGGCGTTGTTCAGGATGTCCGCGGTCTCGTTCATCTCGACCATGAAGGTGCTCCGGCCGCGGGTGATGAAGTCCGAGGCCCCCACGCGCGTAAAAATCCGGTCCACCAGCCCGATCCGCGCCTCGCGCGCGGGCACGAAGCTGCCTGCCTGGGCCAGGAGGACGATCATCGCCACCTGGCGCATATACGTGGACTTACCGGCCATGTTCGGGCCCGTGAGGACCACGAGCTGGTTCGCCTCGCAATCGAGCAGCGTGTCGTTCGGAATGAAGCGCTCGTCAGGCGAGAGCCGCTCGATCACGGGATGCCGTCCCTCGGTGATCCGGAGCGTGTCGTCCTCCAGCACCTCGGGCCTTGTGTAGCCGTGGCGCGCCGCGGCCTCGGCGAACGAGGCAAGACAGTCGAGCACGGCGACCCGGCGCGCAATCTCCTGGACCCGCACGGTCTGCGCAGCCACTTCCTCCCGCACCTCCTGGAAGAGCCGGTATTCCAGGTCGAGGATCTTTTCCTCCGCATGCAGCACCTTGTCTTCGTACTCTTTCAGTTCCTGGGTGATGAACCGTTCTGCGTTCGTGAGGGTCTGCTTGCGGATGTAATCGGGCGGCACGGCCGGGAGGTTCGTCTTGGTCACCTCGATGTAGTAGCCGAATACCTTGTTGTAACTGACCTTGAGGGAGGTGATGCCCGTGCGCTCGCGTTCGCGCCGCTCGATGCCCGCGATAAAGCCCTTGCCCGCGGAGCTCAGGGAGCGCAGCTCGTCCAGCTCTGCGTTGAACCCCTTCTTGATCAGGCGGCCTTCGCGCAGGGTGAGCGGCGGATCGTCCGCGATCGCGGCCTCGATCCGCGCCGCCACATCCGGGAGATCGTCCCATCCCGCGCCCAGATCGTACAGGAGCTTCGCCGTGCAGGGAGCGAGCATCGAGCGCACCGCGGGCAGCGCGGCAAGCGACTGCTTGAGCGCCAAGAGGTCGCGGGCGTTCGCCACGCCGAGCGAGATGCGGCTGATCAGCCGTTCCAGGTCGAAGACCGCGCCGAGCCCCTCGTGCAGCCCTGCCCGGAGCCGGTGATCGTCGGCGAGCTCGGCCACGGCGTCCAGCCTGCGCTCGATCTCCGCTGCGTCCAGCAGGGGGTTCAGGATCCAGTGACGCAGTCCCCTTCCGCCCATGGGCGTGTCGGTAAAATCGAGCACCGACAGGAGCGTGTTGCGCGCCGATCCGTCGAAGCTGTTCTTGACGAGTTCGAGGTTCCGCTGGCACGCGGCATCCAGGACCATGTACTCCCGGCTGAGAAAGGGCCTGATCCTGCCGATGTTCGTCAGGTCCGTCTTCTGCGTATCGGCAAGGTAGCGCAGGGCGGCGCCCGCGGCCGCAATGCCCTTTCCCATCGCACCGCACCCGAAACCTTCGAGCGACGCGACCTTGAAGTGATCGAGCAGGAAGCGGAGCGCCGTTTCCTGGTCGAAGGTCCAGTCGTCGCAGGAATTGATCGCCTGGGTGTACGAACGCAGGATATTGGCAAGGGCCTCGTCGGGTTCGTGGCCTTTGGGCAGGACGATCTCGCGCGGCGTGAACCGCGACAGCAGCGTATCGAGTTCGGCGAGGTTTCCGGAGCCGGCAACCTCGGCGACCAGGAAGTCGCTCGTCGAAACATCGAGAAAGGCGAGCCCGAAGCCGTCCTTGGCAGGCGCGAGGCAGGCGAGGTAGTTGTTGTCCTTGGCGTCGAGCAGGTTCGCGTCCAGCACCGTGCCGGGCGTCACCACGCGGATCACCTCGCGCTTCACGATGCCCTTGGCGAGCTTGGGGTCCTCCACCTGCTCGCAGACCGCGACCTTGAACCCGCGCCGGATGAGCCGGGCGATGTATCCTTCCGCGGCGTGATACGGGAACCCGCAGAGCGGCGTCTCGATGCCCTTGGACTTGTTCCGGGCCGTAAGCGTGATCTCGAGCACCTTGGAGGCCGTGACCGCGTCCTGGTCGAACATCTCGTAGAAGTCGCCCATGCGGAACAGCAGGATGGCGTCCTGGTGCTGGCGCTTGATCGCGCGGTACTGCTGCATGAGGGGAGTGAGTTCCATAGACATTATTTATTTGGAATTTGTTCTCCCCATCCCCATCTTTTCCATCACCTGCTTGATGTCCTGCCAAACGAGCTTCTTGTCCCCCGGGTTCCGAAGGAGGTAGGCGGGATGGAAGGTCGGCATGAGCGGGATGCCGTGCCACTCCTTCCATCTGCCGCGGAGCGTGGTGATCCCCTCGTTGGTCCCGAGCAATGCCCGCGCGGCCGTGTTCCCGAGCGCTACGATGACCCGGGGGCTGATCGCCAGAAGCTGCTTTTCCAGGAAGGGCGCGCATGCCGCGATCTCGGCCTCTTCGGGGGTCCTGTTCTCCGGGGGACGGCACTTGACGATATTGCAGATGTACACCTCACGCCGCTTGAGCAGCATGCCCTTCTCGATGATGTCCGTGAGGAGCTGTCCGGCGGCTCCCACGAAGGGCCTGGCCTGCCGGTCCTCCTCGGCCCCCGGGCCCTCGCCCACAAACACGAGCGCTGCACCCGGGTCCCCTTCACCGAACACGATGGAAGTCCTGCTTGCGGAGAGCGCGCAACGCTTGCAGTCGCCCAGTTCTTCGCGGACCTTATCGAGGCCGCCCTCGGTCCGGGGCGGAGCAACGGACGGGGCTGGCTTTGCGGTTTGCACGCTCGGCGACGGCGCGACAGGGGCACCGGCAGCGGGTCCCGGCAGTGCGACGTCGCGCACGCCGAGCGCGCGCCGGAACTCCAGATGGGTCCGTACCTGCGCCAGGATGTCCAGGAATTCTTGTTGCACCTCGTTCATTCGTCCCCTCGGAGGAATGCCCGCATGGTACCGCTAGCAATAACGAAGGAAACGATCAGTTCCCCCACTTCAGCTTGGTGCGCAGGATGTCGTAGTAGCTCTTGGCGGGATGCTTGATCAGCTTCATCTTGAAGCGGGACTTCCGAATTTCGACGAGGTCATCCGGCAGGAGCGGCCGGCCGGTCTGGCCGTCGAGCGTCAGGGACACGTCCTCGCTGGGCGAGGTGAGCCGGACCGAGACCGTGACCGTATCGGGCAGCGCGATCGGCCGGTTCGCAAGGGTATGCGGACAGATGGGCGTCACCACGAAGCTGTGGATCCGCGGGTGGATGATGGGACCGCCGGCGGAGAGCGAATAGGCAGTGGAACCCGTAGGGGTGGCCACGATCAGACCGTCCGCCCGTACCGTGGTCAGGTGGCCGTCGTCCACCGAGATGCGAAGCTCCATCATGCGGGCGAGCGCGCCCTTGTTGATCACCGCGTCGTTCAACACGCGGTATTGGGCCAGGCGCTTACCGTCGCGCATCACGCCGACGGACAGCATCATCCGGTCTTCGGTCGCCAGCTTGCCGGCCAGGGCCTTCCCGAGGTTATCATAAAGCTCGTCGAGCGAGAGCTCGGCCATGAACCCCAGGCTCCCCAGGTTCACGCCGAAGATCGGCACGTCCCGCCGCGCGTCCGAAAGCAGCCGCGCCGCGGACAGCAGGGTGCCGTCGCCGCCCAGCACGATGAGCATCTCCGCCTGCATCCCGATCTCCTCGCGCGAACTTTCCGCGGTCGAGGCGATGAACGCCGTCTTGCCGCGCGCCTTGAGCCATGCAGCCAGCTTCCGGGCCGCCGCGCGCGCCGCAGGGATGTCTTTTGCCAGGATGCCGATCTTCTTCATGGCGTCTTCAGGGTTTCCTTGAATTCTGCGAGCAGGCGTTCGTACCGTTCGCCTTCGGCCAGGAACCCGAGTTCGCGGCTGCGTTCGTCCACCGTGGAGAAGTAGACGCTTAGGCATTCCACCGGCAGCTCGTCGTCGGCACGGTCGGCCCACTCGATCAGCGTCACGCCGTCGGAATCGATATATTCGTCGAAGCCGATGTCCTCGAGCTCCGCCGGGTCGTTGATGCGATAGAGATCGATATGATAGAATGGCACGCGGCCCGCGTATTCATTCACGAAGGCGTAGGTTGGGCTGGGGACGACCTCTTCCTGCACCGCGAGGCCCCGGGCCACGCCGTAGGAGAAGTTCGTCTTGCCCGCGCCCAGATCTCCGTAGAGGCAGACCGTGTCTCCGGCCGCAAGCCGCTCCCCCAGAAGCTCGCCGATCCGCCAGGTCTGTTCGGGGGCCGTCGTGATGACGCTGAACATCAGTCCTGTTGGCGCGCCACGGCCTGCACCATGTCGCGCTTGCCCACGATGCCCACGACCGCACCGTCCCGCAGCACCGGAAGGAGGTGCACCTTCTTCTCGGCCATGATGGTGGCGATGTCCGTGAGCGACGTCTCCTCAAGGATCGAGACCACCTTGCGGGTGCAGATGCCCCCTACCTGGGTCGCAGTCAGACGCTTGACGTCCTGTTCGAATTTCTTCGAGCTTTCGAGGTAAATGGCGGCGTCGAGAAAGCTCACGACCGTGGGGATATGCAGCCGCTTGTTCCGGCTGATGAGGTCGTTCTCGGTCACGATGCCGAAGAGCCGCCCCTCCGCGTCCACCACGGGAGCGCCGCTGATATGGTGCTCGATCAGGAGCGCGGCGAGCGTCTCGATGGTGGTGTCCGGCGTCACGGTCACGACGTTCCTGGTCATGATGTCTTTTGCGGTCGTCATAAATCCCTCTTCCCCCTGTCGAGCCGGTTGTGCCGGTCGGATTTTCTCATGCCTCGGCGCGCAGCTCCCGAAGCGTAGCCGGGATCTGTTCGATCAGGTCCCCGGTGATCATGCCGGCCTCGCCCTTCTCCCCGGCGGCCAGGTCGCCGGAACGGCCGTGCAGATACACGCCCAGGCACGCCGCGTCCGCTGCCGCATATCCCTGCGCCAGGAGGCTCCCGATCATACCGGTAAGCGCGTCCCCTGTCCCTGCGGTTGCCATGCCGGGGTTTCCCGTGACGTTCACGAACATCCTGCCCTGCGGCAGTGCCACGACGGTCGGCGCGCCCTTCAACACCACCACGACGTTCTGCTTCTTCGCAAAATCAGCGGCTACGCCGATCCGGTCCTCCTGGACCTCTGCGGTTGCAATACCGGCCAGCCGTCCCATCTCCCCGGGGTGGGGCGTCACGATGACGGGCGCCTTCGCCCGCTTCAGGATATCCGCACGGCCCGCGAAAGCGTTCAGCCCGTCCGCGTCGATGACCAGGGGCACGGTAATGCGCTGCACCAGGTCCCGGACGACCTGGCAGGTCTCGAAGTGGGTCGAGAGCCCCGGCCCCAGGGCGCAGGCGCTCATGCCCCGTGCCGCTTTCGCAAGCTCTTCCCCTGCCCCGATGCCGAGCGTCCCTTCCAGGCTCTCTGCCGCGGGGATGCCCATGGCCTCAAAGAGCTGCGACTGGATGATCGGCACGAGGGCATTCGGCGCAGCCACGCTCACCAGGCCTGCGCCGGTCCTGAGCGCGCTTCGCGCCGCCATGATCGCGGCGCCCGCCTTGCCCGGCGATCCGGCGATCACGAGGAGATGGCCGAAATCGCCCTTGTGCGCGTCCGGTTTCCTGTCGCCCACCAGCCCGACCAGGTCTTCGCGATCCAGCAGCGAGAGGGCGATCTGCTCCTGTTCGATCGCCTGGGGAGGGATGCCGAGGTCTGCCGTGCGCACCACGCCGGCATAGTGAGCGCCCGGCTGGAGCACCAGTCCCCGCTTCAGGAGCCCCATCGTCACCGTGAGGTCGGCCCTGACCGCAAGCCCCCGGACCGCGCCCGTGTCGGCGTCGATGCCCGTGGGGATGTCGATTGCCGTGATCGGACGGCCTGCGGCATTGATCCGCTCCACGGCGCGGGCATAGGCCCCTGAGAGCGGCGACGCGAGCCCAACGCCGAGCAGGGCATCGACGACGATATCGGACCACGCCAGGATGTCCGCAAGCACGCGCGGCGATGCGCTCTGCGCGATCTCCACGTCCGTCTTGCGCAATACAGCGAGGTTTACCTTGGCCTCGCCGGAAAGTGCTGTAAAAGGCGCGAGCAGGGCCACGCGCACCGGCACGCCCCGAATCCGCAGCCTGCGGGCCAGGGCCAGCCCGTCTCCGCCGTTGTTGCCCTTGCCGCAGAGGATTCCGACCCTGACGCCCGCCAGCCCCTCGAAATGCTCCTCCATGGCGACCATGATCCCGGCTGCCGCGTTCTCCATCAGCACGACGCCGGGGATGCCGAATTCCCGGGTCGCCCTGCGGTCGATGTTCCGGATCTCCTGGGAGGTTGCGATCTGCATGGACGCGCTCCGCAGCTTTCAGCCCACCAAGACGACCTGGGCCACGGCGTACCCCTCGTCATGGGAATAGCTCAGCATGATCTGTTTCACGCCCTTCAGGTCCATCAGGTCCTTGACCCTGCCGGAGACATGCACGATCGGGCCGCCGCCGTCTCCGTGCAGCACCTCCATATCGGTCCACTTGATGCCCGCGCTCCAGCCCGTGCCGATGGCCTTGAGGAGCGCCTCCTTGGCCGCGAACCGGCCGGCATAATGCTGGGCCGGGAACTTCTGTTTTCTGCAATAAGCGCGCTCACTCTCGGTGAACACCCGTTCGAGAAAACCCTGGTGGTCCTTGCCTGCCTTGTCGATGCGGTCGATCTTGACCAGGTCCACGCCGATGCCCACGATCATGACTCCTCCCCCGTTTCACGCAACGGTCTCAGAACGCGATGAGACGCCGCATCTCCCGCACCGCTTCGTCGATCCCCGTGAGCGCGGCCCGGGAGATGATGCTGTGGCCGATGTTCAGCTCCTCTACCTCGGGGATCTGCGCGATCCTCCGGACGTTTCGATAGGTAAGGCCGTGCCCCGCTCCCACGCGCAGCCCCAGGCTTGCGGCGAGCTTCGCCGCCTCGGCGATCCGGATGTATTCTTCTTCGCGCGTTTTTTCGACCCGCGCGTTCGCATACCCGCCTGTATGGAGCTCCACCCAGTCCGCCCCTGCCTTTGCGGACGCCGCGATCTGTTCTTCGTCCGGATCCACGAACAGGCTGACCGTGATCCCGCCGTGCCGGAGCGTCTCGATATAGGTCGTGAGCGCATCGATCCGCGACGCTACCGCGAGACCGCCTTCGGTGGTCAGCTCCTCGCGCTTTTCCGGAACGAGGGTGGAAAAATCCGGCTTCACGGCCAGCGCGATCCGCTGCATCTCGTCGGTCGCAGCCATTTCCATGTTCAGCTTGGTCTGGACGATCTCGCGCAGCAGCCGCAGGTCACGATCCTGCACGTGCCTGCGGTCCTCGCGCAGATGGGCGATGATCCCGTCCGCGCCCGCTGTTTCGGCGAGCACGGCCGCAGCAACGGGATCGGGTTCCGTGCCCCGTCGCGCCTGTCTGATCGTTGCGATGTGATCGATGTTCACCGACAACCTGACCATGCCGCTCCATCCCTCCTGCGTCGCGTGCGGAAATTCTAACATCTCTCCGAAAAAATAGCCAGCGATTTTGCGGCGCGCATTTCTATTGTACCTCGTTGTGCGCTATGGTAGCATGGATTCGCGTACGGCACCGGGATGTTTCGCTCGATCCGGAGCCGACGCGCTCTGCGAGGTGCATATCGTCGTGCCGCCCGGTACTCTGGCCATCGTTGCAACCCCCATCGGCAACCTGGAAGACATCACGCTCCGGGCCCTGCGCGTGCTCCGGGAGGCTGATGTCATCGCAGCCGAGGACACACGCCACACCCGCCACCTGCTTGACCGCTATGGGATCGAGACGCAGCTCACGAGCTATCACGATCACAATAAGGAAGAGAAGGCACCGGTGCTCGTCGCCCGCATGCTCGAAGGGACGAACGTGGCACTTGTGTCGGACGCCGGTACGCCGGGCATCTCGGACCCCGGCTATTTCCTGATCAACCTCGCGGTGGACCGGGGGCTTGTCGTGCTGCCGATCCCCGGCCCCTCGGCCGCCGTTGCTGCGCTGTCCGTGTCCGGCCTCCCGACCGACCGCTTCGTGTTCGAGGGATTCCTCCCGGCACGGGCAGGAGCACGCCGGAAGCGGCTGGAAGAGCTCGCTGCCGAGGAGCGCACCCTGATCCTCTACGAGGCCCCCCACAAGATCATGCGGACACTTACGGACCTCCGGGAGGTCCTCGGCGACCGGAAGGCCGTTGTGACGCGCGAACTGACCAAGCTCCACGAGGAGACGATCCGCGGCACGCTCTCGACCATCCTGGAGCAGTTGCGGGACGGCACGGTGCGGGGCGAATTCACCATCCTCGTGCATGGCGCCCCGGGCGATCATCCCGCCGTCCGGGACGTCGATGCAGCATCATATCTGAAAAACCTGATGTTCCATCGGGGACTGACGAAAAAGGAAGCGATCCCGATCGCGGCCCGCGACCTCGGCCTCGCAAAGAAGGAAGTCTACCGCGAGAGCCTCAAGCTCTGACCATCCTCACCGTAGCCTCCCTTCCTCTGTGCTATAGTTATTCTAGTACGGGCAAAGCATGGCAGAAAGAAGGAGGCGTCATGAAAGGTGATCGCAAAATAGAGCGCGGGACCGGGAAAATGGCCGCGAAGGAATACGCCTGCCGGAGGCTGGGCTATGATTGTTCCTGGAAGTACATCGGACGGACCGAGGAGCTGTTGCTCGATAGGGCGGCGTTGCACCTGCGGGACGTTCACGGCGTCCAGGCGCTCGGGACGGACCTCATCGGCAGGATCAGGAACTCCCTGACGAATCCCTCGCCGCCGATCGAAGGCGATGCGGACATTCCGGTGATGAAGGAGTTGCGGTGCAGGGATCTGGGCATGGCATGCGACTGGCACTATCTTGCGCAGACCGAGGAGCTCATCGTCGACGGCGCAGCGGTTCATGCGCGCACCGTCCATGGGATCATGGAATTTTCACCCGAGATGATCGCGAAAGTGAAAAATTCCGTGCACATCTGGAAGCCGGAGGAGAAGGCCGCATAAGGAAGGATGGGGATACCGGCTGCGGCCATCGTCATTCGGAAGGGCAACTATTCGCTTGCGCAACCGGGGCGTTGCGATTACAATATGCGTCGGCCCTTCGCCGCCCCGGGAGGCTGTAATGGGTGACATCCTGCTGATCGACGACGACGCAACCTTTCTGAAACTGCTCCGTGAGTACGTGGCGGAGCACTATCCCCTCCTTTCGGTCCGGACCTGCGACGACCCCGTGAAGTGCCTGACGACCATTACGCAGGAGCTGGATCTTCTGTTGATCGATCTGGAGATGCCCGGCCTGGACGGCGCGAAGGTGCTTGCCTACGCCGTCTCGAAGGGGCTCAACAGGAACCGGATCATCATCCTGTCGGGCCGCGACGCGGAATACCTGCATGAGCGCTTTCCGCTCGGGAGTTGTCTCGCGGTGCTGAACAAATTCGAGGGTCGACAGCGCTCGGTCCTCGACATGATATTCGAGTCGCTGGAGCACAAGAGCGGCACCGGCCTGAAGCAGTCAGGGCGCAGGTGACGCCCCCTCCCTTTTTTCCCCTTGACAAAGAACGGAGAAATGTTTTAATAAGGTCCTGTATATCCTGTTTTTCCCGCTGAGCGGCATTTTTGCTGCAACAGCGAGAGAAGAAAGGAGAATCGCTTCGGTTCCGCACCTGCCTGCGGAAGAGGCGAGCCCCCCATGCTGATCACACGAGAAACAGACTATGCAGTGCGGACGGTCTTGTATCTGAAACGGGAGGGAGAGCGGACCGCAAGCGTGGCGGAGATCGCCAAGGCCATGCAGATTCCGAAGAGCTTTCTCGCAAAAATCCTGCAGCGCCTCGTGCGCCACCATATCCTGACATCGGTGCGCGGCGTCAAGGGAGGGTTCCGGCTCGCCCGTCCGCCGGAGCAGATCACCCTCCTCGCGGTCCTCGAGGCGATCCAGGGCCCCACGGGGATCAACCTCTGCGCGGTGGACAGCAACAAATGCCGTCTGAGCGGAGGTTGCTCCGTCCATCCCATCTGGGTCCAGTTCCGGCGAGAAGTCGCAGACCGATTGCAGGCC
>JBJKRX010000081.1:0-21439 GCA_046704425.1 Nitrospirota bacterium
GGTTCTCGCCTCCAGAACGAAACACTGAAAAATATGAGGCCGAGGCAGCCGCTGCCATCACGGACTTCCCCGGATTTCAATCCTTAGCCGGATCATTGGATTTGCAGGATTTGCGCTTTCGTGCGCCGGACAGTGCCGTTCAACTCTGGGAAACACTGCTTCAGCTGCATCCGCAGACGAAACTGAGGCCCCTTACACTGTATCGGCTGGGATGGGCGTATCGCAGTGTGGGTGTCCAAGGATTGCCACGATCTTCACCTGACGATGCCTTCAATGAACTGATCAGGGAACAACCGAATTCCTCATTGGCGAAACTTGCTCAAGAAGCAAAGAATGTTCCATGGAAATCGAAAGAAGCTGCTTCCTTTCGATCGCTTATTCCCGGATTGGGGCAAATGTATCTCGGGGAAACGCGCAACGGCTTAACCCGTCTGGGCATTGCCATTGCCGCACTTGCAGCGGTGGTAGTGCCTGTGTATGCTGCCGCTCATAGCGGACGAGTAACGGCATTAGATGCAGCTGCCAGCGTCGGAGGCCTTATCGTTCTCAGCTTCGACTTCACCACCTCATATGAAAACGCGCTGCATGGAGTAGTGCTCTGGAACGAGCGAGCGGAATCGCAATTCAATCGCGCCCACCCGTCAGCTCCTTGATGGCGGGACGCGGGGCCGAACAAGGCTCATGCAGCCGACGCAAAAAAACCGCACTGCTCTTTAGCGGCCGATTTAGCGTTTACGATTGCCATATTCCGCTCGAAACAGGCCATGCTAGCTCCATCCTCAGGTTATTGGTTTCGGCAACAATGAAGACTACAACTAAAACTTCACATCCGTGGTTTACCAGTCCGGATTGAGTGATGCTAGGCGATCATCGCCCAGCGCTGCATCGGCCTTTACCTCCCATTGCAACGAAGCCACTTGACAATCATAAACAATTTGTTTATTATGGTTCTGTGATCCAATCCTTTGCTTCTTCCGAAACAGAACGCTTTTTTGCCACCGGAAAGTCGCGCCGATTGCCGCGGGATATATTGGAGCGTGCAGCGATGCGCTTGACACAGCTGGATGGAGCCGTGCGTCTCGATGATTTACGAAATCCGCCTTCCAACAGGCTGGAAGCGTTGGCTCATGATCGCATCGGTCAATGGAGCATTCGGATTAACGACCAGTGGCGCGTATGCTTCCGCTTTGAAAATGGTGATGTCTATGACGTTGAAATCGTTGATTACCACTAAAGGAGATACTGACATGGTTAAGAACGGACTGCCTGCAATTCACCCAGGAGAATTTCTAGCAGAAATCTTGGGAGAGATGAGTATATCTCAGGCTGAGTTCGCGCGCGCTATCGGTGTGTCGTCGATGCGGATTTCTCACGTAATCAGGGGAGATCGTCCGGTAACGGCGGAATTGGCATTGTTGTTCGGTCGTGCGTTTAATCAAACGCCGCAATACTGGCTAAATCTTCAGGCGTCTTATGACTTAAAAATAGCGAAAGCCAACATCGGTAAACGCCTTGCTGGTATACACACTTTAGCGCATGTCTAACTTTCCATTGAGCGAAACAAGGAAGTAGCGATCGGCGGGGGCTCTCT
The DNA here is from genome assembly GCA_046704425.1 of Nitrospirota bacterium. Lineage (GTDB taxonomy): Bacteria > Nitrospirota > UBA9217 > UBA9217 > UBA9217 > JBJKRX01. The sequence goes on from JBJKRX010000081.1 coordinate 1,592, forward strand.
GAGGAGGGCGCTTTCTTAAATGTCTACCTTAATTCCGTCATGAATCGACCGCTTTAATAACAAAGGGCCGGCGGATTTCCGCCGGCCCTTTTCTTTTCCTGATCTCAGCAACGGACGCTACCACGAATAGCTCGTCGCCTTCCTACTTCCCCTTCCCCGCCACCGCACTGAGCACGTCCTCGATGGCCGACGGGGCGCCCGAGATCTTCATGAAGGTCCCCATGCCCAGGTCGGGAAAGTCCAGCGCGATCCGGAACTTCCCGTGCAGCATCCAGACCGTGCCGTCGACCACCGCGATCTCATAGGGCAGATGGGCGGTGTGCTTCAGCTCTCCCTGGTCGATCACCTTCATGATCGTCGCGTCCGCGCCTTCCCCTTTGGTGATCGCCACACCGATGACGGAGGCGTCCTTCCCCTGCAGGTCCACCCGATAGACCTTTGCGGAACCGCCCTTCTTCGCAGCCAGGTTGGCCTCTATGGTTTTGAGCGCTTCGGTCTGCGTGGGATAGGAGGCCAGTTTGACCCCGTCGTCGAAGTAGGGCATCATGATCATATAGTGATACTTCCGTAATTCCTTTGCCGTGAACCCGTCCTTGGACCCGAAGGGGGTCGCACCGCCGATCGCCTTGGCGAGCGCGTCGGCAACGGCGCCCAGGTCCCCGTCCATGCGGTAGGCGGCTGCGAAGTAGCGAGGATTCGTTGCGGCGACCTGCAGGTCCTTGCCCGCCTCGGTGAGCGACACCCGCACGATCGCGCCGTACACGCCGAATTTCGTCTTTGCTGCCGCGGCCTGGAGCGCATCGCTCGTCGCCACGACGACCTCCGCGCCCGGATAGGGCGCATACTCGCCCACGATCTTAAAGCCGTTGTGTTCCAGGGCGGCCTTGACCTCCGGCAGCTTCGCCGCGATCGTCCCGGCCCCCTGCGAGCCGAGCAGGTAGGGCTTCAGGGTCTGGTCCGCGGCGCGGGCGCTGCCCGGAGCGGCGAACGACAAAGCGGCCACAACGGCGATGAGCACTGCGATTCCTTTTTTCATGATGGTTCTCCTTTCCCCCCGTAATGGGGAAGCCTAGCACGACCAAGGCAATTGGTCAAGAAGTTTCGCAACCCTTGTTCCGTAACGCAAGCCGTCCGCCGGCCTGGAATTGATTGACCGGACAATTTTTTTTGTATTTTTGCTTGACAACCCCTCCCTATCCTACTATAAATAGTAAGGAACTGTAGAAAAATAAACTTGCAGACCCCTCCGAACGCGGGTCGAACACCCTATGAAAACATCCGAGATCGTCAGAAAGATCGATATCCCGAGACACAAACTGTACTATCTGGAGCAGAAGGGCTATATAAAACCGCGCCGGATCCCCATGGGCGACCTGGAGGCGCGGGAGTTCAGCAAGACGGACTACGAGCGCGTGAAGCGCATCTGGAAATATCTGAAGCGCGGGTTCAAGCACAAGATCGCCTATCAAATGGCGCTGGGCGAGCGGAGCCAGGGCAAGGCGGGTCGCTGAACCCTTCCCCATTTCTTCTATGCTGATCGGATCGCGGGAACGAACAGGGGTCGATATCGGAGCCGGGGGCATCAAGGTCGTGCGGGCGCTCACCGGCAGCAAGCCCCGTCTGTTGTCCGCCGCGCTCGTGGAGTTCTCCCCCGCGCAGACGGCCCAGGACCTGGACGCGGACCTGGCCTCCCTAGCCGCCGCCAAGAAACTGGGAACGCGCGGCGTCGTCACCCAGATACCCGCCAAGGACCTGACGATCCGCTCCCTCACGCTGCCCCGCATGCCGGTATCCGAGCTGCGGGAGGCCGTACGGTGGGAGGCGAAACGCCATATTTCCTATCCGCTCGATACGGCCCTGGTGGAATTTCTCGTCACGGGCGAGCAGACCGTCGAGGGCGTCGAGAAGCTCGACGTCCTTCTCGTCGCCGCGGAAGAAGGGATCGTCCAGCAGCACCTTGCGCCGTTCCGGAAGGTCGGCATCACCGTCACTGCCGTCGACGCGAACGCCCTTGCCCTGCGGAACGACCTGGACCGGCGCAACGCTTTCCCGGACGAGGAGATGCTCGTCGTCGATCTGGGTGCGGCGAAAACAGAGATCGACATCTTCAAGGGGCGCGTGCTCCGCTTCAGCCGCAGCATCGAGATCGGCGGCCTGGCCATGACCCGGGCAATTGCCGAGGCGCGGCAGATGGGGCTGCAGGAGGCCGAGGAACTCAAGCGCACGCTGGACATCGAGGCGCCGCCGGAGAGCGATCCCGCAATCGCAGCCGCGCTCGGCCTCCTCGACGGGATCCTGATGGAGATCCGGCGCTCCCAGGAATATTACAAGACCACCTGCCGGGCGCCGGGCTGCGGCCGGGCGATCGTGACGGGCGGCGTCGCGTCCCTGCGGGGCCTGCCCGCCTATTTCAGCCGCGCCCTCGATCTGCCGGTCGAACTCGACGACCCCTTTATGCTGTATCCCTGCGCGACGGGAGTGCGGGAGCAGTATGGCCCGCTGGGGCCGCGTTTTTCCGCGGCCGTGGGGCTCGCGCTCAGGACGCACTGATGCGGTGCAGCCGATGAAGCCATACGACGACTATATCAACCTGCTTCCGCGGATGCCGAAGAGAGGGCTCGACCGCGGCACCCTCTGGCTGGCGGCCGGGGCCCTGTTCTTCGTCGCCTGGTCGGCGTTCTTCGGAACGGCCCTGCTCACGCGCGGAGCGCTCCACTCCCAGCTCGCCGCGCTGACCGTGCAGCGCGAAGGCCTGAAGCGGCAGGCCGATGCGATCAGGGCCGAGATCGGCCTTTCCATCGCGCCGGGCGCGAGCCTGGAAAAGGTGGCGCTCATCCAGACCCTCCTGTCCCAGCGGGTGCAGTGGTCCCAGGTCTTCTATCAGTTTTCCCGCATCGTGCCCGCAGGCCTGTGGTTCGACAGCCTGGAGGGGACCGCGGACGGCACGCCGCAGATCAGGATCCGCGGCGGGGCCTATGACTATACCACGATCACCTCGTTCCTCATGGCCATGGCGCAATCGGGCTATTTCGACAAACCGCAGCTGCTCGGGGCGCAGCAGGCGGTCATGAACGGCCGCGAGGTCGTGGATTTCGACATCGTCTGCGGCGTGGGCGTGTCGCAGGAGGCCCGCTGATGGCGGAGGTTCGCGGCATCCGGGCCCTGCTCAGCCGGAAGTACACGATGCGCGAGATGGTCCTCGCCGTGCTGACGGTGCTGACGCTTGCGAGCGCGCTCGTCTACCGCTTCCCCTACACGGCGGTGGTGAACGGCAATACGGCGATCCGGGGGAAGATCGACGCTGCCCGCAAGGACCTGCAGACCCTTTCCCTCCAGATCGCGGACCTCGGCGCAAATGCGGCGCGCATCCGGGAGGCGGCGAAGAGCGGCATCCGGTGGGACCTGGCCGACCAGCAGGGCGTTCTCCTGGTGCTGCAGGACGTCTCCTCCGAGGCGCGCCAGGAGGGCGTGGACCTCGTTGCGGTCCATCCGTCCCAGGAGATAAGCAAGAAGCAGTACAAGGAAGTGTCGATGACCCTCGACCTCAAGGGCAAGTACCGGGAAATGGCCGAATACTTCAAGCGCATCGAGAGCAGCTCGCGGATCGTGAATATCCGGAAGATCCGGGTGGACGCCTGCCCCGACGCGTCCTCTTCCTGCGCGACGCAGCTCCAGGCGGTCACCTATGTGGAAAAATGATCGTTCCCCGAGACGATGGCCGCGAAGCGCGGCCCGCGGGCTCGGCCTGGCGATCGTCTGCCTCCTGATCGCGTCAGCGGGCGCGCCCCTGCGGGCCAAGGAGGCGCAGGCCCTGCGCGACCCCTTCTTCGCATCCGGTCCGCGCTCCACGGTCACGACGACGGGCACCACGCCGAACGACGCAGACGCGGGATTCGGTCGCGACCCCTTCAACAAGCCGGCGGAGGTTTCCGGCGCGGCCGCTTCCGGCGCAGCGACGCCCGCCGGCAACCAATTGACCGGCATCATCTACGGGAAGAACGTGCGCATCGCCATAATCGGCGGGGAACTGCTCGGCGTCGGCTCCCGGGTGGGCGACCGCCGGATCGTCGAGATCCGGAGGCGGAGCATCATCCTGATGGGCCGCGGAGGCGACCGCCAGGAGATCGTTCTCGAGAATTTTACCCTCGGGAAATAGGTGAGGAGGTCGTTCATGGAACACGCGATCCGGAGTGACGGTGCACGCGTCGCCGTGCTGGCAATCCTGCTCTTGCTCGCCGGGCCCGCGCACGCGGCACAGAACCGCACGCAGGACGCCAAGCCGACATTCTCCCTGGAGTTCCGCGACGCAAACATCCGGGACGTGGTGCGAGCCGTGGGCCAGGCCGCAGGGACGAACGTCGTCATCGGCGACGGCGTCACGGGTCAGGTGACCGTAAGTCTCAAGAACGTCGATCTCTGGACCGCCCTCGAAGCGATCCTTAATACCCACAAGCTCACCTACGTGCGCGACGGGAACCTGGTCCGCATCCTGGCCATCGCGGACGCGCGCGACAGCGATATGGAGACGCGGGTCTTCCCGCTCGCCCACGCCCGGAGCCAGGACCTCCTCCCCCTCGTCGAAAAGATGAAGAGCGACAACCCGGCCTCCAAGGTTGCCGACGACCCCCGCATGAACGCCATCGTGGTGCGGGACCTGTCGTTGAACATCGACCGGATGGCGCGGCTGATCAGGAAGCTGGATATCCGGATGCCGCAGGTCCTGATCGAGGCGCGGATCGTCGAGATGTCGACGAACTTCGCCCGGGACCTCGGGGTGCAGTGGGGCGGCCGCTATTCGAGCACGAACAGCCAGGGCACCACCGTCATCAGCGGCGGCGCCACGGGCGCCGCCGCGCAGACGACCGGAAACGTGACCACCGGCGTCCCGCAGATCGGGACCACCACCTTCTACCCCAAGACGGGGGACGTCGGCCTGAGCGGCAGCGCCTATGTGGTGAACCTGCCTGCCGCCGTAGGGTCCGGCGCCGGGGGCGCGCTCGGCTTCAGCTTCGGCAAGCTGGGCAACAAGCTCTCGCTCGACCTGCAGCTCTCGGCCATGCAGACCACGGGGAACGGCAAGATCCTCTCAACCCCCAAGGTCATGACCATGAACAACCAGGAGGCGACGATCTCGAGCGGCATCGACATCCCGATCCGCATCGTCAGCTCCACGGCCCAGACCGGGGTGAACACCGCGGGCGTGCAGGTCATCTCCGCCAGCCTCCGGCTGTCGGCGACGCCGACGATCACCCAGGACGACAAGATCTCGCTGAAGATCGTCGTGGACAAGTCGGAGCCGGACTTCTCGAACGAGGTGGACGGTATCCCCACGGTCGCGCGTCGCTCCGCGAACACGCAACTGGTCGTGAACGACGGCGATACGATCGTCCTCGGCGGCATCCTGACCAAGAACCAGGGCGAAACCGAATCGGCGGTCCCGCTGCTCTCGAAGATCCCGCTCATCGGCTGGCTCTTCAAGAGAAAGAGCTCCTACAACACCGAATCCGAGCTCATGATCTTCATCACCCCCACGATCATCAAGAGCTGAGCCCAGAGGGGCGCCGGTCCGCCGGCGCCTCCATTCTCCCCACGCAAACACAAAATTTCTGGTTGACACCCTCCTTGACAGGGTTTATGGTAGCTGGATTTGGGACGTCCGCTTTCCCTGGCCGCCATGAGCAAATCCGCCAACGACATAAAGCCCCTGACCATCCCGTGGCTGTTCCAGGACCTCCGGCTCGAGAAGAAGACCGGTACGGCAGTCTTCGAGCGGGACGGGACGATCAAGAAGGTCTTCTTCTCCCAGGGCGACGTGCTCTTTGCTGCCTCGAACCGGAACGAGGACCGTCTCGGCGAGTTCCTCGTGCGGCGCGGGAAGATCACGCCGGAGCAGTTCGCCAAGGCCACGGAGGGCGTGATCAAGACCGGCAAGAAGCTGGGCGCGGTCCTCTTCGGCATGCGCGCCCTCTCGGCCAAGGACCTGGTCGACCAGGTGAAGCTCCAGGTCCGGGAGATCGTGCTGGACCTGTTCTCCTGGCGTGACGGCACCTATGCCTTCTCCGCCGGCGTCATCCCGCTTGCCGAGGTCATCCCGCTTCAGATGAGCACGGGAGACCTGATCATCGACGGCCTCCGCGACCGCAACGCAACGGACGCCCGGGCCGCCCTCCCTCCCCTTTCCACGGTCCTGCGTCCCGCAGCGGACCACGAGCTCCTCTTTCAGCGCGCGCACCTCGACGCGGACCAGCGCGAGGTGCTGGCGCTCATCAACGGCGAGCGCAGCATCGCCGGCCTCACGGCCCTCTCCGACCTGCCGGAGGACACGGTGCTGGATGCGGTATCCGTCCTCCTCGCCCTGCGCATGGCGGAACCCGGAACCGTTACGGCGCCGGAAGACAAGGAGTTCCTGCGCGAGGCCTTTCCGGGCAAGGGCACGGAAGCATCGGTCGATGTGGCGATCACCAAGACCCGGGTCCAGTCCGATTTCGAGCGCATGGCGACCCTGAGCCATTACGAGATGCTCGGCATCGCGAAGAACGCCTCCGATGCCGAGATCAAGAAGGCCTACCTCGTTGCCGCGAAACGGTACCATCCGGACCGCCATTTCGAGCCGGAAATGAGCGACATGAAGGAAAAGCTGGAAGCCCTCTTTGCGCGGTCCCACGAGGCCTACGAAACCCTGAAGTCGCCGGTGAACCGCGCGCAGTACGATCGGAGGCAGGCGGCTCAAGCGGGGGCCACCCCGGCTGCCTCGCCTCCGGACCCGAAGGTCATGGCCGTGGCCCGCTACCGGGAGGGGATGACGCAGATGAACATCGGGAACTACTGGGCCGCGGACGAGTCCTTCGACTGGGCGGAACGCCTGGACCCGGGGAACGGCGAGTACGTGTTCCAGCGGGGGATCGCGCTTTCCCATATGCCCCGGCGCGGCCGCGACGCCGAGGACTACCTGAAGCGGGCCGTGGACATGGAGCCCCGGAAGCCGGAATTCCGGCTGGGACTCGGCCGGTTCTATCTGCGCACCGGGAGGAAATCGCTGGCAGCCAGCACGCTGCGGGACGCCCTGGACCTGGCCCCCGATTCAACGGAGATCCAGCAGGCACTGGTCGAGGCAACCGGCTGATCAGCGCTTCTTCCGCGGCCGGTTCTTGAGGTACATCCGCAGCCAGAGCCAGCCCGCGGCGGCCAGGCTCAGGAGCGGCAGGACCGGGATGACGGGCAGGTGCAGGCAGCCCTTGAGCCACCGTTCGAACTCGCTCTCGTTGCTCAGGGTCGCGGCAAAGACGATCAGGGCCGCGATGATCACGCCGTGCGAGACGTTCACGCTCGCCTTGTCCATCTCGTCCGTGATGTTCCGGAACTCCTCGCTCGCGATCCGGAATGTCGGGTTCTCCAGAAGCCGCAGGGCCCGCGTCCCGTGCTTGACGATAAGCCGCCGCACCCGCCCCACCTCGAACGGCCCCGCCTTGAGTTGTTGCACCACGTCCGAAAGCTCCGGCACCGTCTTGATGTACTTCTGCACGAAGGGCTTGAGATATTCGACGATCTTGATGTTCGGGTCGAGCGACAGGCAGGTCCCCTCCAGGGTCGTGATCGCCTTCGACAGGAGCACGAACTCGTGCGGGATCGGGATGGCAAACTCCAGGCTCGTGTTCAGGAACCGCTCCATCAGTTGCGAGAAGGGGATGTCGGCCATCTCGTAGATGTGCAGCTCCGACAGCACCTCGTTCATCTGGCGGCGGTACACCGGCAGGTCCACCTCGTCCTCCCGCACGTTGCACAGCTCCAGGAAGGACTCGATGACGCGCGGCACGTCCCCTTCGGCCATGCCGTAGAGGATGTCGAAGGTCCAGGCCCGCAGCTCCTCCGAGAGATACCCCACGATCCCGAAATCCAGAAAGGCGATGGTCTTGTCCTCCAAGAGGAAGATGTTCCCTGCATGGGGGTCCGCGTGGAAGAACCCGTCCACGAAGATCTGCTTCAGCATGGCGTCCGCGATGAGGTGGGCCACGGCCTTCCGGTCGATCGTGCCCTCGGCAGCCTCGAGCACGTTCACGCCCCGGATGTACTCCATGACCAGGATCTTCTTGGTCGTGTGCTCGCGGAAGACCTTCGGGATCCGCACCGACGGGTGGTCCCGGAAGTACCAGGCGAAGTGGAGGGCGTTCTTCCCTTCCTGCCGGAAGTAGAGCTCCCGGTCGGTCCAGCGCGAGAACTCGTGGATCAGCATCACGGGCTGGTTCTTCCGGAGCGACGGCACGAGCTTTTCGAGCAGCACGGCGAAGAAGAGCATGATCAGGATGTCCTCTTCCATCTGCTCCTGCACCCCCGGCCGCTGGACCTTGACCGCAACCTCCTCGCCGGTCCGGAGCCGCGCCCGGTGGACCTGCGACACCGATGCGGCCGCGATGACCGTCTCGTCGAACTCGCTGAAGACCTCGCCGGGGTCCCGCTTCAGCTCGCGCGCGATCTGCCGGGTCACCTGGGAGAAGGGAAAGGGCGGGACCTTGTCCTGGAGCTTGCGGAACTCGGCGCAGTACTCGGGCGGGATCAGGTCCGGCCGGATGCTCAGGAACTGTCCGAACTTCACGTACGTCGGGCCGAGCTTTTCCAGCGTCTCCTTGATCAGGACCGGCCCGCTGATCCGCGGCTGCTTGGTGCGCAGGTATTTCCCGATGGCCTTGACGCTCTTCGGCCGGGCGACGACGAGCAGCCGGTAGGGCAGCGTAATGAGGAACTGCCGCGCCAGGATCGCGCCGATGGCGAGGAGCCGCCCCATGCTGCGTATGTACTTCCCGATCGCCATGTTGAAAGCCTCAAAGGACAATCCACCTACAGGAACCCCCGACGACCCGTCGCCTTGCCTTTTCTTTCTTCTTGTGTCTTATGTGCATTCTGTGGCGAAACCGCATTTGACGGTTACGCCTCCCCCGCAGCCCTTCGCGAAAAGACCCCGCTCCCCAGGATCTCGAGCAGCTCTTCCGTGATCTCTTCCTGCCGCGCGTACCGGCCCAGCGCGGCAAGCTCCGCGATGCGGCGCTTCAGGTTTTCCGAGGCCCCTTCCATGCTGCGCAGACGGAACCAGTTCTCGCTCCGCAGGGATTCGAGGTAGCACCGGTAGAGGCTGACGGCCAGGAACTCGTCCAGCATTGCGGCGAAGACCCGGTGCGGCGGCATGGTGGTCTCCGGCGGGAACGGCCGGGGCTGCGGCAGGGGCAGGCGGTCCGCAACGGGCGGCAGGATCCGCTCCGTCGTGAGACGCGGCTCTTTTCGCGCGATCGCCAGGAAGATCGCGGTCAGGGTGCGGTACCCCTCTTTCGCGGAGAGCGCAGCCAGGTCCGCGACCGTCCTGCGCAGGGCCGCGGGGATCGCGTTCACATTGCCCACGGACTCCTGCCAGGCAGCACAGGCGATGCCGCGCGCTGCACAGGCGTCCCGCAGCCGCCTGCCGCTCAGGAATACCAAGTCGCCCGGATCCGCCAGGCCGGCGACTGCGTCCGCCAATCGTTCATTATAGGATCCACAAAGTCCTTGCGACGACCCGAAGGCCGTGATGATCCTTTTTCCGTCCGGCAAAGGCGGCAGCAGCCCGGGGTAATGCGCTGCCAGGTCCGCCAAGGCAATCAGGACGTTGGCCTCGTATTGCCGCACGTTCTCCACGAGATCACCGGTCTTCCGGATCGCGAGGCCCGCGTAGGCCTTCATTGCGCCGACGATGTCGTCGATGGCGCCGAACCCGGCGAGCTTGCGTTCGATGTCCTGGGAGGAAAGCACTTCTTAGTTCCCTTCTTTTTGCCCTACAGCATTCTTCAACGCGGCCAGATCCATATCGCGCAGCCTGCCTTCGCTGTTCATGCGCTCGATGATCTCCGGGAACTCCTGTTCCAGCCGGCCCAGCATCTCTTGGCAGGCCCGGTCCACCTGCGCAAGCTCCACCCCGTCCAGGGCCCCTGCCTCGACGATCAGAAAGCTCACGACCTCTTCGGCAAGGGTGCAGGGCCGGAACCGGGGCTGCTTCAGCACCTCCCGCAGCCGCTCCCCGCGCCGAATGAGCCGCGCCGTCTCCTCCTCCACCGTTGCACCGAACTTGGTGAACACCTCCACCTCGCTGAACCGCGAGTAGTCGATCTTGAGCCGCTCCGCCATGGCCTTCATGGCCTCGGTCTGCGCCTTGCCGCCGATCCGGGAGACCGACTTGCCCACGTTCACCGCGGGCCGGAATCCCTTGTCGAACTGGAGCGCGTCCAGGTAGAGCTGCCCGTCGGTGATCGAGATGAGGTTCGTGGGGATGTACGACGAGATCCGCCCCTGCTGGGTCTCGACGATCGGCAGCGCCGTGATCGATCCGTTGCCGAAGCCTGCGGCGAGCTTTGCCGAGCGCTCCAGGAGCCGCGAGTGGATGAAGAAGATGTCTCCGGGATAGGCCTCCCTGCCGGGCGGCCGCCGTAAGAGCAGGCTGAGCGAACGGTAGGCCTCGGCGTGCCGCGTCAGGTCGTCATAGACGATCAAGACGTCCCTGCCCCGGTCGAGGAAGTACTCGGCGAGGGCCGTGGCGGCGTAAGGCGCGATGTACTGCATGCCGAGCGTGGCCGACGCATCGGCCACGACGCAGATCGTCTTCGCAACGTCCCCGTAGCGCCTGATCTCGTCGATCACCTTCAGGACCCGCGCCTTCTTCTGGCCGATGGCCGCGTAGATGCAGATCACGTCGTTCCGCTTCTGGCTGATGATGGCGTCCACGGCGATGGCCGTCTTCCCTGTTGCCGGGTCGCCGATGATCAGCTCGCGCTGGCCCCTGCCGATGGGGAAGAGGGCGTCCACGACCTTGATGCCCGTGAAGAGCGGCTCGGCCACAAAGTCCCGGTGCACCAAGGGCGGCGCCTCGCGCTCGACCGGGCAGGGCGTGAGCGGCCCCGGGGGCGTTGCACCCTCGACCGGCTTGCCCAAGGCGTCCACCACGCACCCCAGAAGCGACTCTCCCGCAAGGACCGAGGCGATCCGGCCGGTCTTGAACGCCCGGTCCCCGGACTTGATCGCGCCGCTCCCGCTCAGCAGCACGACCCCGATGCTCTGCGGCGAAAGATCGAAGACGATCCCCTCATCGTTGCTCGCAAAGGTGATGAGCTCGTAGAGCTCGGCGTCGCGCAGCCCCCCCACGTGCACGATCCCGTCCGCCACGGACAGGACCGTCCCCTCTTCGGACCGGACCAGGGAATAGCCCGTGTCCTCCGCGGTCTTACGGATCTGCTCCATCACCTGTACGAGCGCGCTTTGCATAATAATCCTACTCAACAGGGACCACAGAGAGTACAGAGGAAACCGTTGTACCGTTAAACCATTCTTGCTCTGCGTCTCTGCGCCTCCGCAATGAAATCTCCTTTTTTACGTTTTCGATTTATAACCAAACAAAACCGTTTCGCCACAGAAAGCACAAAAAGCACAAAAGGGATTCAACTTCTGACCGCTTTCCTCTGTGCATTATGTGCATTCTGCGGCCAATCGGTTTTCCATTCTTATCCGGTTCCTGTCCCTTGCTGCAGTCGTTCGCGGAGCGCTTGGACCTGGCCGGCAAGGGACGAGTCGAGCACCTGGTCGCCCAGCCGCATCCGCACCCCGGCGATGAGCGCGGGATCGCGCGTGATCTCGATCACGACCTCCTTGCCGGTCTTGGACCGGATGATGCCGGCGACCTGCTCGACCTCGGCCTGCGTCAATGCTGCGGCAACGGCCAGTTCGACCCGGACCTTCTCTTCTCCTGCAATCGCGATCTCCGATATGGCCTCTTCAAGGCCGCTCAGGAATTTCCGGAAGATTGCGGCATGGAGCCCCTCGTCGGCGAGGTCCCGCAGCAGACGCGTCGCGTAGAGGGAGACCGTTGCGACGGCCTGCTCCCGAAACGCCGCCTCGATCGTCCGCTGCTCCGCTTCGCGGAGCGCCTTTTCCCGCGCTGCGATGCCGTTCGCCTCTTCCTGCGCCTTGGCGAGCAGCCGCGTGCGTTCCGCGTCCGCGTCGTGCTGCAGCTCTGCGAGCAGCCGCGTCTTCTCCTTCTCGATCCCCTCCAGGTCCGCCTGGTAGCGGTCCTTCAACACCGCGGCCTCCTTCCGCTCGGCCTCGGCCTTCTGCATCGCCTCGGCGGTCAGGCGCCGCCGTTCCTCCATGATCGCGCGCACGGGTTTGTACAGGACCCGCTTGAGGATCACGAGCAGGATGACGAAGTTGATCGTTTGGAACAACAGGGTCCAGAAATTGAATCTCATTTCATCAGATACCCCAGCAGCGGATTCGCAAACAAGATGATGAGGGCGATCACGAAGGCGTAGATCGCGATGGACTCGATGAGCGCCATGCCCACGATGAGCGTCCGCATGATCTGGGCCGACGCCTCGGGCTGCCGGGCGATGGACTCCAGGGCCTTGGTCAGGGCATCGCCCAGGGACCGGGCCGGGCCGTATCCGCCGATCGCCATGGTCAGTCCGGCGGTCACGATGGAAGCAAGCACCACGATGGTAAGGCTGTCCATGCCGTTCTCCTTTCACTCTTCCTCGCCGAGGCCGCCCGCGATGAAGACGAGGGTCAGGACCCCGAAGATATAGGCCTGGATGAGGCCGATGATGATATGGAGCAGGGCAAAGGGCACGGGCGCCAGCAGGCCCGCGATGCCGAGCACGATAACCGCCACCATGTCGCCGCTCAGCATGTTCCCGAAGAGGCGCACGGCAAGCGCCACGGTCCGCGTGATCTCCGCCATGAGGTGGAAGGGCAGCACGATCCAGGTCGGCTCCCCGTAGTGGGCAAGATAGTTCTTGAGACCCCGGCTCGCGATGCCCACGGCATGGGCCGCGCCGTAGGAGATCACGGCGAAGGCGAAGGTCGTATTGATGTCCGCGGTCGGCGTCTTCATCCCCGGCACGAGCCCCACGAGGTTCGCAAACCCGATCAGGAGCCAGAGCGTGCCCAGGAGCGGCACCACGGAGCGGGGATCCACGGGCACCACCTCCTGCACGGTTTTCTCGACCGCCGTGACCGCTGCCTCGAGCAGCTCCTGCCGGAGCGTGGACCGGGTTGCCGAGAGCCGCCGCGTCAGGAGTACGGACGTGATGACAATGACCGCCATCACGACCCAGGTGTAGACCACCGTGTCCGTGATCTGCACGGGCCCGATCGTAACAACGGTTTCCGGAAAGACCGCGAGTCTGTTCATGGCCGGAAGTCCTTCGCAAAGAACCGCCAGACGTTATAGAGCCCGAAGGCGATCCCCAGGACGAGCAGGGTGATCGTCCAGGAGATGCCCGCGTCGCCGTATGCCCGGTCGAGGTATCTTCCCAGATAGGCGCCGCCGACCACGGGGATGACGAAGAGCCAGCCCCCGGCCCCGAGGAGATAGACGTAGCGCCAGAAGGACCGCTTCTCCTTGCGCGCCCGCCGGAGGTCCCTGGCCGATCGGTCAACCTCGCGCGGCAGCCGATGGTTGCCGTTGCCCTGCTTCATCGCGATAGCGCGGTCGCCTGCTCGATGAACGAGCGCTCGATGCGTTCGAGCATGTCCGTGAGCGCACGCTCGGCTTCGGCGCGCTCGTGCGCCGTCGCCTCGATGGTCCCGGCCAGGCGTTCCGCGTCCTCCCCCGCGAAGACCTCCCGCGAAGTGAGCGTCACGCTGTTGCCCCGGACGCTGAGGATGCCGCCATCCACCGCGAGGAAGGCCTCCTTGCCCGCCGCGTCCCGGAGAAGACAGAGCGACGGCACGAGCACGGTCAGGAGATCGTCGTGCCCGGCAAGGATGCCGAGAAATCCGCTTTGGTCCTTCACCCGGAGGTGCGTGATCTCTTGCTCCGTGATCCGCGCGGGCGTCACGATCGTGAGTGTGAAGCTGCGGGTCGTCACGGCAGCTCCTCCGGACCGCCGATCATGAAGAACGCCTCTTCGGGCACGCTGTCCCGGGAACCGGACAGGATCTGCTCGCAGCCCGTGAGCGTGGCGTCAAGCGGCACGTGCTTCCCCTTCCTGCCCGTGAACTCCTCGGTCAGGAAGAAGGGCTGCGTGAGGAACCGCTCCAGGCGGCGCGCTCGTTGCACGATCAGCCGGTCCGCGGGGGAGAGCTCTTCGATGCCGAGCATGGCCATGATGTCGAGCAGCTCCGTGTACCGCGCCAGGTGCTCGCGCACCTGCTGGGCGATCGTGTAGTGGCGCTCGCCCACGTCCTCAACGCTCAGGAATTTCGAGGTGGAAAGCAGCGGGTCGATGGCGGGGTAGAGCCCCTTGGCCGCGATGTCCCGCGACAGGACCACGGTCGTATCGAGGTGGGGGAAGACGCCCGCGACCGCGGGATCGGTGATGTCGTCGGCAGGCACGTAGATCGCCTGGACCGAGGTGATGGCGCCGGCCTTGGTCGAGACGAGCCGCTCCTCGACCGCGGCCAGCTCGGCAAGGAGCGTGGGCTGGTACCCCACGCGGGACGAGAGCCTGCCGAGGACCACCGAAACCTCGTTGCCTGCCTGCACGAAGCGGTAGATGTTGTCCGCCAGGAAGAGCACGTCGCGGCCGGTCTCGTCGCGGAAGAACTCGGCCAGGGCTGCAGCCGCCAGGGGCGCCCGGAACCGGATGCCCGGTGATTCGCACATCTGGCCGAAGAGGAGCACCGAATTCTCCATGATCCCCTGCATGCGCATGCCCTGCCAGAGCTCGTGCCCTTCCCGCACCCGCTCGCCCACACCGCAGAAGACCGATATGCCCGCGTAGACCTTCGCGACGGTGTAGATGAACTCCATGAGGAGGACGGTCTTGCCGACCCCGGCGCCGCCGAAGAGCCCGATCTTGCCGCCCTTGGGGAAGGGGGCGAGGAGATCGATGCTCTTGATGCCGGTTTCGAGGATGCCCGACGCGGGGACCTGGTCCCTGAGGAGGGGGGGAGGACGGTGGATCGGTACGGGGCGAACGCCATCGATTGCGGGACCGCCGTCGATCGGCTCGCCGAAGAGATTGAGCGCCCTGCCGAGACAGTTCCTGCCTGCGGGGAGGGTGAGCGGCCCGCCCGTGGCCGCGACCGGCATGTTGCGCCGCAGGCCCTGCGTGAACCCGAGGGCGATGGACCGCACCATGGTCCGGTCCGCGTGACCGGCCACTTCGAGCACGACGTCCTTGCCGTCCGGTCGCGTGACGACGAGGGCGTCGTTGAGGGACGGCAGGTCCCCGGAGAACGCGATCTCCACCACGTCTCCATGGACCGCCGCTATGCGGCCTTCTGACACCATAGGAATCCCGGCCGCACCGGTTCGCACGTCCCCCGATCATTTGTCCGGTGCCTGGCTCAAGTATAGCATAGGGCCCTGCTTTTCCGCGGGTCTATGCTACAATCGAGACAACCGCACCGGCCCAGGCACAAACAACGATAATCCCGAAGGACTGGATGTTTTTTTGCGTTCTCGCGTTCTTTGTGGTGAGTGAATTTCTTCCCAAAAAAATTCCTATCTGTGCATTTTGTGCTTTTTGCGGCTGACTGTTGTTTGGTAGGCACTGCCGCAGGAGGAACGGGCCATGGACGAGATCAAGCGGATCCTGGTGGTGAGCAGGCTGACCGCGCATTGCCGCAAGGCCGTGCACTACGGCATCTCGCTGGCGCGGCGCTACGACGCGGCGCTCTTCGTGATGCACGTGGTGCACAATCCCTTTGGCCTGGAGGGCTGGAACCTGCCGCCCTTCGAACGGGACTTCGGGATCCTGCTCAAGAAAGGGAAAGAAGACATTGACGCCGCGATCCAAGCGGAGCGGACGAAGGGGACGGCGATCGAGGAGATCGTGCGCACCGGCGACCCCATCGAAGCCGTGCTGGACGCGGTGCGCGAGGAGCGGATCGATCTGCTCGTCATGCTTGCGCACGAAGAGGGCCGGCTGGAGCACTTCCTCTTCGGCAGGAGCAACGAGGAGCTGGTACGGAGGATGCCCTGCTCCATCCTTTTGGTCAAGAAGGAGCCCGCCGTGTTCGGCGAGGTGGATTAACCTATTCCCACTCGATCGTGCTCGGCGGCTTGGAGGAGATGTCGAAACAGACGCGGTTCACGCCCTTTACTTCGTTGATGATCCGGTTGGACAGGGTGCCCAGGAGGTCGTAGGGCAGCTTGACCCAATCCGCGGTCATGCCGTCCTGGCTGTTGACCGCGCGGATCGCCACCACGTTCTCGTAGGTCCGCTCGTCGCCCATCACCCCCACGGTCTTGATCGGGAGCAGCACGGCAAAGGACTGCCAGATCTGCTTATAGAGCCCTGCCTTTCTGATCTCCTCGATCACGATGGCGTCGGCCTCGCGAAGGATCGCGAGCCGCTCACCCGTGACCTCGCCCAGGATGCGGATGGCGAGACCCGGCCCGGGGAAGGGCTGGCGGTCGATAATGTCGTCGGGCATCTGCATCTCCCGGCCGATGGCGCGCACCTCGTCTTTGAACAGCTCGCGCAGGGGCTCCACCAGTTTCAGCTTCATCTTCTCCGGCAGGCCGCCCACGTTGTGGTGGGACTTGATGACGGCAGAGGGCCCCTTGAAGGAGACGCTCTCGATCACATCGGGATAGAGGGTGCCCTGGACCAGGAACTCGGCCCCGCCCACGGCATGGGCCTCGCGCTCGAAGACCTCGATGAAGGTGTTGCCGATGATCTTGCGCTTCTTCTCGGGGTCTTCGACGCCCTTGAGCTTGCCGAGGAACTCTTCCGAGGCGTCGACATACTTGAGGTGCAGGCCCATGTCTTTGAAGGAGTTCTGGACCGATTCCGCCTCGTGCTTCCGGAGCACCCCGTTGTTCACGAAGATGCAGGTGAGCTGCTTGCCGATGGCCTTGTGCACCAAGACCGCGGCGACCGAGGAGTCCACGCCGCCCGACAGGCCGCAGACCGCCTGCTTGTTCCCCACGGCCTTCTTGATCTCCCCGACCGAGTAGTCCACGAAGGACGCCATGGTCCATGAGGGCTCGCACTTGCAGATGCCGTACACGAAGTTCCGGAGGATCTGGACGCCCTGGGGCGTGTGCACCACCTCGGGATGGAACTGGACCCCGTAGAACCGACGCTTCTCGTCCGCCATGGCCGCGGTAGGCGAGTTGTCCGTGTGGGCGATGGCCGCGAACCCCGCGGGCATCTTCTCGATCCGGTCCCCGTGGCTCATCCAGACCTGCGCCTTGCCGCCCTCGCCGATCCCGGCAAAGAGCCCTTCGTTCTTCGGGATCGTGAGCTCCGCCTTGCCGTACTCGCGCTTCTGCGATTTGGCCACCGTACCGCCCTCGACGTGCGTCATAAGCTGCATGCCGTAGCAGATCCCGAGCACCGGGATGCCGAGCTCCAGGTGGTCCTTGGCAACGAGCGGCGCGCCCGTATCATAGACGCTCGAAGGACCACCCGAGAGGATCAGGCCCTTGGGCCGGAAGGCCCTGACCTTCTCGATCCCGGCATTATAAGGAAAGATCTCGCAGTAGACCTTGGCCTCGCGCACGCGGCGGGCGATGAGCTGGGTGTACTGGGACCCGAAGTCGAGGATGAGGATACGTTCGCTGTGGATGTCGGACACGGATGACTCCTTTCTGACGGAAAGAAATAGTACCGTATGGGGTGCGCCAAGTCAATCGGAAGATTCGGCTTCCCCCGTGGAATCCGCGGTTGACAAGCCGCCCTCTCCGCCCTTATGATACGGGCATGCCGAACGCCCTCTATCAGCGGTTGCAGGATTTTTCGCGCCGCACGGCCGCGTCCCTGCCCTTGCCCGGGTTCTACCAGAGCTTTCCGGACGAGCTTGCCTGGTCCGACCGAGCGCTCGAAGGAGACGGGCCGGTGCGGGACTGCCGGAGCCGCCTCGACGCTTCGCTCCTCGAATGCGCCCACGGCCTCTGCCACTGCGAAGCCGTTGCGCGCGACGCGGGCGCCTTGGTCCAGATCGAGGGGAAAAAGCGGGGCATGGCGGAGGGGGAACGCAACGCGCTCGCGATCGCCGCGATCCTGGCGGGTCTGCTGCACGACATCAAGCGGAGGGAGCCGGACCATGCCATCCTGGGGAGCCAAGAGGCGGAGCGGATTCTCGAGGGCATGGCATACGATGCGCGGTTGCGCGGCTACATCGCCTACGCCATCCGGAACCACGAGGCCTTCCGGGCCGTCTGCGACCTCGGCGACGAGGCCGGCTGCCTGGTGAGTGACGCGCTCTACGACGCGGACAAGTTCCGCTGGGGCCCGGAGAACTTCACCACCACCCTCTGGCTCCTGGTGGACGGCCGCGGCACGCCGCCCGAGCGGCTGCGCGAGGTCTTTCCCGAAAAGATGCAGGGCATCGCCCGGATCAAGGAGACCTTCCGGACCGAGACCGGCAGGAGGTTCGGCCCGGAGATCATCGACCAGGGCATTGCGATCGGGAATGCCATTTATGCGGAGATGCAGGTCATGCTGGAGCAAGCCCCCTGAACGGCCCGCCGACCCGACGGCGCCGTCCACCACTCTCCTGCTCACTGCCCTCCGCGGACGCAGCGCACAGGGTAGGCATTGGACTTTATGTAGAAGTTGGTTGTGCCGGAGCTGAAATTCACATACCATGCGCTGAGGGCACCCACGTAGGAGATGGACGACCAATAGCCTGTCGTTTGCGTGTTCGGGAACGTGGCATCGATTGTCGGCCCGGACGCCTTTGTCAGATCTAAAATGGATTGCAGCTCCTTGACCGTAGGCAGCCGCCAATCCGTAAAACCGCCGAGCGACAGGCCTTCGCAATAGGACAGTGCATCGCCCCAGGTAGCGGTGGCGGCGCTGGCCAGACCGCCGGACAGAGTATCGCATTTCGTAGCCGTCGTAGTATACCCTTTTGAGCATTGCTGCCATATAAGGTTCGTCGTCTGATCCGTTATGGTTCCGTTTCCATTGTCGATGAAGCGGGTGAAAACAGGGGCCATTCCTCCGGAAGCCGCGAAAGCAGACGTTGTGCAGAAGAGCACCGCAAGTATTGCCATCCCTAGCTTTCCCATTTGCAATCTCCTCATGTATTTCTTGCCCGCCATGCGCCGTTGGTGCGGGCACCGTGTTCGATACCCACCTGCCGCAACCGCCGGCTTACTGTCCGCGAACGCAACGCACAAAGTACCCCGCGCCGCCGGTCTTCAGGCCGACGCTGGTGCGACCCAAGCCGGGGGGCAGGTACCACGCCTCGTTCGTATTCGGTGCGTAGGTCGTGGACGACCAATAGTTCACAGGCCCCGGATCCGGATTCGGAAACGCAACGGCGTTGATCGCAGAACTGCTTGTCCCGAAATCGACAATGGTCCCGAGCTCCTGCTCCGTGGGCAGACGCCAGCCGCCGCCCGCGAGGATCGAACTGCCGCAGATATCTGTTGTGTTACCGGTGCAGTTGGAATCGACGGCGCCTGTTGTTCCGGAGGCCGCGCACCAGTTGGCCGTAGTCGCCGTGCCCGTCGAGCAGAGATCACGGAAAGGCCAGCGAGGCACTTCTGCCAGACGAGCCCGGTGACGTTGTCCGTGATCGTGCCGTCGCCGTTGTCGGTATAGGACAGAGGATGGCTTGCAACATAATTTTATTTGTTTTTCTACCAGATTTCTCTGCTGAGAATTTTCGCCTCAGGACCCGAAGCATGGTTTCGTCACAAAAAAACGGGCCCCGGTTTCCCGGGGCCCGCAGCCAAAGCATTGTTCTGAGTTCCTCGTTCAGAGTTCTGACTCTTGATGATTAATTGTCCCGCACGCACCGGACCATGTTGTCGACGCGCTCCACGTCCCCCTGGGGGCCGTGATAATAGAAGCTGCCGTACCCCAGATCGGCCGAGCCATTTGCCTCGGTGGCGATCTCCGCGGCCGTCTTGCCGTTTGCCCGCTGGGC
>JBJKRX010000082.1:0-3540 GCA_046704425.1 Nitrospirota bacterium
TTCGCCAGGCCTCGTCCGGCATGCCCGCAATGGTCGCAGCCGACGCCGTCGTCCCCGATGGCGAGCTGGAGCTCGTTGTTCGTGAGCCGGAGCGTAACGGCGACGGACGACGCCTTCGCGTGCTTGATGACGTTCGTCAGCGACTCCTTGTAGATCTTGATCAAATTCACCCACAAGAGACTTGTCGGCGGCTCCGGGACGCCGTCCAGGGAGATGTCGACGTGAAAGTCGACGGCGTGCGACTCCGTCATGGTGGCGCCCTGATTGCGCACCTCGGCGGCGAGCGTCTGCCAGCTCAGCTCGACGGTGTCGATGCTGTGCATGAAATTGCGGATCTCGGCCATTCCCTCGCGGGCGAGCTGGGATATGGTGGAAAGCGTCTTCTTGAAGCGGGCGCTGTCGGTTGCGTTCTGCCCCAGCTCGGCAAGCATGTTGATGTTGGTCGTGATCCCCCCGATGCCGTCGTGCAGATCCATGAGGATGTTCTGCTTCTCCATCAGGTGCCGTTTCTCCTGCGCGATCCGCTCCTCGTAGAGCCTCTCTTTGTCGTCCTCCGCGCGTTTGCGCTCCGTGATGTCGAAGAGCGTGGCGATCGTTGCGGGACTGCCTTCATATTCCATGGCCCCGGCGGCGAGATGGATCCACCGCAGGTCGTTTTGTTTCGTCAGGATCCGGCACTCGTATTTCCCCGCCGGGATCGTTCCGGTCGTGCGCTTCCGGCCGTATTGCCGGACGCGCTCGCGGTCGTCGGGATGGACGATCGTCCATACGGCTGCGGCAAGGAGTTCCGCCCGGGTGTACCCGGTAATGGTCTCGCTCGCGGGGTTCGCATAGAGCAGGCGGTCGTCGCGATAGATGAAGATGCCCGCGGCCGTGGTGTCGGCCAGGGTGCGGAACTTCAGCTCGCTTTCCCGGAGCGACACCGCCGTCTTGTCCACCGTCTCCTGCAGCTTGTCCCGTTCGAGCTGGTGCTTCTTCTCTTCCAGGTCCTTGACCAGCAGGTTCTGGGCGTGCATGGTCCGCTGCAGGTCGTTGAACGTCCGGATGAGGTCGCCGACCTCGTCGAGCGAAACGACCTCCAGTTCACGGGGAAAGGTCTCGCGGTTTTTCGACAGGCGTTTCATCCGTCCTTCGAGATCGGCCAGGGCAAGGGATATCTCGCCGCCCACGGAGTAGCTGATGATCCCCGCAAAGAGCAGGAAGAAAAAGCCGATCCCCACGAAGAAGATGAGGATGTGCCGCATGATCGCGTATTCGTTGGGGTAGACCCAGTACGGCGTGGCCAGGGACAGGCCCGGGAACGCCGAGCCGAGCGGCAGTAATTTGATCTTCGGTCCGTCTGCGCCGGGGTGGACGTCCCGGACCGACGCGCGGGACAAGACGCGCTCTTCGGTCCGGAGGCCCTCCTTGGCGTCGACCAGGAATACCGGCATGCTCGCGGTCCCGGACCGGAGCACCCGCTCCAGGCAGGCCCGGTCCGCGCAGGACGCCGCTTGCTGTCCCGTTGCATAGAGCAGCGCGCTGGCCGCCTCCTCGTCATCCTGGATCAGGGCTTCCCGCGTCTTGGAGTATCCGTAGACCGACAGGAACAGCAGCATCATCGCCGACAGCGTGACCGTGGTGGCCACCACGCTGGTCTTGATCGACGTGCGGTGGCCCCGGTCCTCGGCAAGGCCCGAGGTGCTCCGGAGGATGGGCACCATGCGCCGCTTCACGTAGACGTAGACCGCGAGGGAGGAGCAGATCGTGTAGGCCCAGATGAGCCCCATGGAAATGAACCGTTTGTAGAAGGGGTAGAAGGGATAGGCGACCGCGTCGAAACCGAGCGCGATGGCGCCGACGCTCGAAAGGATCACCGCGTTGAACAGGACGAGCGCCGTCAGCGGCATGTTGAAGGCCGTCGTCCGGAGCTCCTGCGCCTGCTCGCGTGTCAGGGGCCGGTCGAGCGCGGTAAGGCGTGCAACCGGCCGCAGGGCGCGGTACAGGAGGACGGAGAGCACGACCATGATGAGCGGCGTGAAGAACAGGAAGTTGAAGAGGTCGGCCCGGCGGATCTCGTCGGTGTAGCTCACCACGATGGGATCAACGACCTTGAGGATGCAGGCGCCGGACGCGATAACGGCGTTCACCAGGATGAGGACGTTGCGGACGGTCTTTTTGGCTTCGCGGTGCATGGGCCCTCCGGTGCGCGTCAGTGCGGACGAAATCGCTGATTGGAATACCGGCGGTCGGCCAGGTTCAGCCGTACCGTGAGACCGAGCTGGGTGCGCGATCTCAACAGCCGTTTCGCGATGGAGGAGAAAGAATAGAACTCCCGGTTCGCGCGATTGTGGCCTTCCTGGAGCTGCTCCGGCGTCATCAGCCGCGGCACGAAGACCACGTGCTCGGAATTGTAGCGGGACCAATCGTGGTGGAGGATCCGTCCCTCCGCCGTGAGCCGGGCGAAGAGCCGCGTCCCCGGGTAGGGCGTCAGGATGCTGAAACTGATGCCGTCGATCGCCGCGGCTTCGGCCTCCGCGAGGGTCCGGTCGAACACGCTCGCATCGTCCGTGTCGAAGCCGAAGATCATGCCGGCCAGCACCGCGATGCCCGCTTCGTGTATCTTGTTGATCTGTTCCCGCAGGGTCGTGACGCGGTTGAACCCCTTGTTCACCGTTTCGAGGCTTCCTTGGGAGATCGATTCGATGCCCACGAAGAGCCCGATGCAGCCGCTGGCGGCGGCGAGGCGGAGGAGCTCCGGGTCCCGGGTGATGGTGATCGACCCCTGGCCGAGCCAGCGTTTCCGCAGGGGGATGAGCCGCCGGAAGAGCTCCTTGGCGAAGGCGGGGGAGCCGACGATGTTGTCGTCCCAGAAGATGAAGGTGTCTCCCGCGAAGGTTGCGATCTCCGCGATGACGTCGTCGAGCGGCCGCGTCCGGTGTCCGGGGCCGTAAATGGCGCCGAGGGCGCAGAAATCGCAGTGAAAGGGGCACCCGCGGGACGCCTGGATGACGTCGGGAACGATGTAGCGATCCCGCTGCAGCAGGGTGCGCCGGGCAACGGGCAGCGAGGCAAGGTCCGGCGCCGATGATCGGTAGAGCGGTTGCAGCCGGTTTCGGGAAAGGTCCTCGATGACGCGCGGCCAGGTATCGTCGGCCTCTCCCACGACGACGGCGTCGCAGTGCTGCCTCGCCTCTTCCGGGACGAGCGACGCGTGAGGCCCGCCGAGGACGACGGCCTTGCCTCGTTTGCGATAGGGTTCCGCCAGCTCGTATGCCCGGTGCGCAAAGGGGGTGACGAAGGTGATGCCGACGAGATCGGCGTCGCTGTCTTCGGGGACCACGGGCGCGACCATCTCATCGCGGATAACGACCTCGCTGTCTGCGGGGACCAGGGCCGCGAGATAGGGCATGGTGAGCTGCGCGGGCTTGAAGATCACGCTCTCGCGCTTGCCGAGGGCGCCGTACTCTGCATGGAGCGGTTGCACCAGCTCAATCTTCATCACCCCCCCCGACCCGAACCCGATGCGGAATGAAAAATCGCGCGTCTTCCCTACCGGGA
>JBJKRX010000083.1:0-60689 GCA_046704425.1 Nitrospirota bacterium
CCATGTTGTCGACGCGCTCCACGTCCCCCTGGGGGCCGTGATAATAGAAGCTGCCGTACCCCAGATCGGCCGAGCCATTTGCCTCGGTGGCGATCTCCGCGGCCGTCTTGCCGTTTGCCCGCTGGGCACCGGCGCCGTGCACGTCCAGGAGCGAGTAGGTGCCGGTCTGCGGATCCTGGAAGTATCCCAAGGCGCGGCCGAAGGAGACATAGGCGGCGTCCGTGCCGTGGCCCGAATAGTCGGCATGGGTGGTAGAGGTCCAGTAGTAGCCCCAGTCTTGCTGTCCGCCCTCGTTCGTGATGGACGTGGCGTTGAAGATCGGATCGAGGGCGGGGCTCGACGTGGCGTCCGGGGCGCGGTCGTAATCGACGATGCTCTGCAGTTCCTTGGCGTTCGGCAGCCGCCAATCCGTATGACCGCCCGTGGTCGCTGCTTCGCAGTGCGCCACGGCGTCTTCGAAGTTCGTGGCTTGGTAGTCGTTCTTCTCCCACATGAGGTTCGTGGCAAGGTCCGTGACGGTCTGGTCCCCGTTGTCCACGAAATCGTTCTTCCCGTAGTCGGTGTTCCCGGCAACGCAGTGGACGTAGAAGGTCTTGGGACTGTTCGTCGGGAAATCATAGGGATATCCCTTGATCCTGCCGTCCACGAAATTGACCCCGAACATGGTGTCGTTTCCCATCATGGTCTTCGCCACAGAGAGGGTGGAGGTGGCCATCTGGCCGTCGATGATCCGGTCACCGGCGCTGGTATCGCCGAAGGCGCGCTGGAAATAGGTATTGTCGATGAACTGCGTGAGCGTGGAGGTGTCGGTCCCCGTGTACCCGCTCGGGTCGCCGCCCCGGAAGTCCATGAGGGAATAGAGCTCCTTGATGGTGGGCAGCCGCCAGGTAAAGCCGTCCAGGTTCAGGTTTGCGCAGTAGGTCACTGCCGCGGGCTGGGTGAGCTTGTCGTTGATATCGACCACGCCGTCTCCATTGATGTCCACCTTGCTGGTCCAGATGAGGCCGGTCACGTTGTCGATCACTACCATGCCGTCGGGGCTCAGCGTATAGCTCGGCTGCTTGCCCTGGTAATCGGCATCGTATCCCGTGCCGGTGCAGGCGGTCTGCACGCCGGTCGAGGAATCGTAGCAGGCGGTCTGATGGGTATCGACCACGTTATAGAGCCCGGTGGTGCACCGGATGTTCACGTCGGTCACGTTCCCGGTCGCGGCACCTGCGTGATTATAGACGTCGCAGAACTGATCGGGAGAGGTCGGCTGGGTCTTGACTGAAACGCTGTACGTTGCCCCGTCGGCGATCGCGGCCGCAAAGGTGAAGGTGCCGTCGCTGCTTATGGACAGGTCGCCGCCGTTGTTGTCCTGGAGCACGAGCCCGCTGCCGGCAAGGCCCGTGACCGTGCCGCCCACGGTGTAGGCGGCGGTATCCGTACCTTGCTGTGGCCCCTGGTTTTGCTGGTTATTCGTATGCGTGCTGCAACCAGCCAGCAGGATCAGCAAAATGCCGCCCAGCAAGTGCCGGATTGCAACAAGGATCGTCTTTCGCATGGGTTCTTCTCCAGGAAATGCGCCCCTCCGTTCCGAACTGTGGTGAGGGTCGATGATTCCGAATCCGTTCGCTCATACAAGACGACGGGATCGGATTCAATCGCGTCCTTCCTGCCATGATGCAGCAATGTGGATTGCCTTGTCAAGAGATGAATAATTTACCGGGTCCTGCGTAGAAAATCAGGCCCTCTTTCGCATAGAAAACGGGTCCCCGGTTTCCCGGAGACCCGTCCGCACAATGCCGCTTTTTGATCGAGAGAAACGGCTGCCGTGCAGCGCTTCCCTCGCTCGTCGTTCCTTTACCTGTCGGATTCTCTCACTTCTCGCCCTCTTTGTTCCCGTAGACCTTCCGCATGATCGCGTCCACGCGGTCCTTGCGCGTCTCGGCGACCCCCTCCTTGAGGACAAGCGTCTGCTCGGCGAACATGGCCGACCGGAGCCACTCGTAGCCCAGCTTCAAAAGCTCCGCATCGTCGGCCCGGACCTTCTCGATCCTTTCCTGCGGGATCTCGTAGGTATCCAGGAAATTGCTCTCGAACACGAACTGGCGGAAATAATCGGTGTTCGTGCTGACCATGAAGAACATCTGATTCTTGATCTCGGGAAACTCCTTCTCGCCGAAGGACTTTTTCTTGATCAGGATCTCCATCCAGCCGCGGTTCATCTCATCGTGCAGGTCGGACCCTTGGTCCTTGCGCCACTCGTCGATGGTCCACTCCTTGTCCTCCTCGAACCCCTTGCAGTGGTCCTCCTTGGTCATGAAGTAGAACTCGTCCTTGCCGCTCGCCTCGTCCTTCTTGCGCAGGGTCGCCATGCCCACGGGGTAATACCGGCAGATGTTCGGCCGGTCCTCATAGACCGTGCAACCGTCGGGCGTCAGGAAGGGGCAGCTCCGCTTCTCGTCGTCCCGCATCTTGAGCGTGATGACCGGCAGGAGCGTCTTCGCCAGTATCTCGATCTCGCAGTAGGTAGTGATGAACTCCTCGCTCGTCATCCCAAGCCGCTTGCGGAGCCTGAGGAGGTCGAAGGGCGGCAGCACGATGTTGATGTTGCTGCAGCAGGCGGTGAAGCACCGCACCCCCTTGTGACAGCGGAACTTGAACCTGCTCTTGCCCGTCAGCTTGACCGGCACGACCTTGTCGGTCTTGGCTTTGATCGCCGGCAAGGCGTCGTCGGCCAGCTCCTGCTCGAAATCCTTTTTTTCGTCCTTCGTGTCTCGTATCGACATACCTTCCACTCCCCTTCAGCGTGAAACATCTGGTGTGTTGTTTTCTGACCCGTGATTCTCCTGCATCCAGCCTTGGATCTCCTGATGCTGCGCTCTGAACAGCGCGACCCCCTCGTGCTCCGGCCCCAGGATCTTCCGGAACCGTTCCAGTGCCCGGGAAAACGGCAGTTCCACGGTGCCGTTCAGCATGTTGTCCGCGTAGGAAACGATCTTCTCTTCCGGGGTCTGCGGCAGGTAGTCCTTCTCCGGCAGCCCCAGCCGCACGGCCTCGGCCGCCGTGATCCCGGCGCCGACGTGCCGCTCGATGATCGCAAGAAGGGCCTCGGAAAATCCGAGTTCCCTGCCGAGGGCGACGCCCGCGAGCGCGTGGTCGATGCCGTGGGTCCGCGACCGTCCGATGTCGTGGAACAGGCCGCCCTGGCGGACCAGTTCCCGGTCCACGGGGCGCGTGATCCGCTCGGCAATGGCTGCGGCGGTTTGCGACACTTTCAGACAGTGGGCGACGACAGCAGGGGAGCAGCCGACGGAGATAAGCAGGTCCTTGTCACGATGCGGCATAACGTGTGTTATATTACCACTTTCCCGGGGAAATACAACGCTGGAACTGGTTGCAAAAAAAGGCCGCCCCCCTGCAGGGGGCGGCCTTCGGAATGCGCCACGAATCCGATTAATGGATGAGCGGCACGATGAGCAGGGCCACGATGTTGATGACCTTGATCATCGGGTTGATGGCCGGACCGGCGGTGTCCTTGTAAGGATCGCCTACCGTGTCGCCGGTCACCGAGGCCTTGTGGCCTTCGCTCTTCTTCTTGTGGACCACGCCCTTCTCGTCGGTCACGCCGTCCTCGAAGGACTTCTTCGCGTTGTCCCACGCACCGCCGCCGGAGGTCATGGCGATGGCCTGGAAGAGACCGGTCAGGATCGAGCCGATCAGCATGCCGCCCAGGGCCTTGGGGCCCAGGATGAAGCCGACCAGGATCGGGGCCACGACCGGGAGGAGCGCCGGCAGCATCATCTCGCGGATCGCGGACTTGGTCACGATGTCCACGCACTTGCCGTACTCGGGCTTGGCCGTGCCTTCCATGATACCCTTGATCTCGCGGAACTGCCGACGCACCTCGTCGACCACACCGCCCGCCGCCTTACCCACGGCCAGCATCAGACGGCCGCCGAAGTAGTAGGGGATCAGGCCGCCGATGAACAGTCCGGCGATGATGAGCGGATCAGACAGGTCGAAGGACGCGCCACTGCCCATCCGGGCGAGCTCACGGGAGTACTCGGCAAAGAGCACCAGCGCGGCCAGGGCCGCGGAACCGATGGCATATCCCTTGGTCACGGCCTTGGTGGTGTTGCCCACGGCATCCAGCGGGTCGGTGATGTCACGCACCGCGGAAGGCAGCTCGGCCATCTCGGCGATGCCGCCCGCGTTGTCCGTGATCGGTCCGTAGGAGTCGATGGCCACCACGATGCCGGTCATGGACAGCATGGAGACCGCCGAGAGGGCGATGGCGAAGAGGCCGCCGCCGGTGTTCCCGGCAAAGCCGCCGCCGAGCCAGAAGGCGGTCATGATCGCCGCAACGATGACGATGGCCGGGAGTGCCGTCGCTTCCATGCTCATGGCCAGGCCGGCGATCACGTTCGTGCCGTGGCCGGTGAGGCTCGCCTTGGCGATGGTCTTCACGGGCCGGTACTCCTTGGCCGTGTAGTACTCGGTGATCCAGACGATGAGGCCGGTCAAGACCAAGCCGATCACGGCGATCCAGAAGACGCCTGCCGCGGTGATGTTCCACGTCATGGTCATAGGTGCACCATTCATGGTCATCGTGTAGTTCAGCACGTTCGGGATGGCCAGGAACTTCTGGGCCACGAAGTAGAAGGCGATGGCTGCGAGGATGCCGGCCGCCAGGAGGCCCTTATAGAGTGCGCCCATGATATAGTTGCTCTTTCCGAGCCGCACGAAGAAGGTGCCGATGATCGAGGCGATGATCGAGACGCCGCCCAGGAGCAGCGGGAACATGACCCAGAGGCTGTCCGGTCCGAACACGGACTTGGCCAGCAGCATGGCGGCCACGAGCGTCACCGTGTAGGTCTCGTAGAGGTCGGCGGCCATGCCGGCGCAGTCGCCCACGTTGTCGCCCACGTTGTCCGCGATCACGGCGGGGTTGCGTGGATCGTCCTCGGGGATGCCCGCCTCTACCTTACCGACGAGGTCGGCGCCCACGTCTGCGGCCTTCGTGTAGATGCCGCCCGCGATACGGGCGAACACGCTCATGAGCGAGCAGCCGAAGCCGAGGCCCACCAGCGCATGGAAGGCCTGCTCGCCCGCATAGGCCCTGGCGATGGCGAAATAGCCGGTCAGGCCGATGATGCCGAGGCCCACCACCATGATGCCTGTCACCGAGCCGCCCTTAAAGGACAGGGTGAGGGCGTTCTGGAGCCCCTTGGACGCGGCCTGCGTGGTACGCACGTTCGCGCGCACCGTGACCCACATGCCCACGAATCCGGCAAGTGCCGAGCCCACGGTGCCGATCACGAAGCCGATCGCCGTCCATTTGCCCAGGAAGATCGCGATAATGATGATCAGCACGACGGCGACCATCGCCACGGTCTTGTACTCGCGTGTCAGGAACGCATAGGCGCCTTCCTTCACGGCATCCGAAATGCTCCGCATCTTGTCACTGCCCGAATCCTGTTTGCTGACCCATACTGCGGTGAACAGGGCGTAGATTACGCCGATGACGCCGCACAGCAGGGCAAACGCTGTGATACTCATCAGATATCCTCCTTTGACGATTAAAGATCAATCCGAATGAACCATTCTCCGGTCGCGTACAACAATACCTGCTTCTCCCGCCCGGCGCCAGGCACCTGCGGCGGCTCTCTCCCCCCGGCATCCCTCCTATCGGACTCCCTGAATTGCTTGCAGCGTTTGCGGCGGCTTACACCTCGAATTTGCCGCCGATCATATCCTTCAAATAGTGATTTTCCGCTTTCAGGTTCTTGACGAGCACGCGTACCACGTCGCGCATGGACAAGAGCCCCACCAGACCGCTCTCTTCGATCACCGGGGTATGACGGATGTTGTTCTGGATCATGATGGCCATCACGTAATCCAGGTCGTCGCCGGGCTTCACCACGAGCAGGTTCGTGCTCATGACGTCTTTGATCGCAACTTCCTTGCACTCCTTCTCGTTCGCGGCGTTCTTGACGATGTCGCGCTCGGAGATGATCCCGACCAGCGTGCCCCGCTCCATGATCAGGAGCGCGCCGATGTTGCATTCCGCCATCTGCTTTGCCGCGTCGAGCAACGTAAGGTCGCTCGTGATGCTGAAACACTCCAGGCCCTTGATGCTCAACAGTTCTTTGACTTTCATGGCTCTCTCCTGGATCAGCGCGTCATGAAGCCAACGGCTGTGCTCAGACGGACCGGCCCGTGTACCGGGCGAAGACCATGGCCGTCGTACGGTAGAACAGGTGCGCGAACTTCGAATAGGGTGCGTAGGCGAAGAGCGACCAGACGAACACCAGGTGGAAATAGTAGACCCAGTATCCGGCGGTCATATCGGCGGCCCGCAGGCCCCAGGCGAACATGCCCGTGGCGCCGACGCCGATCACGATCGTAAGGAAGATCCAGTCGAAATAGGAGCCCATGCCCGCCTTCCCGGCCCTGCCGATGCGGTTCAGGAGCAGGATGATCTCCCCCAGGCCGAAGGCGATGGAGGCTGCCAGCGCCAGAATCTTCACGGGGTCGCTGAGCGGATAGGGCGATTCGCCGAAATGGAACGGACCGAAGGGCTTGATGCCGAAGAGTTCGAACCCGTAGAGATAGACGATCGCCCAGGTGGTGACCACCGCCAGACCGGCGAAGGCGTAGAACAGGAGGAGGTGGCCCCACTGGCGAAGCCGGTTCACGGTGCAGTCGGCGAACTTCTTATGCGCCAGGATCGTGACCACGGCCGGGACCACATGGCTAAGCGGGCTGCCCGTGCCGGTTGCGCCGCCCGACTGGGCGGCCATGCCCTTCCAGAGACGCCGGATCCCCGTGTAGGCCGAGACGACCGCGAAGATCGCGGTCAGGATGAAGATCGTATCGATAGCCGGCACCGGCATGAAGTAATGATAGGCCATCTCCAGGCTGCGCGACCGGACTGCCGCCACGTCCGTGTTGCCCAGGATGCTGAGGACGATGTAGAACAGCGCCATCGGGATGGCAAAGAGCAGCCAGATGAGCTTCGGATCCGTGGCGATCTTGGCGAAGAAGGGGACCAGGGCGATCTCCTTGATGCTTTGCTTGCGGATCGCGTTCAGAACCTCGCCGGGCTTGGCGCCGCGGGGGCAGTAGGCCGTGCAGTCGCTGCACTGGTGGCAAAGCCATACGTCCGGGCTCGTCACGAGCATGTCCTTCTGGCCCCACTGGGCAAGCACCATCTCCTTGCGCGGGAACGGGTTCCCCTCGGGGGTGACGTTGCAGACCACCGAGCAGGTTGCGCACTGATAGCATTTTTTAAGGGACTCGCCGCCCCCTTTGATGATCTCGTTGACGAAGGCTAAATCCGGTTTGATGACGGTTGCATCAGACATTGAATCCTCCCCTTACTCTGGTCAGGAGTTATACGCTGGTTCTCGCCGAATGCGCGCTACATGCTCTTGAACGGGTTCGGGCCGAACTCCTTGACCTTCTCCACGAACTCATTGATCATCTCGGGCAGTTTGTCGTATTCGTTGATGGCGACCTGCAGCAGACCCACGCGTTCCGATTCGAGCTGGAGCCGGTTCAGGGTCTCGGAGACCTTGCTGAAGCGGGTGTTCGCGAGCTCGGAACCCTTGACGAAGTGGCACTGATAGTTCTCACCGAACTTGCAGCCAAGGAGCAGCATGCCGTCCACGCCCTTCGAGAGCGCGTCGGCCACCCAAACGAGGTTCATGCCGCCGAGACAGCGAAGCGGCACGAAGCGGACGCTCGGGTCGATCTTCGTGCGCTTGATTGCCAGGGTGTCGAGCGCCGGGTAGGCGTCGTTCTCGCAGACCAGGCAGATGACCCGGGTGATGTCCTCGTCGTCGGGCACATCCACCGCCTTGAGCATCGAGCCGACGATGTCCACGCTGTAGTCCTTGAAGGACACGATGCGCTCGGGGCAGGCGCCCATGCAGGTCCCGCACCGGCGGCAACGATTGAGGTTGTACTTGGGGATGCCCTTCTCGTCCTCGTCGATGGCGCCGAAGGGGCACTCTTCCGTGCACCGCTTGCAGGCCGTACATTTGATGAGCAGCGGGTCCGGGAAGGTGACGTCCCATGCGCGGGGATGGACCGCAACGCCGCGCGCTACGTGGTCCATGGCCTGGATGGCCTTGAAGGCCGCGCCTGCGGCGTCTTCCTGGGCCTCGGCCATGTTCATGGGCTGGTGCACCGCGCCGGCGGCGTAGATGCCGGTCCGCCGGGTCTCGTACTGGAAGCAGATGAAGTTGGAGTCCGCAAAGCCTGCGGCCCCTTCGAGGGTCGGGATCTCCGGTCCCTGCCGGTATCCGAGGCTCAGGATGGCGTCCGGCTTGGGTGTTTCGTCGAGATACTTCTTCTTCGCGTCGTCACCCGCTCCCGCGGCCGCGGTCAGGCCGTCCTGGTACTCCTGCGGGCCTCTGCTCGTCGGGATCATGCCGGTCGCCAGGACCACGAGGTCCGCCTCGACCTTCACCGCCTCGCCGGTCTTGGTCCCGAAGAGGGTGTTCTCGGCCTCCACGAAGAGATTGCCGTTGCCCGCGTCGGACACCCCCGTGACGTTCGCCTTGGTGAGCATCACGCCGGGATCGTTCTGGGCCTCTTTATAGTAGAGTTCCATTCTGCCCGGGGTCCGGATGTCCTTGTAGAAGATCATGGCAAGGGCGTCCTCGTTCCCGCGCACGTACTGGGCCTGCTTGAGCGACGTGGCGCAGCACATGGAGGAGCAGTAGGGCAGGTGGTTCGGATCGCGCTGGCCCGCGCACTGGACGAAGGCGACCTTGCGCGCCGCCTTGCCGTCGGAGGGCCGGAGGATCTTGCCGTTGTTCTTCTTCGCGATCTCTTCGAACTCGAGGTTGGTCACGACGTTCTGCAGCTTGCCGTATCCCAGGTAGTCGAGCTTGTTCGCGTCATAGGGCTTCCAACCCGTGGCCATGACGATCGAGCCGATCTTGATCTTCTCTCCGTTCGACAGCTCGACGTTGTAGAGGCCGGGCTGCCCCTCGGTCTTGGCGACCATCGTGGACGTGTGGATCTTGATGTTCGCGTTGCCCTCGACCTCGCTCACCGTCTTGGCGATGTCCGTGTCCACGATGAGCGGCTTGCTGAAATAGGTGCTGGTGGGGATCTTCTTGTACAGCTTGTTCACGAACCCGCCGAGCTGGGCCTCCTTCTCGACGAGCACGACCTGCTGGCCCGCGTTCGCCGCGGCCAGGGCCGCCGTCATGCCCGCGATGCCGCCGCCGATCACGAGGATGGTGCTGTTCAGGTCCGCCAGGATGTTCGGCTCGGGCAGGCTGGCCTTCTGGGCCTTGGTGATGCCCATCGTGAGGTAGTCGTAGGCCGCATCGTTCGCCTCGTCCGTGTTCGGCTCGAGCGTCCAGGCCACGAACTCACGGATGTTCACCCGCTCCACGAGCGCTCCCGCGAAGGAGAACTCCTCGTACTTGACCCGCGGCGAACAGGCGGCGATGATCACCGTATTGATGCCGTTGTTGGCGATATCGTCCTTGATGAGCTGGATGCCTTCCGGGCTGCACAGGGCGTCGTGGTTCTTATAGTTCTGGATCTTCTTGGCGGCGCCTTCGAGCTTCCCGATGTCGATGGCGTCCTTGATCCCGCATCCCTTGCAGATATACGCGCAGTATTTCTTCTCCATCCTTAGTTCCTCCTCAAGCTCTGGATGCTCTTCATGACCACGCCCGTCGCATCCTGGGCCGACCGCGCAACGTCCACGGGGGTCTTGAGCGTCCCGGTCGCGTAGATCCCCTTCGGCAGCGTCGCCTGGTCTACGAACCCGTCGTCGGTAACCGCGATACCGGCGCCCTTGAGGGAGCGTGCGGTGGGCTCCATGCCCGTCGCCAGGACCACCATGTCGAAGGTCTCGGTGATCTTCCCGCTGCCGAGGATGTCCTCGGCCGTCACGGCCACGTCGCCGTTCTGCGCCTGCTCGATCTTGGCGACCTTGCCCTTGAGGAAGGATACGTTCTGGTCCTCCTGGATCTTCGCGTAGAACCGGTTCTCGAAGAGACCGGGGGTGCGGATGTCGATGTAGAAGATCTTGACCGTGGAGTCGGGATAGAGCTCCCGCACATAGGTGGCCTGTTTGAGCGAGGCCAGGCAGCAGACGTAGGAGCAGAAGGGCAGATGGTTCTCGTCGCGCGAGCCGGCGCACTGGACGAAGGCGATGTTCTTCACTTCCTTGCCGTCCGAGGGCCGCACGATCTTGCCCTGCGTGGGGCCGTTCGGCGCGGCCAGCCGCTCCATCATCATGTTCGTGATGACGTTCTGCACCTTGCCGTAGGAAAGGTTGTCCATCCGCGTCGCGTCATAGGGGTT
Organism: Nitrospirota bacterium; assembly: GCA_046704425.1. Lineage (GTDB taxonomy): Bacteria > Nitrospirota > UBA9217 > UBA9217 > UBA9217 > JBJKRX01. Next base: position 10,327 of record JBJKRX010000083.1, read on the forward strand.
CCAGCCCGTGGCCATGACCACCGCACCGGCCTTGACGGTGATCGTCTCGGGCTTCATGTCCAGATGGATCGCATCGTAGGCGCAGGCGGAGACGCACTTGGCGCAGGACGAGCCCTTGCAGGCCTTGCCGTCGATCACGTACTGGAGCGGGAACGCCTGGCTGTGCGCAAGGTAGGCCGCCTTGGTCTTCGACATGCCGAAATCGAATTCGTTCGACCGCTCCTCGGGACAGGCCTCGGCGCACTTGTTGCAGGCCACGCACTTGTCGTTCACGAAACGCGGCTGCTTCTTGATGACCACCTCGAAGTTGCCCTCGGAACCCGAGATCTTCTCCACCTGGGCCATCGTATGGATCGTGATCTGGCCGTTGTTCTTGATCCGCTTGTACTGCATCTCGAGGCCGCAGTTCGGGGGGCAGAGCTTCCAGAAGTACTTGTTGAGCTGCGTAACCCGGCCGCCGAGGTAAGGGTTCTTCTCGACGATGATCACGTCGGAGCCCGCCTCCGCAGCCTCTACCGCCGCCGTGAGGCCGCTGAAGCCTCCGCCGACCACCAGTACTGTGTTTTCCGCCATGGTATCGTATTCCTCCTTAACTACAGGCAGTGGACCGAATGCAAAATGCAAGAGGGGAAGTGCAAAATGGATGAACAGCGCATCGAGGGAACTGCGAAGATCGGCCTACCGTCCGCCCTTCGTGTTTTTGCACTTTCCATTTTACATTTTGGAAAACATCTCCGGGGAGGTTCCCCTCCCCGGAGTGATGAGACATTCGTTTACGGAACGAGCTGCGTGTAGGGGACCTTCTTGACTTCCCAGGTGTCCTTGGCCTGGTCGTACTTCGAATTGACGAAGCACTTCCAGTTGTCGTCATCGATCTTGTCGAAGTCGCCGCGATAGTAGTAGCCGGGATACCGCGACTCCTCACGGAACAGGATGTGACGCGCATGGGCCTCGATGGAGAGGATGCGATGATACTGCTCCCAGCAACGCATCAGCTCGTGGAGGTTGGCGGCCGCCATCTTGGTGGTGTCTTCCTTCAGCATCTGGAGCTGCCGGAGCCCCTCGTCGAGCATGGTCTTGGAGGTCATGTACCAGGTCGAGATGCCGCCGAAGTACTCGTCGGAGATCTTCTGCAGCCGGGTCTGGAGCATCTTCGGCTTGATGTAGTTCGGGTTGATCTCCGGCGCCGTGGTGTAGGTCTTGTACTTCTCGTAGACCTCGAAGGGTAGGTACAGCTCGGCAGCCAGGTGGTCCGCCGTCTCGTTGATCGTCGGCTTGTAGTCCGGGTTGTCGAGCAGGAACGCGATCGCGCTCTTCACGGCGATGCGGCCTTCCGTGTGCGAGCCCGAGGAGAACTTGTGGCCCGAGGCGCCGCAGATGTCGCCGCACATGAAGAGGCCCTTCACCGTGGACTGGCGGTTGTAGTTGCCCACCGGCCACTTCTTGTTCCATTCTTCCGGTGCGCCCAGATCATCGGGACCGCAGCACCAGAAGCCGGCGCAGCCTGCGTGCGAACCGAGGAGATAGGGCTCGGTCGGCATGATCTCGGACGGGACCTTGTCCGGCTCGATGTTCTTGGCGGCCCAGAGGCCGGCCTGGCCGATGGCCATATCGAGGAAGTCTTCCCATGCCTCGGCCTCGAGGTGCTTCACCTTCTTGGCGCCTTCCTTGTCGCCGAGCTTCTCCTTGAAGGTCTTGTTGATCGCGTCCATGGCATGGTGCGTGTTCATGAGGATCGGGCCCTTGCCCAGCTTCATGTCGCGCATCATGAGATGGTTGCGGACCGCCGTACCGAGGTTGTCGACGTACTTGCCGTACTTGGCCTTGGCCTCTGCCAGGGCCTCCTGGTTGGCGCAGTAGTCCTCGCCCAGGGAGTTGGTCGCCTTGGCCTTGAAGAACAGGAACCAGGCGCCCACCGGGCCGTAGCCGTCCTTGAAGCGGGCGGGCACGAAGCGGTTCTCCATCATGGTCAGCTCGGCGCCGGCCTGCAGGCCGAGGGCATAGCCGGAACCGGAGTTCCAGACCGGGTACCAGGCGCGGCCCTGGCCTTCCTGGGTCGACCGGGGACGGAACACGTTCACCGCACCGCCGGCAGCCAGGACCATGACCTTGGCCTTGAAGATGTAGATCTTGTTCTCACGAACGCTGAAGCCCGCGGCCGCGGCGACCCGGTTGGGGTCCTTGGCATCGTTGTAGAGCTTCACGATGAACACGCGCTCGTAGTGGTTCTGGGCGACGCCCGTGGCCTCACGGTTTGTCTGGAGGGCCTTCTTGGCGGCCTCGGCGACGATGACCTTGTAGGACTCGCCGTTGATCATGATCTGCCACTTGCCGGAGCGGACCGGCTTGCCGCCGTCCTTCAGCAGGGCCTTGCCCGCTTCCTTTGCCTGGAAGCCGTCGAGGGAGAAGCCGTCGTCGCCGGTCTTCCAGATCGGCAGGCCCCACTCCTCGAAGGTCTGCACGGTGTCGTCCACGTGCCGGCCGAGGTCGTAGACCAGGTCCTCACGGGTGATGCCCATGAGGTCGTTGCGGACCATGCGCACGTAGTCCGCGGGGTCGTTCTCACCCATGTAGGTGTTGATGGCCGAAAGGCCCATGGCGACGGCGCCGGACCGGTCGGTCGCGGCCTTGTCCACCATCGTGATCTTGATCTTCTTAGGGTTGGCCCAGCGCGCGCCTTCGTAGGCCGCACCGCAGCAGGCCATGCCGCCGCCGATGAGGAGGAGATCGGTCTCTACTTCTTCAATCGCCGGCTTCTTGCAGAATGAAAAGGTGCAGGTCTCTTTTTCCATTAGTCATTCCTCCTTATTTCTTGATTACCGGCATGGTCTTGCCAGCGCCCTGGTGGGTATAGAAGCCGGGCTGTTTGATCTTCGCATAGTCGGCCTCGGGCCTGCCCGCGTAGGGATCGACCGAGCCTTCGGCAGTGGTCCGGATGGGGAACTTGAACCGCTTCAGGACGCCGTTGCGGAACTTGATGGTCCACATGATGGAGTCCGTGCCCCGCATCGGGATGACGCTTGCGCCCAGGGGGGCGAAGTCCTGGTAGGCCCGGACCTCGATCGCCTGCTGCGGGCAGATCTTGACGCAGTTGTAGCATTCCCAGCACTGGTCCGGCTCCTGGTTGTAGGCCTTCATGAGATCCCGGTTGAGGGTCATGAGGTCGTTCGGGCAGATATACTGGCAAGCAGTCTTATCCTGCGCCTTGCAGCCGTCGCACTTCTCGTTAATCACATAACTCGGCATGTTTCTGAACCTCCTGTCTTCAGAATAGAATAAACTGCCTCGGCAGTCGTTTTCCTTACTTGTTGAGATTCTCCGTATGCACGCCTTCCGCATGGCCGTGCAGCTTGATCTCCACCTTCTCGGTGAGGCCGGCATAGTACTCTTTCAGGATCGTGAGCACCTCGGGCCGGCTGAAGTGGTCCGGAACGTCCTGGCCCTCGGAGAGCATCTTCCGAAGCTTGGTGCCCGAAAGCATGAGCCGGTCTTCCTTCTGGTGCGGGCAGGTGCGCATGGAGGCCATGCCGTCGCACTTGAAGCAGTAGAAGGTGTGGTCGATCTTGAGCGGCTGGGTCTCGAGCGAGCCCTTCGGGATCTCGTCGAAGATCTTCTGGGCGTCGAAGGGACCGTAGTAGTCGCCCACGCCGGCGTGGTCGCGACCGACGATCAGGTGGCTGCAGCCGAAGTTCTGGCGGAACAGCGCGTGGAGCAGGGCCTCGCGCGGACCGGCATAGCGCATCTCCATGGGGTAGCCCGCCTGGAGCGCGCTGTCCTTCACGAAGTACTTGTCCATGAGGGTATTGATCGCCTTGGCGCGGATCTCGGCCGGGATGTCGCCTTCCTTCAGCTTGCCCAGGATCTGGTGAATGAAGCAGCCGTCCATGGTCTCGATGGCGATCTTGGCGAGGAACTCGTGGGAGCGGTGCATGGGGTTCCGGGTCTGGAACGCGGCCACCTTGCTCCAGCCCTTCTCCTCGAACATCTTGCGGGTCTGCATCGGCGTCATGTAGAGGCCCTTGTAGGTCTCGGGATAGTGCGCCTCGGACAGGACCTTCACCGGGCCGGCCAGGTTCCAGTCGGGCTGGCTCATCACCTTCTTGACGCCCGGGTGCTCCACCATGTCGGTCGTACGGAACACCTGCTTGCACTCGAATTCCTTGTCGGCCGCCGACATGAAGTACTTCTCGGTCACCTTCATGGTGGCCATGATCTCGCCCGACTCGTCATCCACGAGGGTGATGTCCTCGTTCTTCTTGAGCGAGCCCGCGAAATCGGCGGACGCCGACAGCGTGATCGGGATGGGCCAGAACGTGCCGTCCGCCATCTTGTAGCGGGCGCAGACGCCCTTCCAGTCCCGCTTCCCCATGAAGCCCTTGAGCGGCGTGAACGCGCCGATGCCCAGCATGACGAGGTCCGACGTTTCGCGCGACGAGATGCGGAGCTGTTTCAGCTTTGCGGCCTTCTTCAGCTCCTTCTCGCGCGCCGCGCCGGAGAGAAGAAGGGGCATGAGCTTCTTCATCTTTCCATGCGGCTTAACCAGTGCCATAGAACGATCCTCCTTACCGGATTACCGGAATTGAAAATGCAGGGAATCCCTGTACGCGTACGGACTATCGTCGCCTCTATTGCAGGATGGCGACGACCTTTGCGAAGATATCCTGGATCGAGCCGACGCCCATGACCGTCTTCATGATGCCTTTCTTCTGGTAATAGTCGATGAGCGGCGCGGTCTGCGAGTCGTACACCTCGAGACGCTTCTTGATGGTCTCTTCCTTGTCGTCGTCGCGCTGGAACAGCGCGCCGCCGCACTTGTCGCAGACGCCCTCCTTCTTGGGCGGGGTGAAATGAATGTTGTACATCTGCTGGCAGGACTTGCAGGTCCGACGGCCGGTCAGCCGCTTCATGAGCTCGCTCCGCTCCACGTCCACGGCGAGCGCGACGGTGAGGGGCTTCTGCATGCCGGCAAGGAGCTTGTCCAGGGCCTCGGCCTGGGCGGTGTTACGCGGGAACCCGTCGAGGATGAACCCGTCGTTGCAGTCTGGCTGCTTGACCCGCTCTTCCACCAGGCCGAGAACGATCTTGTCGGAGACGAGGCCCCCCTGGTCCATGATGACCTTCGCCTCTTTCCCGAGCGGGGTACCGTCGGCCACGGCCTTGCGCAGGATGTCTCCGGTGGAGATCTGCGGAATTTTGAACTTTTCGATGAGCATCTTCGCCTGGGTGCCCTTACCGGCCCCCGGCGCTCCCAACAGCACGACTCGTCTGGACATGGATTTACGACCTCCTCACTACATTGAGTTTCTCGCTGGACGGACTGCCCTCTCCCGTGGACCGCTGCATCGGACAACGCACGACCGAGGACATGTCCCCTGCCCTGGCTGCGCTCACCCTTTCGCTGCACCATAACCGGTAACGGACGCTTTATGACGTCCGACGCCGATACCCCCCCTGCGGAGACGGCGAGCGAGGAAGCGCTGAGAGGACCTTAATTACGTCTACACGGTGCGATACACCCTTATGCTGCGGACTTTGAAGCGGGACCGGGGATCAAGGCGATGGGCAGCGCGAGAGCGACGGACCGCGTCGACAAGGCGCACGTGACCCTGGGTACGTTTTTAACCGGCCTATAATGGGTGAAAACGAGTTATTTTTCAAGTTAAAAATTATAATTTTCATATTAGTTTTGTTTATAAAACCGAGAGGAAAATGCATATTTTGTACATTTTTCCAACTGGTTAAACGCACTAGCCAATGCAAAATACTTCTGTTTGCACCCCTTCCTACGCATCTGACGAAAGACGCAATAAGACCGGCAAAATCGACTCTCTGGAAAAGAAAAAACCGGCCTGCAATGGTCCGGTATGGCGGGTTGTTAGCGCAGATTCTCCTGCAGCACGTGGACCACGTGATCGATCTCTTCCTCTGTCGTCTCCGGCCCGAGGCTGAAGCGGATCGCGCCGCGCGCCTGCGCCGGGTCCGTGCCCATGGCAACGAGCACCGGTGAGGGCTCGACCAGATCGCCGTGGCATGCAGCCCCCGGCGAGACCGCCACGCCGGGCAGGGCCGCCATGACCTGCGTGGCGTCGAAACCCGCAAAGCTGATGTTCCAGGTGTTCGGCAGCCGCTCCGTGGGATGGCCGTTCAGGCGTACGCTGAGACCGGCCTTTTGCAGGCCGTCGAAGAGCCGTTGCCCGAGGGTGAATAGGCGCGGCCCCTCGGCCTCGATCCGTTCCTGAGCGAGCAGCGCAGCCACACCGAGGCCCACGATGAAAGCGGCGTTCTCCGTGCCGGCCCGCAGGCCGCGCTCGTGTCCCGCGCCGTGCAGGAGCGGGGGCAGGCTCCGGCCGTTCCTGATATAGAGCGCGCCGATGCCCTTGGGCGCCCCGAACTTATGGCCCGCAACGGTCAAAAAGTCCACGCCGAGCTCGTCCACCCGTACCCGCACCTTGCCCACGCTCTGCGCCGCGTCGGCATGGAACAGCACGCCCCGGGACGCGGCAACACGCGCGAGTTCCCTAATGGGCTCGATGGTCCCGACCTCGTTGTTCGCGTGCATGATCGAAACGAGGACCGTATCCTTGCCGATCGCCAGTTCGAGGTCCTGGGGATCGACCATGCCGAATCGGTCCACCTGGAGGTAGGTGACCGTATAGCCGAAGCGTTCGAGCTGCCGACAGGGCTCGAGGATCGCGGGGTGTTCGATGCGGCTCGTGATCACGTGCTTGCCCTTGCCCGATGCCCGGGCAATGCCCTTGATCACCGTGTTGTTCGACTCCGTGGCACCGCTCGTGAAGATGAGCTCTTCGACCGCGCTTCCCAGGAGCCGGGCCAGGCGTTCGCGCGCCTCTTCGATACCCGCCCGGCAGGCGGCACCGAAGGGATGGGAAGAAGAAGGATTGCCGTATTTCTCGCGCAGGAAGGGCAGGAGCTCTGCGAGCACCCGCGGGTCCACGGGTGTACTTGCGTTGTAGTCGAGGTAGATGGGTTTCATGGTAGGAGAAAAATGAATGCGACACGCCCCGGAAAGTCAAAAACTATCATCGCGAAGACGCAAAGGGCGCTCAGGAAAACCGGGACGCGGATCGGCATGATACTCTTCGCGGCCTTCGCGCCTTGGCGGTTCCAAGGGTTTACGGCATTGCTTGATGCGTGGCGATTATCCAGCCGCCGTACCGAACAGGCCGGTGGAAAGATAGCGCTCGCCGCCATCCGGGAACAGGGTCACCACGCGCCTGCCCTTGCCGAGCTTTGCCGCGACCTGGAGCGCTGCCCAGCAGGCCGCGCCGGACGAGACGCCCACGAGCAGCCCCTCCTCGCGCGCGAGGCGGCGCGCGGTCTCGGCGGCATCTTCATTCGTGACCTGGATCACCTCGTCGTAGACCTGCGTGTTCAGGATCTTGGGGACGAACCCCGCCCCGATGCCCGGAATCTTGTGTCCCCCGGGCTTGCCGCCGGACAGGACCGGCGATGCCGCCGGCTCGACCGCGGAGATCCGGATGCCCTTGCAGGTCTTCCGGAGCCGCTCGCCCACGCCGGTGAGCGTGCCGCCCGTGCCCACGCCGGCGACAAAGGCGTCAATGCGCCTGCCGCCCATGGTCTCCAGGATCTCGCGGGCCGTCGTGGTACGGTGGACCAGGGGGTTCGCGGGGTTGTTGAACTGCTGGGGCATGAAATACTCCGGTCCTGACGCAGCGATCTCTTCGGCCTTGGCGATCGCCCCCTTCATGCCCTTGTCTCCGGGCGTCAGGACCAGCTTCGCGCCGTAGGCCTCCAGGAGCTGCCGCCGCTCCAGGGTCATGGTCTCGGGCATGGTCAGCGTGATGGGATATCCCTTGACCGCCGCCACCAGGGCGAGCCCGATTCCGGTGTTCCCGCTCGTGGGCTCCACGATCTGCATGCCCTTCCGGAGCCTGCCGCGCTGCTCCGCGTCCTCGATCATGGCAAGGGCAGGCCGGTCCTTTACGCTCCCGCCCGGATTGAAGCCTTCGAGCTTCGCCCAGACCTCGGCATCCGCGGGACCCGTGAGGCGGATGAGCTTCCGCATGGGCGTATTGCCGATCAGCGCGAGTATGGTTCCGGCCTTCGTCATGTCCGTTCCCCTCCTGCGACGGGGATGCGCTCGGGCGCATCCGCGCGCGTGCACGTTCGGATCGCGGCCAGCACGTCCTCGACCGAGAGCACGGCCCCTCCCGGCCTGCCGTAGAACGAGACCGGCGCCCGGCCGTTCACGGCCAGGCGCACGTCCTCCACCATCTGGCCCAGGTTCATCTCGACCACGAGAAAGCGCTTTGTTCGGCCGGCCAGGTCCCGCAGGACCTTTTCGGGAAAAGGAAAGAGCGTGATCGGCCGAATGAGCCCGGCCTTGATCCCCTCGGCCCGCGCCAGGTTCACCGCGTTCTTGGCGATACGGGCCGACGTGCCGTAGGCAACCAGCACGATCTCGGCATCGTCCGTGAGGGATGCGTCGAACATCACCTCGCGCTCGGCCATGCGGTCGTATTTGGCCTGGAGGAGATAATTCCGCTGTTCCAGCATGCCTTCCTCGCCCGGAGACATAAAGAGCGACCGGATCACCTTGGCCGTCGCGCCCGGCTTTACGCCCGTGAGCGCCCAGGGCTTCTCGATGTGTTGCTGCACCGGCTCGGGCAATTCCACGGGCTCCATCATCTGGCCGAGCACGCCGTCGCCCAGGATCATGACCGGGTTGCGGTACTCGTCCGCCTTGTCGAAGGCCTTGATCGTGAGGTCCACGATCTCCTGGAGGTTCGCCGGCGCGTACACGAGCAGCCGGTAATCGCCGTGGCCGCCGCCCTTCACGGCCTGGAAGTAGTCCGCCTGGGAGGCCGCGATGTTGCCGAGCCCGGGCCCGCCGCGCTGCACGTTCACCACCACGGCCGGCAGCTCCGAGGCCGCCATGAACGACAGGGCCTCCTGCATGAGGCTGATGCCCGGACTGGACGAGGACGTCATTGCCCGCTCGCCCACCGCCGCAGCGCCGTAGACCATGTTGATGGACGCGATCTCGCTCTCGGCCTGGACAAAGGTGCCGCCCAGTTCCGGAAGCCGGCGCGCCATGAACTCGGGAATCTCGTTCTGCGGCGTAATGGGGTAGCCGAAGTAGCGACGGCACCCCGCCCGAACCGCAGCCTCGGCAAGGGCCTCGTTCCCGGTGATCAGGACTTTTGCCATTGCGTACAACCCCTCTTCCTTTCCTGCACACGAACAAACATGCTCACTTCCACACCTCGATCGCCGCGTCCGGACACATCTCGGCGCAGAGCCCGCAACCCGTGCAGTCTCCCTCGTCGCCGCAGAATTCCACGACATAGTATCCGCTGCGGTTGAATTCCTTGCTGATCCGCAGAAGCTTCTTGGCGCAGGCCGCGGTGCAGAGCTCGCAGCCCTTGCAGTATTCTATGGACAGCACGACCTTGCCCGTTGCTTTCTTCGTTTTCCCGGTCATCCCGACGTCCCCCGTCCGATCATCTCCTCGGCGTGTTGCAGGGTGGCCGCGGTAATGGTGCTGCCCCCGAGCATGCGCGCGATCTCGTCGACCCGCGTGCTGTCGTCGAGCAGCCGGACCTCGGTGCTGGTCCGGCCCGCTTTCACCGCCTTGGCCACCCCGTAATGGCTTTCGGCCATGCTCGCGATCTGCGCCAGGTGGGTGACGCAGAAGACCTGTCGTTTCGCGGCAAGGCGTTTGAGCCGCTTGCCCACCTCTTCCGCGATTGCGCCGCCGATGCCCGCATCCACCTCGTCGAAGACCAGCGTGGGGATGGCGTCGCCTTCCAGGAGCACGGTCTTGAGCGCCAGCATGATGCGCGACAGCTCGCCTCCCGACGCGGTCCGGGCGAGCGGCCGCGGCTCCTCGCCCGGGTTGGGCGCGATCAGGAACTCCACGCGGTCCGCGCCCGTGGGACCCGCGGCCCTCCCGTCGTCCGTATCGTCGCCCTGCTCCTGGCTGATCCGTACGCTGAACTTCGTCTTCTGCATGCCGAGACGCGCGAGCTCCGCCTCGATCTTCTTTTCCAGGTCCCGCGCCGCCCGCGTGCGCTTCGCGGTGAGCTCCTGCGAGCTTTTAGTCAGGTCCGCGCGAAGCGACAGGATCTCCTGCCGCAGCCGTCCGATCTCCTCGGTGCTGCGGTCCATCTGCGCAAGCTCCGCGGACACCTTCCCGCCGAAGGCGGCGATCTCCTCGATCGTGGCGCCGTATTTCTTCTTGAGCTTCCGGATCAGGTCCAGCCGGTCGCCGAGTTCCTCGAGCCTGCCGGGATCGAACTCCACGCGCTCGGCATAACCCGAGACCTCGCGCGCCGCCTCGTCGAGCTGCGCCCGCGCCGATTCGCAGAGATCCAGAACCGGCGCGAGGCGGCCGTCGATGGCCGCGATCTCGCGGACCGCGGCGACCACCTTCCGGAGCCCTGCCAGGACCGAGGCATCCGAGGAGTAGAGCGCCTCATCCGCCGTGCGCGACAGGCCGGCAAGCTTCTCGGCATTGGCCAGGATGCCCTGTTCCTGCGCGAGGTCCGCGTCCTCACCCGGCTTCAGGGCAGCGGTCTCGATCTCGTTCTTCTGGAACCGCAAGAGGTCCTCGCGCTGGGCCCGGTCCCGTTCGCCCGCATCGAGTTCTGCCAGCTCCTGCCGCGTATCGCGCAGCCGGGAATAGGCCTGGGCGACCGCGGCGCGCAGGTCCGCGAGCCCGCCGAAGGCGTCGAGCAGATCGCGCTGGCGGTCGAGCGCCAGGAGCGACTGGTGCTCGTGCTGGCCGTGGATGTCCGCGAGGGCGGTCCCGAGATTGGCAAGCGTCGCAAGGGTGGCCAGGCTGCCGTTCAGGTAGACCTTGTTCTTGCCTGCGGAGGACAGGACCCGCCGCACGATCAGGTCTTCGCCGTCCTCAAGCGCGATCCCCTGCTCGGCAAGCGTCGCAACGACCCGCTCCGTACCCGTGCCGTTCAAGGAGAACCGGGCCTCTACCACCGCCTCCGTGCAGCCGGTGCGGATCAGGTCCGCGCTGGCCCGTTCGCCGAGCGCAAGGTTCAGCGCGTCCACCACGATGGACTTGCCCGCGCCGGTCTCGCCCGTGAACACGTTCAGTCCCGGCCCGAACTCCACCTGGAGCCGGTCGATGATCGCGAAGTTGGTGATATGCAGTTCTTTCAGCATAAGGGCGACCGCGTAACCAGCCGCTCGAACTTTTTACGGCCTTTGGCCGGATGCTGCGTTGCCGATCTCGTGCGCCCGCTTCAGCGCGAACCGCTCCTTCGAATCCTTGCCCGCGCCGCCCGCCTTGCGGTAGCAGTCCGCCGCATTGGCCCGGTCGCCCAAACGTTCATAGGACCGGCCTGCCCAGTAGTAGGCCGTGCCGACCCAGGCCCCCGCCTGCGGATAGAGTGTCGGGATGTTCAGGAATGCCGAGGCAGCGAGCCTGTTCTCTCCCAGCATGAAGTGGCAGAACCCGATCCAGAACTGCGTGGTCGGACGTTCCACGATCCGCTGCCGCGGCAAGGCCCGGTTGTAAGCGTCGAGGGCGCCCCGGTAATCGGCGAGCTGGAAGAGGCAATCCCCGATCCGGCCGTACAGGGCGCCGGGCGGGATCCGGTCTTGCTGGCTGGCGAGCAGGGAGCGATAGCGGTGAAGGGCGTTCTGATACTGCTGCCGGCCGTAGAGCAGGTTCGCCTCGTGATAGCGCTGGAACGCGTTTTCCGCACCGTAAGCGTTCGTTTGCGCAACGATCAGAAGCAGCACGACCAGGGACATCAGGAACCGGGAACGCATAAGGGACCTCCTGATGAGACCCGACAATCGTAACATAAAGGACCTGCCTAATTCAAGGACAAAACCGGCGCCGGACCGGTCCCTGCAGCAGTACCGGCTGCCCTGCGTTCATCTCCCTTCGCCAAACGCGTTGATTTCCCGGAGATCGAATGCTATATTCTCCCATGGAGAAGCCCCGCGCCGCACACGATATGCTGGTCTCCCTCAACGGCATGGAGATGTACTGCGCGATCCACGGAGAGGGGAAGCCGATCGTGCTGCTCCATGGGTATACGGGCTCCGGCGCGGACTGGGACCTGATCTTCAAGGCGCCTCCGCGCGGCTATTGCTGGATCGTCCCGGACCTGCGCGGCCACGGCCGCTCCACCAACCCGTCCGGCCGATTCACCCACCGGCAAGCGGCAGCGGATGTGATCGCCCTGCTCGACCATCTGGGGGTCGAACGCTGCAAGGCTATCGGCATGAGCACGGGCGCCAAGACGCTCCTGCACGTGGCTACGGCGGAGCCGGAGCGGGTTTCCGCCATGGTCCTGGTGAGCGGGGCCCCCTATTTTCCTCCCTCGGCCCGGGAGTTCATGGCCTCATTCGATGTCGATCGTCTGACCGAGCGGGAATGGAAGCTCCTGCGGCAGCGGCATGTGCACGGCGACGACCAGATCCGGGCGCTCTATCGTCAGGGGAGGGACTTCGCGGACAACGAAGACGACATGCACTTTACGCCGCAGGAGCTCGGCGGGATCACCGCGGCGACGCTGATCGTGCACGGCGACCGCGATCCCATTTACCCGATCGCCATCCCGCTCGCGCTCTACCGCGCCATCCCCCGGGCGTCCTTGTGGATCGTCCCGGACAGCGGCCATGTTCCCATCTTCGGAGAACATGCCGCCTATTTTGCAAGACAGGCGATCGCGTTCCTGCGCAGGGAACCAGGATGAAGATGGCGTATCGGAGCACGCGGAAAGAAGAAGCGCCGGCCCGCAAAGAAACGGTCCTCCGGAGAACGCGGACATCCCGGGAGAAAAGGCGCGGCAGGAAGACGTACGTTGCGCTCTTCCGGGGCGTCAACATCGGCGGGAACCATCCGTTGCCCATGAAGGAATTACGGACGATCCTGGAAACGCTCGGTGCGGAGAACGTAACGACCTATGTCCAGAGCGGGAACGCGGTCTTCCGGCATGGAGCGGCGGCGAAGGAACTCGAGCACGCGATCAGCGCCGCGGTGCTGAAGGCCCGCGGGTTCAAGCCGCGGGTGCTCGTAGGGGACCGGGCGGCCCTGGAACGGGCGATCGCAGCGAATCCCTTTCCGGAAGCGGAGCAGGCCCCGAAGAGCCTGCACGTCTTCTTTCTGGAACAGGTGCCGATAAAACCCGACCTCGCCGCGCTGGACCGCATCCGGAACGCTTCGGAGCGATTCCTCCTCAAGCGCGATCTCTTCTATCTCCACGCGCCGGACGGCGTGGGGAGATCGAAGCTGGTCGCGCAGGTCGAAAAGGCGCTCGGCACAGCCGCGACCGGCAGGAACTGGCGCACTGTCCTCGCACTCCGGGACCTGGCGCAACAAGGAGACGCCCCATGAACACCTTCCTCGCGCTGCTCTATCTGCTCGCCCTCTCCCTCTGGGTCGGTGGTATGGCGATCTTCACCTTCGTGGTGACGCCGGCCATCTTCCGGTCCTTTCCCCGCGATCGTGCGGGCGAGATCGTGGGAAAGCTCTTTCCCGGCTACTTCGTCTGGCCCCTCGCGCTCTCCGCCCTCGCCATGGTTCTCGTCTTCCTGCTCCCGGCGGACAAGTCCTCCGCGGTCTTTCAGTGGTCGCTTGCGCTTGTCTTCGCCGCCCTGCTCCTGAACGCCTCGGTAAATATCAACTTCTACCCCAAGACCGTCCGGATCAAACAGCAGGTGACGTCCTTTGAAACGGAGCCGCCCGATTCTCCTGCGCGCAAGGAGTTCCGCCGCCTTCACGCGATCAGCACGATCATCAACCTCCTGGTGCTCGCCTGCGGCGCGGCGCTGCTCGTCCTCAGCAGGTACCTCCTCGGGAATTGCTGATGCCCCCTACGGCCGCCGCGCCCGAACGATGATCACCGGGATCTGCGCATGGAGGATCGTCTCGCGGGCGGTGCTCCCGAAATAGGCGCTCAGCATGCGGTTCCTGCCGCGCGTGCCCATGACGACGAAGGAATAGCCCTTGCCCGCCTCCTCGGGGACCAAGGAGGCCGAAGGAGCCGTCGATTCGTCCAGGCGATATTCGCAGGGGATGCCGTGTCTGCGGAAATGGGCCGCCTTCTTCCGCAGCGACTTGCGGGCGTCTTTTCCGATCCGCGCGGTCAGGGTATCCAGATCGGGCAGGGCCGTCCCGGGAAACAGGCCGGCCCCGATCAGGCCCCGGACGCTTTCTCCCGTCGAGTGATACAGGCAGACGCGGGCGGGAGTGCGCTTAGCCAGGGAAAGCGCGTACCGTTCCGCCGCGCTGCTGTCGTCGCCGAGGTCGGTGGCGACGAGGATACGCAGGTGCTGCCGATCCGCGGCGAGGAACCAGGCCCGCTTCTGGCACTCCGGGCCGATCACCATGACGGGTTTGCGGGAACGCCGGATCACCTCTTCGGCGACACCGCCGAGGAACAGCCGTCGGAGCCCTCTGCGCCCGCCCGTGCCGAGGATGGCCAGTTCCGGCGACCGCCGCGCCCCAAGCGTATTCAGGATCTCCTCTACGGGAGAGCCGCGGCGCAACGAACAGTGTATCGGCCCCGCGAACTGGCTCGCGGCCTCTTCCAGCATTTTTCGATGACGGTTTTGCCAGGCCCGTATGGCGGCAGCGTCGATCCGGCCGAAGGCCGCCTTTATCATATCTTCCACGGCAAAGAGACGGATCTCGACCTGCATCCGCTCCGCAAAGGCCGAGGCGGCCATCCGGAGGGCCAGGAAGCGTTGTTTCCCGGCCTCCGTCCGGTCCTCGATATCGTGGGCGATCAAAATATGCCGTCGCAACATGGCATGATCCCATACGGGGAATGGTTCGGCAACGGCCCCGCCCGCGCAGTGCGTCACCGCCTGATGCCGATGCGCTCCAAGGGGAACCGTACGTTCACCACGGTCCCCGTGTCCGGCACCCCGGTTATGGCAAGCGACCCGCCGCAGTTATTCACCCGCTCCCGCATCCCGATCAGCCCGAGCGACTTGGGGTCCGCTTTTTCCGCGTCGGTGATCCCCCTGCCGTTGTCCTGGACGCGCAGCACCAGCGAATCGGCCTCGATCTGCAGCAGGACGCTGACCTCCGTCGCGTCCGCGTGACGCGCGACATTCGTCAGGGTTTCCTGGAAGATCCGGAACACCTCGGTCGTATGATACCGATCGAGCGCGATCTCGGCCGGGGCAAAGACGATATCGCAGGGGATGTCGCTCCGCTTCTCGAACTCCTGCGCCTGCCATTCCATTGCGGCGGTAAGCCCGAGATGGTCCAGGATCCCCGGACGCAATTCGGTGGAGATCCGTTTCACGCTGTCGATCGTGGCCACGATGATCCGCGCCATCGAATCGGCCTTTTCCGTCAGCGCCCGGCTTTCGGCCGGCAGCCTCCGCTGGATGAACGAGAGGTCCATTTTCAGCGCCGTCAACGACTGCCCCAGGTCGTCGTGGATCTCGCGCGCGATCACCGCCCGGTCGTTCTCCCGCACCTGCTGCAGATGGACGGACAGGCCGCGCAGTTGCTCGTTGAGCATCGTCAATTCGGCGGTGCGTTTTTTCACCAGCAGCTCCAGCTCTTCATTCGACCTGCGGAGCACTTCTTCCGCCTGCTTCCGCACCGTCACGTCGCGGGAGAGCTCGATCCCCCCGATGATCGTCCCCGTCGCATCCCGCACAGGCGACGACGTCAGCTCATAATAGGTCGGCGCGCCGCCCTCCGTCCTCGTCAGTTCGCATTTGTGCATCTTTCCGTCGGCGAGGGCTTGCGGAAAGGCGCAATCGTCGCAGACGGAGTCCCGGTCATGGTACACCCGATAGCAATATTCCCCGAGACGATGCCCGTACCGGGCGCTGCTGATCTGATTCTGAAAGATGATCCGGTACTCCGCGTCGTGCACCGTCAGGGAGTCTCCGATGGCGGAAAGAAACGCCTCGGTCTTGACCTTTTCCTCCTGCGCGCTGCGCATCGCCTCCCGGAGCGTGATCTCGGCCTGTTTCCGCTCGGTAATATCGCGGACCACGCTGCAGATGACCTGCTGCCCGTTCAACTCGATCGCGCGGGCGTTGATCTCCACCGGCAGGATCGACCCATCCTTCTTGATCTGCGCGGCTTCGAGCGCCAGGCTGCCGTCGTGGACGATGCGTTCCATCCGCTCGGGGAGGAGGGTCGCATAGTCAGGCTCCACCAGTTTCGCCAGCGGCATGTCCAGCAACTCCTCCTTGGTATAGCCGAGCCGCGTGTAGGCGGCCGTGTTCGCGTCGAGGATCCGGCCCTTCCGGGGGTCCACGATGTACAAACCGTCGTTCGCCGATTCAAAGAACGAACGGAACTTATTTTCGCTCTCCCGCAACCGTCGTTCCATCCGCCTGCTTTCGGTGATGTCCCGCCAGATGGTATGGAAATAGATTCCCGCAGAGAGCCTGATGGCCTGCGTAATGACGTGGTGGTCCTTGATCTCGCCGGTCTTCGTGCGATGCTTGACCTCGAACTCCGCCTTCCCTTCCCGCATGAGCTGATCGATCCGCGCCCCGATATCGTCGGTGCCCTCGACGGGATCGATGTCCTGCCGCCGGAGGCGCGAGAACTCCTCCCGGGTGTAGCCGAGCTGGACATGGGTCTTTTCGTTGAAATCGACGATGGTCCCGGCTGCGTCCAGGAGGAGCACCGCGTCGGGAGATTGGTTGAACAGGGTATGATAGCGCGCTTCGCTCTCCACGATCTTTTTCTCCATGCGCTTCCGTTCCTCGATCTCGCCGGCCAGCACGGCGGTCCGCTCCGCCACTTGCCGCTCCAGAGACTTGTTGAGCATCCGCAGTTCGTTGTCGGTGCGGATAAAGAGGACGAACAGATAGAGCAGGACGATGCAGAAAACGAAAAGGCGCTGGAGATGCCACAGCCACCAACTGACAGACCACATGGCCGAGGAGAAGAACGCCAGGTCGGCAAAGCCGAGCAGCAGGAACAGACCGGCAAGGAGATAGGATTCCGCATTGCCGGTCCGCTGAAAATCGAGCAGGAAATAGGCGGCGGCGGCCAGATACAACAGTCCCGCGACGATGTTGACGGCCGCTGCCGTCGCCGCAACGTGCCCGCCGGGGATCGCCAGCATCGTCGGGACGGACGCACGGAAGAGGATGATGGCGCCCCCCAGGAGCGCGGATCCCCCGCCGACGCCCCAGAGGATTCCTCGCCGATGCGCGCGGGTCCCCGGCACCAGGGACAGCCACGAGAGGGCAAAGCAGAGACCGCCGATGACGTTGGCGGCGCCGTACAGCAGCACATACCCGCGGCCGGGCGGGGTGATCGCATGCAGAAACGACAGGATCCCCAGCCCGAGGAAACCGGCGGCCAGAAACTCGGCGCTGCCCCACTTGTCCTCTTCCCGGTGCAGGAGCATGGCGGACATCATGAGCGCGGCGATCGCGCCGGTGACTTCCATCGCAGTATGCAGGGGATGGTTGACCAGGAAAAGGCGGCGGCCGGCAGCGTGCGCCCAGACGTCCAGGAAGAGAAATCCCGCCGCCATGCAGAACAAGGCCAGGTAAAGCGTTCGCTTTTGCACGGGGATCATTCCTCCGCCCCCCTTTCGCGGGCGTCGCGCCTGCACCCTGCGTACGGCAGGGGACATTGTAACCCTTTCAGAAAGGGCGCGCAATTTCTCCGGCGTGTGCGTACCGACGAGCGGCGCCCCTGGCGGGAGCGCGTCCGGGCAGAGGAAAGCGATGAGAACGGTTGATCGTGCGGTGCGGGACGGCCTGTCGGGCCCGGGAGAAGGATTCTTGCGAAGGCACAGGGGGACCTGCCAAGAAGGCGCTCCGTGTTGCCGCCTTGTTCCGCTTCCGGACGGCTATGCGGCGCCGACGATCTTTTCGTACTCGGCGACCACGGTATTCTCCTGGTTCCTGATCTCGCCGGAGAAGATATAGAAATTGGCCCGCTTCCGGACGAGCTTTACCTCGGCAATCAGCGTGTCGCCCGCGCCTGCGGCATTTTTGTAGCGCACGACCTTCTGGACCACATGAGGATTTTTTTCCAGATCCTGGCCCGTGGCGGGGATGAGCGCTGCGGCGACCAGACAGACGAACTCGTCCTGGGCGTAGCCGGGATAGGTGGGGACGCCGGGGAAATGCCCTTCCAGGTCGCGGTCGTCCGCATCGATCGCCTTTACGCCCAGCATCCGGTTGGGCTGCTGTTCGCTGAAGAACACGCCGTCGATCTTGCGCAGCGCCGCTCCGCGATGCGGCAGGATCGTTTCCAGGCCTTTTCTGTTCAGGCACAGAAAGGGAGCGTTCCGGGGCGTCATAGAAAACCTCCGTATGCGGTTCTCTTGTATACGAATAGCCCGTCAAGCGTACGGGAGAAGGGGGTCGCGAGATCCGGCGGCTGCTCCGCCGCTGGCCCGATTATACGCTCATCGGGAGTGCGGCGTCGGAGAGAAAGGGCCCCACGGCCGCATGCAGCTCCGACGACGTATAGGGTTTCCAGATGTTCCCCTGCGCGAATGCGAGGACCTCGTCCACGGCAGGTTCCGCGCCCTTGCCGCTCAGCGTAATGACCGGGACGTTGGGGGCGGCTACCGCCTGCTCTTTGACCTGTTTGATAAACTCGATCGCGCGCAGCGCGGGCAAGTTCATGTCGACGAGCACAAGCACGATCCCGGAAGTGTCGGCGAGTCGGGCCAGCCCCTCGTCTGCGTCCCGGGCCGTCAGGATCTCGCATTTGTACCGTTGCAGCAATATCTTGAAGACCTGCTGCCGTTGGGGCGAATTGTCTATGACCAGAACCTTCTTCGGCTCCTGTCGTGCGCGTTGCCGCTCCATGGCATGCCATCTCCTCTTCCCGGTCTGGTACCCGTCACGCCTCCCTAGCAGGCGGGAGCAGTACGGCTGGTACAGCCATACTAAACACTCTTTATCAACAAGCTGCAATCAGCACTTGTCTGATTTTATTGTAAGAATCCGCGCTTTCTTTTGTCGGAATATTCTTACACGAGCGGCTTTCGTACGCGTCCCCCGCGACCAGGGAGCCTTCCCTCCCCTATGCTACAATTGAGGCAACACACGCCACAGAGCGCGTTTTCCCCTTTCTTGGCACGCGTCGGCTTCTTCAGCAAGGCATCGGGAGAAACTTCACCATGGCTTTCGGAAAGTACGGACGCGGCGCGGTCCGGCTGATCACGATCTTCCTCATCCTGGCCCGGAAGCTCCTCGTCAAGCTGCCCTACCGCTCCCTCATCCTTCCCCGACCGCAAAGCAGAAAAGAGATCGGCAAATACCTGCAGACCAAGCGGCCGAAGGTCCGCGCCCCGGTCGTCGCACGGGACGCCCTGGAAAGTCTCGGCCCTGCCTTCGTGAAATTCGGGCAGTTCCTGGGCGGCAGACCGGACCTGATCCCCCAGGACCTCTGCGCGGAGTTCAGGAAGCTGCGGGATCAGGCCCCGCCCTTCCCGCCCGCACAGGTACGGAGGGAGCTGGCGAAGGAACTGAAGGGCGACGTTCCGCAGCTCTTCCCCGAGTTCGACGAGATCCCCGTTGATTCGGCCTTTGTCGCGCAGGTCCACCGCGCCCGGCTTCGGACCGGCGAAGAGGTGGCGGTCAAGGTCCAGCGGCCGGGCATCCGGGAAACGATGGAGCGGGACGTCCTGATCATGCTCTTCTTCGCCGGACTCCTGGAGAAGCTCTCCCCCGCGTTTCGGAAGTACCAACCCGTGCTGCTCGTCAAGGAGTTCTCGCAATGGATCGACCGGGAGCTCGACTTCCGGCAGGAAGGGAAGAACGCCCTGCAGTTCGCCTATTACGCCGAAGACGATCCGGGCGTAAAGGTCCCCAAGGCATACCTGGAGCATACGACCGACAAGGTGCTCGTGCTGGAGTATATCCGCGGCTTCAGCACCTGCGAGTCCCTGCCGGCGTCGATCGACAAGCAGGCGATGGCCCGGCGCGTCGCGGAAACCCTGCTGAAAGAGATGTTCGTCGACGGCTTCTTTCACGGCGACCCGCACCGCGAGAACATCGTCATCACGGAGGACAACGCCATTGCCTATCTCGACTTCGACATCGTGGGCTATCTTGCGGAAGACCTGCGGGCGTGGTCGTTCGACCTGCTGTACGCCCTGGCGCGGGGAGACTGCGCGCGGGTCATTGATTCTTTCCGGGAGATCTGCATTGTCAACGAGGACGAGGTGAACATCGACGCCTATCGCCGCCGGATGCACGAAGTGCTCTGCGAGCGGCACATCT
This sequence comes from Nitrospirota bacterium, assembly GCA_046704425.1. GTDB lineage: Bacteria > Nitrospirota > UBA9217 > UBA9217 > UBA9217 > JBJKRX01. The sequence goes on from JBJKRX010000083.1 coordinate 30,529, forward strand.
GCGAACGGGCCGGCATCCCGCTCACCTTCGTCCTGGAGCGGTTCGTGAATGCGAGCCTGGAGTACGGGGTTTCCGCCCCCCCTGATTTCCTCATGCTGTCCCGGACCCTCGGCGTGCTGGAACGGACCTGCCTCTTCCTCGACCCGGGCTTCCGGTTCGCCGAATATGTGGAGCCCTTTGCACGGAACTATCTGACGCCGGTCATGCAGTGGGACGAGGTTGTCAACCAGCTCAAGACGGGGCCTTTCGAACTGGGCAGGCTCAGGCGTCTGGCCGAGACGCACGGCCTCAAGGCCCTGCGCGTCCTCGAATCGCCCACCTTCCGGATCGAGAGCGAGGAGTTCCGCGACCTCGTGAACGAGCTGGTGCGGGCCAGCCTCAACGTCACCTACGGGCTGATCATCGCCGCGCTCGTCGTGTTCGCCGCGTCGCTCAGCAACGAAAGCGCCTTCGAGGCGTGGCTCAAGACGGCCTTGCACCTGCCGGTGGTCCCGATCCTTCCCGTCCTGAGCATGGTGGTCGCCCTTTCCCTGTGGGTGCGCATCTATTTGCGGAGCCGGTTGAAAAAGGCGCGCAAGATCCTCGAAAACAAGGTCCATGCCGTTCCCGCGTCGCGAACCGAGTCACCGTCGTGATCGTGCGCGACGCCGGTTCTTCGTGCCGCAGGGTCCCTCTGCGAGCGTTCCCATGAAGATACCCTGTCGTTTCCTTCTTCTGTGGACCCTCATCCTGGTCGCTGCAGCTGCAGGGGCAGCGCCCCCCCGGAATGCCTCCTTCATCGACCCCGAAACGGGCATGCAGTTCGTGCTCGTCAAGGGCGGCTGCTACCTTATGGGCGATACCTTCGGGGACGGCTATCCGAACGAGCTGCCCGTGCACGAGGTCTGTCTGGACGATTTCTATATGGCCAGATACAAGGTGACCCAGGGCCAGTGGAAAAAGGTGATGGGAACCACGCCTTCCTATTTTTCCTTCTGCGGCGACGACTGTCCCGTTGAAGAGGTGAGCTGGGGCGACGCGCGGAAGTTCATCGCCGTCCTGAACCAACGCACCGGCAGGACCTACCGGCTTCCTACGGAAGCGGAATGGGAATACGCCGCGCGGGGCAGGGGCAGGCGGGAGCGCTGGGCGGGCACGAACGACGAATCGAGGCTCGGCGAGTATGCCTGGTACAGCCGCAACGCGGGCGACCGGACCCACCCGGTGGGCCTGAAGAGGCCGAACAGGCTCGGGCTCTACGACATGAGCGGGGACGTGTGGGAATGGGTGCAGGACGTCTACAGCAGCACCGCCTACCGGCATCATGCCAGGAACAACCCGGTCTATCGGGGCGCCGGCTCAGGCCATGTCTTCCGCGGCGGGAGCTGGTACTATAATCCGCGCGGCGTCCGCGTGACCTTTCGCAATCATCGCGTGCCGGGCGTGATCATCAGGCACCACAATGTCGGCTTCCGCCTCGCTCTGACGCCGTAACTGCCCTACTTTCTTCTTGACCCGGATACTCTTTTTTGATACATTCTGTCAGTTTTTTTATCAGCCAAGCTGGCACGCTAACGCTTGTTTGTTTCGACGTATTTTTAGGAGGGACTTTCTATGAAGCGCAAATCCGCGGTATTCATGGTCCTTTTTTTGTCGCTCCTCATGACCTGCGCCGGGTGTGGGAACGGGCCGGCGCAATCGGACACGACCAACACCAATAATAACAACAATAACAATACGGTGATCTCCCACAGCATCTCCGGGGTTGTCACCGGGGCATCCGGAGGGGTGCCCGGCGTCACCATGACCCTGAGCGGTGCTGCCTCCGCGGTCGCCACGACCGACACGGGCGGTAATTTCTCCTTTTCGGGTCTTGCGAACGGCAGCTATACCATCGCCCCTTCGAAGACGAACTACACCTTCACCCCTGCGCAGAGCACGGAGTCCGTGAGCGACGCGGATATCACCGGCGTGAACTTCACCGTTGCCACGGTAAGCGGGGTCTCCCTCTATGACGGGACCTACACGGGGACCTGGACCAAGACCTGTCCGGCCTGCTCGATCACTTCCTCCACCGGGACCTTCAGCGCCATTGTTTCGGAAGGGGCGTTCACGGACGTGCAGTTTACGCTCACGAGCGGAGACAGCGGCATCAAATTCGATTCCGGCTCGGTCTCCACGACCGGCGCGATCACGGGCTACGGCGCCTCCCCGAGCCAGTGCAGCACCAGCCCGAGCACCTTCAGCGGCCAGATCACGATCTCCTCGTCGAACGGCGCAGACATGAGCATCAACTATTCGCGGACCTCTTCCCCCGAGGGATGCGAGGCGGAATCCGGGACTATCACGGCAACTCGTAATTGACGGCAACGATTGACGCTTGCTCCAACGACCCTGCGGGGAATCGCTCCGCAGGGTCGTACGACCTCTTCCCGCTCGGCGGAAGGATATAAACGAAGGCGAGGTTCTTCAAAAAGGGCCGGGGGCGACAGTGCGCTTTCCCAAAACGACCGCATGCGGGACGAAAAGCAATCCCGTTTTCGTCAGGATCTCACGGCGCTGGTTGGGCAGGTTGGCCGGCGAAAACCTGGTCATAAAACCGCTGGAACGCCTCCTTCGCCCGGCGACTGCCGGCATCTGAAAATACCCCCTCCTCGTATGTTCTTCCGAGATCGATCCGCACTACGACCCGATTCGCCTTCAGGAGTGACTCGAGGAAGTCCTTCGTTACCCGATACCGTTTCGCTGTCCAGGTGTGGTCTGATTCCGCCATCCCGGAATAATCGTTAAAACGGGATGTCTTATCCATTGATACGGGAGAGACGATGCGTCCATCGATGTCGAATTGAGCCGTATTGGTACCGCTAAAATCGGTCAGCTCCATGACGAAGACCGTCATTAACGCCTCGTCCGGCTTCATCTTCGCGTTGTGCATCAATGACAGCTTGATCGTGCAGACACTCTTCCCCGGCGAGCATACCGGGGCCGGTTCCATGGACACCGTGACCGTTCCGTCGGACGCAGACGTGACGGTGTGTATGTCGCCGGGCTTCGGATACAGGTGGACGCAACCTGCCACCAATAGCAGCGCGGGAAGTACAAGGTATTTTTTCATCGATCGCCCCCTTCCGGATGTTCCCTCTCCGTGAGTAGGTATTCGCGTTTTTCCTCGCCGGCCGGTTCTGGTCTCGGGAATTCCGGGTAGTCTAGCAAAAGGGACGCCCCCTGTCAACGCAGGAAGTTGCAGAACGGGGTCCTGCGTATGCAGCCCGGCCTCGCGCTTGACAATTCCTCGCCCTGTCGTATACTCGTCTTAATCTGGAATGATAAAGGAGATCAACCCAATGAGAAAATCCTGGCTCGTGGTTGCGCTCGCCATCGTCTGCTGCGCCCAGTCGGCATCGGCCAACGATCTCGCGCAGTTCCGTACGGAGAGCCGCGCAGTGGTGAAGGAAGTAATGACCAAGCTCGGCAGCGCCCTCAAGAAGGAGATGACGACCAAGGGTCCGGCCGCGGCGATCACGGTTTGCAAGGACCTGGCGCCGGCCGTCCTGGCGGACATCTCCCGCAAGACCGGGATGCGCGTCACCCGGGTCTCGCTCAAGACCCGCGATCCTTTGCTCGGCACGCCCGACGCATGGGAGCAGCAGGTACTGCTCGATTTCGACGCGCGTCTCAGGAAAAAAGAGGATCCCGCGACCCTGGAGCATGCGGAGATCGTTGCGGAGCCGCAAGGGATATTCCTGCGCTATATGAAGGCCATCCCGGTCCAGCCGATCTGTCTCAAGTGCCACGGCCCTGTCGACAAGATCGCGCCGCAGGTCAGGAAAGCGCTTGCTGCGGCGTATCCGCACGATAAGGCCGTCGGCTATTCGGTAGGCCAACTGCGGGGCGCCTTCTCGATCGAGAAGGCGCTTTCGGGAAAATAACCTGCGGTCCTTACGAGGATTCGGGAAAGGCAACCCCGGACAGGCGGCCGCACTCTGCAAGGAACTTTTCCTGCACAGCCGGGTCCGCGACAGCCTGTTGAAAGCCCTTCGGCTTCTGATGGTAGAAATAACTCCCCGAGACCAGGGCCTTCTTGTCCGTGCTCACCGCGAGCCACGCCTGCGTCCGCGCCCCCTCCTCCACGCTTTCGGGCGCTCCGGCCCCGCCCATCTTCGTGGCCACCCAGCCGGGCTCCACGGCATTGGACAGCACGTCGGGCCACTTGCGGGCAACGGCAAAGGCAAGGATGGCGTCGTGCAACTTCGAATCGCAATAGGCGGCCGACACCTCCAGGCGCCGGGTGCTCCAGGTAAGGTCCTTTAATGACGCGTCGCCGCTTTGGTGCATGCCGGAGCTCGTGTAGACCAGGCGCTTCGGCTTGGTGATCAGGCAGGTCAGGATATAGGGGGCAAGGGAGTTTACGGCAAAGATCAGGGGCAGGTCGTCCTTGGTCCGATCCAGGGGGGACACGTGATAGACGCCGGCGTTATGGATCACCGCATCGAAGGGCCCCAGCTCGTTCACCCGATCGGCGAGGGCCTTCGTCTCCACAATGCTCGCCAGATCGCCCACGATCGTGGTCCGCGCGCCCGGGACCTTGGCGAGCGCCTCGTCCGCCCGCTTTCGGTTGCGGCCGTGCAGCACGACCTCGTGGCCCTGCGCCACCAGGATCCGCGCCTCCATCAGGCCGATGCCGTCAGATGAGCCGGTAATGAAAATCTTCGCCATAGTGTGACCGTACCTCCTTTTACCCTAGTTCCGCATCCACTTTTCGCTGCGCCCTGAGCAACTTGTCGAAGGACGCGGCCTCCTCCCGGGACCAGAGACCGGCAAGATGGTCTAGGTCGCGGTACAAAACACGCTTCTTTCCCGCGGGGGCCTTCGCCCCGACGGCGCGCTCCAGGAGCGAGATGATAGCCTTGTTCACGCTCACCCCCTGCTGCGCCGCCTCTTTCTGCACCTTTTTTTCGACCTCGTCGGGGATCCCCCGGATGGTGATCTGCTTCATGTCGACCGCCTCCGCGACTCATTCATGAGTCATTGTGGCTCTATGATTGCAGCAGACTTCTGGAAAGTCAAGGCGAAAGGAAGGAAGCGCGTGCACCCGCCCGAAAAGGGCTTGTTGTATTGTTGCGAATATTGTAATATATAGGTCACCGTACGTTTCCGGCCCGGCGCCGATGAGGAGGGGAATAATGGAAGGAAAGAAATTCTTGTTCGTGCTGTCCCATGCAAAATCGAATCTCAAGGAAGTGATCGTCATGTTGAAGATCATCTCCAACATGAAGGCCTTCGACGACGAGGTGGAGATCGCGGTGTTCCTCGTCGGCGAGGGCGTCGAGCTCGCGAAAAAGGGCGTGGCGCAGACCATGTCCATGGAGCTGGAAGGCAACACGGTCAACGTGGGCGAGCTGCTGGAGATGATGCCCGAGTTCAACGTGAAGTTCTACGTCTGCCACGCCTTCATGCCGCTGCACAACGTGCTCCAGGAAGAGCTGATCGAAGGCGCGGAGATGAAGGGGAGCTCCTACCTCGGCGAGCTGCTCCTCGCCGGCTATACCCCCTTCCCGATGGCGATGTAGAAAATTTAAAAAAGAATTACGAAAGAAGAAGTAAGAAACGAGGTACAACCGGCTTTCGTAATTCTTCTTTCTGCCTTGCAAGGCCGGAGAACCGTTCCGGCCTTTTCTTTTTGAGGAGTGTTCTCCCCTTCTTAAATTCGGCCTTCTTACTTTTCAAGCGTCCCCCCTTCCCCGCCGACTCGCTCACCGTCACCTCTGCAGGAAAAACCCGGCATTTCTTGTCGATCTCGGCAAATATAGTTGTTTCGACAGGTTGCAAGTAGTCGCATTTCCCATTATAGTCAGATGAGAACCATTCGGGTCGGGCGAAGACCGACTTTTTAAAGGGGGACGGAGATTATGGGCATTCGCATCAAGACAGGACTTGCCGTGCTGCTGGTCGTCTTCTTATCTGCATGCGGAGGCGGAGGGGGTGGCGGGGGAGGCGCGACCGGGCCCTCGGTTCCTACCGGCCTGGCTGCAACGGGCTCTCTGGGACACATCGTCCTCAACTGGAACGCGAGCACCGGCGGCAATCTGACGGGCTATAACGTCTACCGGAGCACCGACGGAACGACGTTCACCAAACTCAACTCAGCCGTCGTTACCGCAACGACCTATGACGACGCGGTCCCGTCTCCGGCCAACGACGGGATACTGTATACCTATCGCGTAACGGCAATGGGCGATGCGGAATCGGCGCCGTCGAGCACGGTACGGAGCATGGAGGGGACGCGGCTCGCGCCGCAGTACGCCGCGGGCTTTACCACCGTCGCGGCGAACAGCCCCTATGTGGCGGAAGGCACGGTGGTCGTCGACGGCGGGAACCTGGTCGTGGACACGGGCACGAAGCTCTACGTGCTGGACAACGCCACCATCGATCTCGAACAGGGAGACGGAACGACCGTGGGCGAATTCGACGTGAAAGGGCTCTTGCGGGTGGCCGCGTCCGCAACCGCGCCGGCGACCTTTACGGCGCACAGCACCGGCGGCGCATTGACGGACGGGCAGGGCTTCATCCTGGCCTTCGATGGCGCAGACAGCTATATTGCCGGCACCGGCGCAGGGACGTTGGTACAGAATACGCAGATCGCCAATTTGACCCATGGGAACGCCATCACCTTCGGTTCAAGCTCTCCCAAGCTGGCGGACCTCAAGGTGTCGTCGAACCAAAGCACGGGCGGCTCCTATCTTGTGGTCCTCGCCAACGCCGGGCCGATAATAGAAAACTGCTCCTTCGACAAGATGGTCCTGAGCATTCAAGCGGACGCGCGCAGCACCACCCTGAAGGTCGATCACAACACCTTCAGCGGCGGCTATTACAGCCTCGCATTTTTCTCCCTCACCAATCCCGGGATAACCTCCGGCCAGATTGCACAGAACGAGTTCGACGGCACGAAACAGGCCTACCTGTACATGATGACCGGGACCGCCAATGTGCCGATCGGGAGCAACTACTGGAACGGGGGTACGGGCTCGCCGCCTTTGCCGCCGGAACTCTATACCAACTGCACGATCTCCTACGATTTCACCCCGGCTCTTACTGCAGCTCCCGCCAATGCGGGGCCCACGTGGTAAACGGTTTTGGGGATGAACGATCGTGAACGCAGGCGGGGCTTCGTGCCCCGCCTTTTTTTTCGCCCCCTGCTTCCCTACCCCTTTCCCGTGCACCAAAGTCTTTAACCTTATCCATTGCACAGGGTCTAATTTGGTGTTAGCATAAAGGTGCAAAATGGTCCTGCTTGTAGTAGTACGATGGGTCTCTCCCCCTCTTCATTTCCGGAGGACGTATGCAGAACTACTGGACAACAAAGGGCCTCTCCCTGCTTCTGGCAGGATGCCTCGGCCTGGCCCTGGCCGGCTGCAGCCACCGTTCCAACAGCACCAGCAGCAGCATTTCTTCCACTAGTACGCCGAGCATCAGCCACACCTATGCCATTGTCGATACCGGCCAGACTGACTGCTACGACTCAACAACCGGCACGGTCACGGCCTGCACGGGCACGGGGTACGACGCCGATTATTCCGGCAATCAGCCGAGCTATACGGTAAGCGCCGACGGCAAGGCGGTGACGGACAACGTGACCGGCCTCGTCTGGCAGCAGAGCACCGACACCAACGGCGACGGCCAGGTGACCTACGACGACAAGATGTACCAGTCCGATGCCGCGACTTATTGCCAGAACCTGGTGCTGGACGGTCGGGACGACTGGCGTCTGCCTTCCCTCAAGGAGCTCTATTCGCTCATCCAGTTCACGGGCAAGGACCCGAGCAGCTATACGGGCACCGACACCTCGATCCTCACCCCCTTTATCAGCCATGTCTTCGACTGGGCCTTCGGGGACCTGAGCTCGGGTCATGACCGCATCATCGACGGCCAGTACGCCACGAGCACCGACTACGTCAGTACGACCATGAACAACAATGCCACCATGTTCGGGGTGAACTTCGTGGACGGCCGCATCAAGGGCTACCCGCTGGCCGTAAAGAAATTCTATGTCCGCTGCGTCGCGGGCAACCCCGACTACGGCAAGAACCAGTTCGTCGATAACGGAGACCAGACCATAAGCGACAACGCAACGGGTCTCATGTGGCAGAAGAACGACAACGACTCGAGCAATTGGGACGATGCCGTAGCGTCATGCGAGTCCGCCACCACTGCCGGGTACACCGACTGGCGGCTGCCGAACGCCAAGGAGCTGCAGAGCATCGTCGATTACACGCGCTCCCCGGACACCACCGCGAGCGCGGCCATCGATCCCCTGTTCAGCGCCACCTCCTTCACTAACGAGAACGGCCAGAAAGACTGGGGCTATTACTGGGCCTCGACAACGCATATGGATTTTAACGGCTACGGCAACGACGGCGTGTACGTGGCATTCGGCCGGGCCCTGGGGTACATGAACGGAACCATCATGGACGTGCACGGCGCCGGGGCCCAGCGCTGCAACGACAAGCTGGACGTGGCCACCGAGCCCGGCGTGCAATCGGCCACCAATGCCTACGGCACCTTCTATTACAAAGGGCCGCAAGGGGACATCCTGCGCAACGATAATAAAGTACGCTGCGTGCGGGACATGGACTCGAACGCCACTGCCACTACCACGGTCGCTCCCGAATATACCCTCTTCGCGCCGCTCCAGTCCAGGACCACCTATCTGATCGACGCCCAAACCAATACGGTCCACACCTGGCAAGGCGATGCCAGGCCGGGCTTATCGGTCTATCTGCTGCCTGACGGCGAGCTCCTGCGCACCGAACACGTGGGCACCCTGCCCACGACCTTTTCGAGCAATGTAGGCGGGAGCGGCGGGGTGATCGAGATCCTGGACTGGAACGGCAACGTGGTCTGGAGCACGACCCTGGCCACCGATACCTATCTGGCCAATCATGATGTAGCGGTCCTGCCGAACGGGAATATCCTGGCCATCGTCTGGGAGGCAAAGAGCGCCGCGGACGTGCTTGCCCTGGGGAGGACCAGCGTTTCCACCCCCACGGTCTGGGCCGGGGCGGTCTATGAGATCTGCCGCCACAGCGCCACCAACAGCTGCACTGACGGCGACATCGTCTGGAAGTGGAGTTCCTGGGACCATGTGGCGCAGGACGTAAACAGCAGCATCCCAAGCACCTATGTGACGAACATCAGCGACCATCCCGACCTGATCGATCTCAATTATGTGCCCGGCCAGAGCACGACCGGCTTTCCCGACTGGATGCACTTCAACGGCATCGATTACAATGCCGCAAAGGACGAGATCCTGATCAGCGTGCATAACTTCAACGAGTACTGGATCATCGATCACGCTGATTCGACCAAGGGCATCCTTGCCCGCGTGGGCAATCCCGCGGCCTACGGCGGCACAGGCCCCGCAGGTCCTCTTCGGCCAGCACGACGCCCACTGGATCCCCACAGGCCTGCCCGGTGCCGGCAATATCCTCGTATTCAACAACGGCCTCAATCGACCGGCAGGCGCCTACTCCTCGGTGGATGAATTCTGCGGTGATGTGAGCAACAACTGCACCCCCGGCGATCTCGTGTCCAGTTACTCCCAGGGCGTTTCCGGCAATTTCTACTCCGATCACCTCGGCAGCGCCCAGCGTTTGGCAAACGGCGACACCCTGATATGCGAAGGTACTACCGGCCGCCTGTTTACCTACAACAGTAATAATGTAATCGACTGGCAGTACAACTACGGCGGCGAGATCTTCCGGGCCATCGATTACGATGCCGATTATTCCGGATTGGCCAATTTGCAGTAGCGGGCATTTCTGTGATAAAATCTAGCCACCTTTGCTATAAGTATTTTTTATAGGAATTTTCTGTTGACTTTCCTTCCGATATGCCCTATTGTTGGCATGAAATTATCCCCCCGCCGAGAAATAAACGCTTATTTAACGAATAGATGCTTAATATCATCCCATGGGACACCATAAAAACCTTCATCAAAAATCTAGGGTTGGTGAAGGGAACCTTTGTTGTCTTCTTTTGGATCATGCATGCCATGTACTTTCGCGCAATGCGTGGTAGACTTGAAGATAGGCAAAAGGAAATAGATCGCGTTGCCGCAGAAAATCACGAATATCGCGAACGCTTTCTTGCTATAATTGATAAAAATAATGGGTATAAACCCAAGAAGGGAGAGCGCTGATGTTTTATCTCCTGTTTGTACCGACAACCATTCTCTTGTTAATAATGCTTATCGATTTACGGCGAGTCACGAAACACGATCGTGTTTTGTTTCGATTTTGCCAGATTCGACGCGACGTCGTCTCATTGCTGGCCGAGGACTCTCTCAGCAAAACCGATTATAGAGTTGCGCGTTCTCTCCTCGATGCAACAAGCACGACGATTCATCATTTTAATACGCTTAAAGTCACGGCATTTAATTTCAGACGCTACATTGTATGGTTTAAGGATTATAGGAAGAACGCGAAGCAAATTGATCACCTTGCGACAGATAATCCGAAGATAAATAAAATTAAACATCTTTATCGCAATGCAATGCTGAACGCTTTTCTCTGTTATACGCCTTTGATTAGATCGCAAATGGTGGTTGAACTATTTATAGCCCTGCTGGGCCTTATACTTCGACTTGGCATAAAGTCTTTGCGAATCGAAAAATCAGTCAACTACCTGACATGGCTAAAAAGTGAACGGTCCGCATTCTCCAATCATAGCCTACAACATGCCTAACCATGGGGCGGCGCATAGCCGCCCTTTTTATTTCTGAATATTCCCGCCTTAATAACTGCCTGCCTCGCCCGCCGTTCCCCCTGCATCCTCTGTGGTAAGATTCACTACGCCTTCACGGAAAACGCCTCTACATGCTCGATGACGAAGCTCTTATACACCCACACCAGCCGCCGCCCCGGACCGTTCGGATAATAGCAGGTGAGGTACCCCAGAGCGATAAGGTTATAGATCTCCCGCACGGAGAGCGACATAAAATCCGCCACCTGCTTCGGGCTCAGACAAAATAGGGGACATCCTATAATCCCCCTGTCAAGCCCGGATTCCTTTCATCGCTATTTCAAAACCAAACTTCTTGGGGTCAGGTCCATACTCTTTACATTTGAAGTCTTCGCATAGAATCCTGCCGCCATAATGTATAGGTCATCAGTAGTTTCAAGGAAAGTTCAGCAGACTGTCACATCTGCGACGTCATCAGGGTAGTTGCTGCCCCTGACCATTCTGCTCATCCCCTCAATCTCCGCCACCCTGATTCGGATCATATTCCATAGCGATTTGAATGGGTATTATAATCGCGGAGGGAGAACCTATGCTCTGCTGCCCGATCTGCGATAAGCCGTTGGAAGTGAAAACGAGCACGGGGTGGGAATGCCGTTGTGGTGAGCTGATCCCTTTCGGGATGGAAAAGGACGACGCGAAGAGTTGCACTACCTGTACGATGAAAGCCTGCCCGAGAAGAAAATAACGCCAGCCGAATCGATCACGCCTGCACTTCTTGATGCCGGAAGCAATCCACGAGATGATCGTTCACCATCCCCGCGGCCTGCATGAAGGCATAGCAGATGGTCGAGCCCACGAAGGTGAACCCCCGCTTTTTCATGTCCTTGCTCATGGCGTCCGACTCCCGGGATGTTGCCGGGATATCGCTAAGCCGCCTGCGCCGATTCTGCTTTGTCTTCCCGCCAGTGAACTGCCAGATATAGGCGTCGAAGGACCCGAACTCCTTTTGGACTGCGAGGACCTGCCGGGCGTTTGTAATGGCGGATTCTATCTTGAGCCGATTGCGGATGATGCCCGGGTCTTTGAGCAGCCGCGTCACATCCCTCTGGGTAAAGCGGGCCACGATCCTGGGATCGAATCCCGTAAAGGCCTTGCGGTAGTTCTCCCGCTTTTTGAGCACCGTGGACCACGAGAGCCCTGCCTGCGCGCCGTCCAGCACGATGAACTCGTAGAGCTTTTGATCGTCATGGAGCGGCACGCCCCACTCGGTGTCGTGATAGGCGATCATGAGCGGATCATCCGCAGGCCAGGGACATCGCTTTATTCTTTTCTTCATGTCTTCTTCCTCACCGACTCGATCACCATTCAACACCAGCCCCTGTATCCGTTCCACACGGTCATTCGTGCCGAAGGGCGACGATCGGATCGAGCCGTGATGCCTTCCATGCGGGATAGAGCCCGGAAAAGACCCCGACAGCGAGTGCGAAAAGGGGTGCAATGACGAGCGATGCCGGAGGGATGGACATGGGCCAGCCCAAGGCGTACCCGAGGAGGAACGAGCCGGCGATGCCGACCAAGAGCCCCAAGACGCTTCCGAACAGGCTCAGGATCACGGCCTCTTCCAGGAATTGTATCTGGATCGCCCGTGTTTTTGCCCCGACTGCCATGCGCAACCCGATCTCCTTCGTCCGCTCGGTGACCGACACCAGCATGACGTTCATGATGCCGATCCCGCCGACGAGCAGGGAGATGGAAGCGACGCTAAGGAGAAACAGGGAAAGCGTTCGATTTGCCTGGATCTGGGCCTTGATCAGGTCTTCCGGATGGCGGATGTTGAAATCATCGGGGGCCCCGTCCCGGATATGGTGTCGCCACCGGAGGAGCGCGGTGATCTGATCGATGGCCGGGCGGATCGCCTTGAGCGAGACGGCAGAGCACATGATGTCGTCCAGCCAGACGAAACCGACACCCCGGATCTTCTTGAGGACCGTTGTGTAGGGCATGATAACGACGTCGTCCTGGTCGTGGCCGGTTGCCGTCTGTCCCTTGGGCGCCAACACCCCGAGGATCCGGAAGATCTGTCTATTGATGCGTACGTGTTGCCCGACGGGATCTGCGGAGCCGAAGAGCTTTTGGCCGACCGTCGGGCCGATCAAACAGACATCCGCCACGTGCTCTACATCGGTCCGGGTAAAGCAAGCGCCTTTCGCGATCGCAAGATGCCTGATTGCGAAAAACGCCGGCGTTACCCCGCGATAATGGGTCGTCCAGTTCCGGTTCGGGCCGATAACGAGCAAGGAGCCGTCGACGTTCGGCGAAACGCTCTTGATGAACGGGACGCCCTGTTGGATCGCTTCTGCATCCTGCATGGTAAGCGACGTCATGCCGTGCGTTCCGGAACGGACCCCGTTTACGTTGCGGGAACCCGCTTCGATCCAGACCAGATTGTCCCCGAGGTTTTGCAGCCGTTGCTCCGCCTGCCGGGAACCGGCCGTGCCGATGGCCACGACACAAACGACCGCGGCGATCCCGATCGTAATGCCGATTGCCGAGAGCGTGCTCCGTAATTTATTGCGGGAGAGCGCACGGACCGCCTCCCGGCCGGCGAGAACGAGCGATCCAAGGAACGATTTTCGAATACTTGCCATGGGTCCTTTCATGCGCGGGTTCGCTAACGAAGCACAAGTCACATGGTCGACCTACGAGACATTGTCGTACAATGCAATATACACCAGTAGTCGGCCATTCGCGATCTGTTCTCCGATCCGATCTCTTTTCCCTCACCCCCTCGATCGTCATCGCCTTGGTTCCGTTCCTATCCGGCAGCGATAGGGATAGACACTTGTGCTGTATTGACAGACAGCCAAATATGCCATATCATCATGGCGCGCGTGCAGCGCCTGAACATTTGTACTGCCACAGGGAGGCTACATGGAAGTGCAAGAGTTGATCAAGGACCTGAAGAACGGGATCGGCATGGTCAGGGTGAATGCCGCTACGGCGCTCGGAAAGATCGGCGGACCGCAGGCGGAGAATGCATTGATCGCAGTGCTCGGCGATCAGAACATGGCGGTCAGGAGCAACGCAGCCTTTGCCCTGGGAGAAATGGATGCAAAGGCGGCGGCGTCCGCGCTCCTGCGATTACTGCAGGATCCGGAAGAACGGGTCAGGAAGAGCGCGGTGAAGGCATTGGGCTTGATCCGCACGAAGGAAGCCGTTGCCCCTCTTTCCGACCTCCTCGCGACGGAAGCCTCCCGGGTCGTCAGAAAAAGCATCATCCGCAGCCTCGGCCAGATCGGCGGTCCGGACGCCCTCCGCAGCGTCACCCCCTTTACCACCCATGGCGACAGTTTGCTTGCAGAGACCGCGAAAACAGCGCTTGCGCAGATCAGGAAAACCTGAGGGTCCTGCCCCTTCACGCCCCCTTCTTCCTCACCAACTCGATCACCGTCACCTCGGGCGGCGCAAATACCCGAATGGGCGGTCCCCAGGTACCGGTGCCGCGGCTCGTATGGAGCAGCGACCCCTTGCCCAGGTCGTAGGTCCCGGCGATGTAGGGATAAGTGGCCTTCACGATATAGTAGAAAGGCCAGATCTGGCCGTCGTGCGTATGGCCCGAGAGCATGAGGTCGAAGAGCCCGATGGCGTCCTTGTCCGGCGTTGGCTGGTGCTTGAGGAAGAGCACGAACTTCTTGTGGTCCAGGCCGGCGAGCACTGACGCGTCCGGGACCTTTGCTTCCAGCTTGAGCTGCACGGCTGCATGGTCGTCCACGCCCGCCACCTCGATCGGCCCGATGTCCTCGGCCCTGTTCCGCAACACCGTGAAGCCCGCGGCCTCCGTAAAATCCATCGCCTTCTTGATCCCTGCATAGAACTCGTGGTTCCCGGTGATGGCGATCTTGCCGTAGGGCGGATCGATGCTCCGGAACCGCTCGACCATGCCGGGCAGGTGATTGATCTGGGCGTCCACCAGGTCGCCGGTCGAGACGAGGAGGTCGGGCTTGGCCGCCCGGACCACGGAGAGGATGCGGTCGAGCCGGTCGCACCGCACGATGAGCCCCAGGTGCACGTCCGTGATCTGGACGATCGTGAAGTGGTCCATGCCCTGCGGCAGCTTGGTGGTCTCGATCCGGACGGTTTCCGGCTGGATGTTCCAGGCCGCGGCATAGCCGTAGACGCAGGCCATAAGCGAGATGCCGAGACAGAGGAAGAATTCCAGCCGCGCGGGCACGAGGCGCAGGGGCAGTGCGAGGCCGAAATGGCGGGCGAGAGAGGCGATAAGGTTTACGAGGTCGAGGACGAGCGCGGAGCAATCGAAGAGGAAGAGGACGGCGAGCCAGGTCCAGGCGACCCAGGCGAGGACCCGCGCCAGGGTCTCGAAGTCGCGGCCCTCCAGCGCCCGGATCAGGAAGGGCGAGAAGACCATGAAGAGCATGAAGATCGCGAGCGCCGTTCCCACGGCGTAGCCGAACCCGAAGGCCGCATGGGCGCGGTGGAACGCGTAGGCGTGCATCCCGCCGTAGATCGCAAAGACGATAAGGAAGAACACGCTCATCTGCCGAAGCTGACCCCCATTCCCTCGGCGATCCTGACGAGCTCGCCCGCGGGGTCCACGAGCTTCAGTTGGCTGATGGCGGACTCGAGCGGCACCGAGGTGATCACGGGCGGCTGGAACGAGACCATCTCACCGTACTTCTTCTGCGCGATCAGATCCGCCGCTGCCGCGCCGTAGCGCGTGGCAAGCAGGCGGTCGAAGGCGCAGGGGCTGCCGCCGCGCTGCACGTGTCCCAGCACCGTCACCCGGGTCTCGAAGCCCGTGCGCTTCGTGATCTCGCTCCCCACCGTGTCCCCCATGCCGCCGAGCCGAAGGGCGTAGCCGTCGGCAGCGCATTCCTTCACCGCCATCTCGCCGCCCACGGGCTTCGCGCCCTCGGCCACCACCACGATGCTCGACTTGCTCCCGCCCTTCTTGCGTTCGAGCAGCTTCTCGGCTACCTTTTCCATGCTGAAGGGGATCTCGGGGATCAGGATCACGTCGGCGCTCCCGGCCATGCCCGCTTCGAGCGCGATCCAGCCCGCGTACCGGCCCATCACCTCCAGGACGATCACGCGCTGGTGGCTCTCGGCCGTGGTATGCAGCTTGTCGAGCGCCTCGGTCGCCGTGTCCACCGCGGTCTGGAACCCGAAGGTCACGTAGGTGGCCATCAGGTCGTTGTCGATCGTCTTGGGCACGCCGATCACGGGCACGCCGAGCTTATGGATGCCGTGGCCGATCTTGAGCGAGCCGTCCCCGCCGATGACCACGAGCGCGTCGAGACCCAGCTCGCTGATGTTGCTGAGGACCAGGGAGGACATGTCCTCCACGATCTCGCGGCCGTTCACCACGGTCTTGTGCGCGAAGGGGTTGCCGCGGTTCGTGGTGCCCAGGATGGTGCCGCCCACGATCAGGATGCCGCGGGTGTTCCAGGAGGTGAGCTGCCGGGTCTTGGTGGGCGAGAGCAGGCCCTCGAACCCGTCGATGATCCCCGTCACCTCCCAGCCGTACTTGAAGATGGCCGTCTTCGTGACCGCGCGGATGACCGCGTTCAGGCCCGGCGCGTCGCCGCCGCCGGACAGTACGCCGATTCTCATACCAACCTCCCGGGGAAGACCCGTTTCCTTGAACCGCTAAGACGCGAAGGCGCGAAGAATTCTTACTGCCAGACAATTTATCCGCAGATGACCGCAGATGACGCAGGTAAAAGAATAAATCATTCCCAGGTTTTCACTTATGAAATCTACGGATAAATATGCTGTTCTGTGTTCAGTGCTTTGCCTTCCTCGCCCTTCACCCTCTGCTTGTGCCCAGCGTTTGCGAGCGTTTTCGCGAGCGCAGGGTATGTCCTCTGTAGTGAGATGCCTTTGACGTTAAAAAACTAGAGATCTCATCTTGATCGGTCCTGGGTTTCCTTGCGTTCTTTGCGTTCCTTGCGTTCCTTGCGTTCCTTGCGGTGAATACGTTCGCCCCAAAAAGCAGTTTACCACAAAAAACGCAGAGATCACAAAGAAGAGCACATCAACAAATTGACACCAAGAGAAGGAACAAACGGCATCTATCCGCAGATGACGCAGATGACCGCAGATAAAAGAATAAATCATTCCTGGGGGTACATCTGAACTATCTGTGGTGTCCTGTGTTCAGTGCTTTGCCTTCCTCGCCCCTCACCCTCTGCGTCCTCTAATGAATTATCCTCTGACTCTCATCTGCGTAATCTGCGGACGAACCCGTTGTCCTCTGTTTAAGTACTTTGCTTTCCTCGTCTTTCCCCCTCTGTGTCCTCTGTGGTTAAAGAGGCTTTAAATTTTCACAATCCCAAGAGTTTCGCCCCGCCCTCTCTTGCTATCGCAAGCACTTCGCCCCGCGAAAGCCCCGTTTCCTGGAAGTACCCCAGCTCCTGTATATACAATTGAGAATAGTCGGTCGCAGGCAGCACCGCATCCGTTCCCACCGCGAGCTGTCCGCCCTGGTCCGCGAACTTCTTTATCATGACCAGATGTTCCCGGATCACCCCTTCCAGATATTCCCGCATCTCCTGCGATGCAGTTGATCCTGCACGGGCAAGCGCACCCACGGTCGGGACCCAGTATACGTCTTGTCGCAGAAGCGCATCCATCGCCTTCTCGGTCATGAAGAAACCGTGCTCCACGGACCATACCCCTGCCTCGGCTGCCGCGATCAGGGCTGCTGCGCCGTTCGCATGGGCCATGACCTTGAGCCCCTTCTTTCCTGCCTCGTCCGTGATGAAGGTCAGCTCGCCGCGATCGAACCCGCCGGGAGTGATCCTCCCCGGCTCCCGGATGCTCACAACCCCCGAGGCCATGACCTTTAGTATACCAGCCCCTGCCTCCGCGAGCCGCGCGATCTCATCCCGGATCTCCTCGCTGCCGGCGACCGCGACCCCGAAGCGCGCGCCGTAGCCGCCTTCCTTATAAAGGGCCCAGCAGGCGCGCTGGATCAAGAGGGAGGTATCCGAAGGCAGGGTATAGCCGCGCACGCCCGCGTCGCGCACGGCCCTGATGCCGCTTGCCGTGAGCGTAGCGATCCCCGCATCCGTCGTGATATGCACATGTGCGTCGATGCAGCCGGAAAGGTCCGGAGAGGAGAACGGGGGATCGATCACGAGACCGCGCCGATCATGCCGTTGTCGCGGAAGCTGAAGTGGCCGCCGTCGCCCACGATGATGTGGTCCAGCACCTGGATGCCGAGCACCTCGCCTGCCTGGACCAGGCGGCGGGTGAGCAGGATGTCCTCCTGGCTCGGCCGCGTGTCGCCGCTCGGGTGGTTGTGCACGAAGATGACTGCGGCGGCGGACTCGCGGATCGCCGCCTTGAAGGTGTCGCGGGGATGGACGAGGGAGGCGGTGAGCGTGCCGATGGACACGACCTCGTCCCGCAGGATCTTGTTCTTGGCGTCGAGCAGGGCGCAGCGGAAGGTCTCCTGCTTCGCGTCCTTCATGCGCGGCCGGTAGTAGGAGGCCACGTCGTTGCTCGAACAGAACGACGCGCCCGCAAGGCTCGGCCGCTGGTGCCGCCTGCCCAGCTCGATCGCGGCCTTGATCTCCGCGGCCTTGGCCGGGCCGATGCCGGGCACGGTGCAAATCTCGGCGATCCCGGCCTGCTCGATGCCCGCGAGGCTCCCGAAGCGATCGAGCAGGTCCCGGCCCAGGTCCAGGGCCGTGCGCTCCTGCGTGCCGCTCTTGATGAGCACGGCCAGGAGCTGCGCGTCCGAGAGCGCGGCGGGGCCGTGCGCGATCAGCCGCTCGCGCGGCCGTTCGTCCTCGGGCCAGTGTTTCACGCTCTTCTTTTGGTCTGCGGACATGGCGGATAGCGAGATTATAGTGAAGAACCGGGACCGCTGTCAAATGAAATCCCCGCTCCGCTCGCGCACCACCGCCTGCCCCGGTTGCGGCAGCGCGATCGTAAAGACCGCGCCCGCCTCGCCGTTGGCCGCGGTCAGTTTGCCGCCCATGTGGTCCTCGATGATCACCTTCGCCATGTACAGCCCCAGGCCGGTCCCCTTTGCCGGGTCCTTTGTCGTGAAGTAGGGGTCGAAGATCCGCTCCAGCGCCGCGGGAGGGATCCCGCCGCCGGTGTCGCGCACCGTGATGACGACCGTGCGCTCCGCATGCGCGAAGTCGAAGGACAAATGCCCCTGCTCGAAAGCGTCCTTGCCGGCGCGGGTACGCTTTTCCAGGATGGCGTCCCGGCCGTTGTTGACCAGGTTGAGCACGGCGTGCTCGAATTCGTTCCGATAGCCCTCGATCGCCGTTTCCGGGCACGGGATGATGTCCCGCTCCCGTTCGAAGGTCCTCCCCGGCGTGGCGCAGGTCAGCCGATACGCGATATGATCCGCGGCCAGCTGCGCCGTGAGAAGGGACAGGACGTCGCCCACGGCGCGCATGGCATCGAAGGTCGTCTTCTCCTTGTCCGGCTTGTAGAAGTTGCGGAAGTCGTCGATGGTCTTGGAGAGGCGCAGAATCTGCGCCATGGTCTTCTGAACCGTCTGTTCCAGGTACGCCCCGTCCAGCTTCCCCTGGGCATAGGCATCTTCCATCCCCTGTACGATGAGCCCCACCACGTTGAGCGGCTGCCGCCATTGGTGCGCGATGGCGCCGAGCATCTCGCCCATGGCCGCCAGCTTGGACTGCTGGATCATGATCAGCTCGTTCTTCATCCGCAGGGCGATCTCCTCGGCCACCCGTTGTTCGAGGTTCCGGGTCAGGTCCTCGAGCTGCCGCGTCTTTTCCTGCAGGGCCTGCTCCGCCTTCTTCTGGTCAGTGATGTCCGTCTCGATGCCGTCCCACAGGATGCGGTCGTCCGTGAGCCGCCGGGGCGAGGAGGAAAGCTGCCGCCACCGCACCTGTCCGTCCGGCGTGCGGACCCGCGCCTCGGCCGTGAACACGCTCATGTCCTGCGCCGATCGTTCCTCGGCGGACGCAATTGCTGCGCCGTCTTCCGCGACGAGCTGACCGTAGAGCACGGCGGGATCGCGCTGCACCGCGGCCGCCGAAATGCCGTGCAGGCGCTCTACGGCGTCGCTGACATAGAGGAACCGCATACTCCCGTCGTGCCCGCGCACGACCTGGTACACCATGCTGTTCGGGAGGTTGTCGCTCAGGGCGCGCAGCCGGGCCTCTCCCTCGCGGGCCAGGCGCTCCGCGGCCCGCGATTCCGCCCCGCTCGCGGCGAGCAGCATCCCCGAGATCGCGGCGACGCCCAGAAAGATCTGCGACAGGAGGAGGCGCTGTTCGCTGTCTCCCCCGCCCCAGAGGAGGGGGCCTTTGCTCACGGCAGAGCTCGCGAGCATGAAGATCGCCAGCACGACGAGCGCCGCGGTGACGCCGTGCTGGCCGAACCGCAGCGCAGGCCAGGCGAGCAGGGCGAGCAGCATGTAGGGAAATACCTGCAGCAGGTGGTGCGCTTCGCTTCCCTCGAAGATCGACCACGAGGCGACGCACCACAGCACGATGAATGCGCCCCATTCGATCGCCGCGGCCCCGGTGATCGCAGTGAGCGCCGCTCTTCCCTGGTGGGCCCAGGTCACGATGAGCGGGGCGATGAGCAGGATGCTGAGGCCGTCCGCCACCCACCAGTCCAGCCAGAAGCTCCCGAAAGTCGCCTTTCCGGACAACGCGGCAGTGGCCGCGCCGATGACGGCGGTCAGCGCGTTTACGCAGACGGCGGCAACGATCAGCGCCACGACCTCTTTCAGCCGGTCGAAGCGAACGGTCTCCCCGCACCAGCGGGTAAGCAGCCAGGCGCATCCTGCGGACTCCAGGATGTTCGCGGTCATAAAACCGATACTGAGCGGAAACGGCCTGTTGAACAGGAGATCGGCTGCCGTGCCAGCCAGAAACAAGGACGCGAGGAGCGCCGGCCAGAGCCGGCGGGGGAGGAGCAGGAGGGCGGCCAGGCCGATGCCGCCGGGCGGCCAGATCGCCGCAAGGACCTTCTGGGCGTCGGGGAAGAGCAGCGCGATGAAATGGGCGCCGAAATAGGCGAGGGCGACGCCGGCGAGAATGAAGGAATCGCCGGCCGCAAGAGGCCTGCGGAAAAACGGGGGTTCAAGCGCAACGTTCACAAGCCGCCCCCTTCCCTGCATCAATCGGCGCTACCCTGTCGACGAGACACCCGGGAGAGCTGCTGCTGCCCTAATTGCATAGTATAGCATATATGCGCGAAGCGACCGCGTGGTCCGACACTCGTCAGCACACTGCGGCGGAGGCCCGGGGATCGAAGGGGTTGGTCCGGACGGCCAGGGAGAAGAGGGAGGGATACTCCTTTTGCAGATGGCGCATATAGGAGAGCCATTCGGCGACGATGATCACGAAGACCCGTTTGATGTCTCCGGCGAGGTGCTCGCGGGCCGGCCGGGCAAGGGATTGCAGATCCTCCCGCGCGGCCAATTCTTCCACGAGGTGGAACACAGCCCAAAGCAGCTCCGTGCTGGGGAAGGTCCCGATCACCATGTTCGGCTTCTTGAGGAGCGCCGTGCGCTCCCGGATGCGCGGCACCTGATCCACGATGATCGTCACGAGCAGGACCTGGATCGGGATGAAGGCGAGGTCCTGGAAGTGATAAGGTACCACGGCATCCCCGGATCGCGCGAACGCGTCAAGCCGTTCCGCACCGTCCCGGCCCCGGAGGGCAGGACCGGATATGCTACAATAGGAGGTATGCCAGCGCTGCGCTTTTGTGCGGCATCCGCCCGGCATTCGCACCGGGTGCAGTCTGCATGCGTCTCGGCCAGTCATCACGCACGGAGGTGTGCCATGAAACTCGGGAGAATCGCGGTGTCGATCATCGTCCTGGCGCTCGCTGCATCGCCGGCCCACGCCGGGGACAACCTCCTCGCGCGGGCGCGCCAGATGTTCAAGCCCATCCCCGCATCCCCGCCCGCCATCGCCGGCAATCCCGCAACGCCGGACAAGGTGCTGCTCGGCAAGGACCTCTACTTCGATCCCCGGCTGTCCGCCAGCAGTCTGATCAGCTGCAACACCTGCCACAACGTGGGCATGGGCGGCGTCGATTTCCAGGAAACCTCCACGGGCCACAAGTGGCAGCACGGGCCGCGGAACGCGCCGACCGTGCTGAACTCGGTCTTCAACGTGGCGCAGTTCTGGGACGGCAGGGCGCCGGACCTGGAGCAGCAGGCCAAGGGTCCGGTCCAGGCATCGGTCGAGATGAGCAACTCGCCGGACCGGGTCGTGGAGACCATCAACAGCATGCCCGGGTACGTGACCCTCTTCCGGAAGGCCTTTCCCAACGAGAAGGACCCCGTCACCTTCGAGAACATGGCGAAGGCCATCGCCGTGTTCGAGGCCACGCTCATCACGCCGAACTCCCCCTTTGACCGCTACCTGGAAGGCAGGACGAAGGCCTTGACCACGGCGCAGAAGGAAGGGCTCGGCCTCTTCATGGACAAGGGCTGCGCCGGGTGCCACGGCGGCGTGAACATGGGCGGCGGGGGCTACTTCCCCTTCGGCGTGGTGGAGCAGCCGGCGAGCGACATCATGGCGGGAGACATGGGACGGTTCAAGGTCACGGGGGTCAAGTCGGACGCCCATGCCTTCAAGGCGCCGTCCCTCCGGAACATCGTCCTGACCCCGCCCTACTTCCACTCCGGCAAGGTCTGGAACCTGCGCGACGCCGTGGCGATCATGGGGAACGCCCAGCTCGGCATCTCGCTCGACCAGAAGGACATCGACCGGATCACGGATTTTCTCGCCGCCGCCACCGGCGACCAGCCCGCGGTCACCTACCCCATCCTCCCCGCTTCGACGGGGACAACGCCGAAGCCGAAGCTGGATTGAGCGAACCGGGCCCGGCCGCAGTGCCGGGCCCTTTTCTTCCGCACGCCGTCCCCACTTTTCGACTACCAATCTCCCGGTAATTCGATTATAATCCCAGAGTCGGCCGCTCTGATTTCCCCCTCTCCGGCCGTCATGCATCATGCCGAGGCAGACAGCCGCTCAGGATACGCGAACGCATCTCCCCCGTCTCGCCGCTGCTGGCGCGATCGTCGGAGGCCTGTACGTCGTCAGCAGGTACAACTATCTCCTCTTTCACAGTCTCGTCGAGCTGTTCAGCGTCCTGATCGCCTTCGCCGTCTTCTCCTTTGCCTGGCACACCCGGCGGCTCCTGAACAATCACTATCTCCTCTTCCTGGGGATCGCGTCCCTCTTCACCGGCGCGCTCGACCTCATGCATCTGTTGACGTACGCGGGCATGGGGGTCTTCCCGGGCCGCGGCGCGAACCTGCCGACCCAGTTCTGGATCGCGTTCCGCTTCGTCTTCAGCCTTTCGTTCCTCCTGGCGTCGTTCTTCGCGGCCCGCAGGGTGCGCATCGGGGCCTTGCTCCTTCTGTACACCGCCGGCACCGGCCTTCTCATCGCCGCGGTCTTCCTCGGCTGGTTTCCCGTCTGTTATGACGCGGGCGTCGGCCTCACGCCGTTCAAGATCGCGGCCGAATACGTCATCTGCCTGATCTTCCTTGCCGCCCTGATCCGGCTCGTGCAGAGCCGGCAGGCCTTCGATCCCGGCGTGCTCCGGCTCCTGGTCGGATCGCTCCTCTTTTCCATCGCCTCCGAGATCAGCTTTACGCAGTATGTGAGCGTCTTCGGCTTTTCCAATATGCTCGGGCACCTGTTCCTCCTGGCATCGGTCGCGTTCCTGTACCGGGCCGTGGTCGCGACGGGCGTGGAAGAGCCGTCCCGGGTCCTGTTCCGGGACCTGCAAAAGAGCACCGCGGCGCTGCAGGCCAGCGAGGGCAAGTACCGCCTGCTGTTCGAGAACATGCTGAACGCCTTCGCCTTCCATCGGATCGTCCTGGATGCGCAGGGCAAACCCGTCGATTATATCTTCCTCGAAGTGAACGACGCCTTCGAGCGCATGACGGGCCTCCGGCGGGAGGACATTATCGGAAAAGGCGTGCGCGAGGCACTGCCCGGCATCGAGAACGACCCCGCCGACTGGATCGGCGTCTACGGCGACGTGG
This sequence comes from Nitrospirota bacterium, assembly GCA_046704425.1. Lineage (GTDB taxonomy): Bacteria > Nitrospirota > UBA9217 > UBA9217 > UBA9217 > JBJKRX01. The sequence goes on from JBJKRX010000083.1 coordinate 54,284, forward strand.
CCCTGACCGGACGGGCGGTGCGGTTCGAGCGGCCCGCCGCGGTGCTCGGCAGGTGGTATTCCGTCTACGCCTACAGCCCCCTGCGGGAGCACTTCGTCGCGATCTTCGAGGACGTCACGGAACGCAAGCAGAACGAGGAGGCGCTCCGCCGGGCCAACAGCGACCTGGAGCAGCGCATCCGGGACCGCGCCGTCGAGCTGGCGCATACCAACGACACCCTGCGGAACGAGATCGCGGTGCGCAGGGAGGCCGTCGAGGACCTGGACCGGCTGAATCGCCTGTACGGGATGCTGAGCAAGATCAATGAGGCCATCGTGCGCCACACGGATTCCCAATCACTGTATGAGCAGGTCTGCCGCGTCACCGTCGAGGACGGCCTTTTCAAAATGGCCTGGATCGGCCTGCTCGACGTCTTCACGCAGGAGGTCCGGCCGCAGGCGAGCTTCGGAGACGCGAACGGCTACCTGCAGGACATCCGGATCACCTCGTCCGACGCCCCGGACGGGCGGGGGCCCACGGGCAGGGCCGTGTTCGAAGGCCAGACGGTCCTCTGCACCGATATCGCGAACGATCCCTGCATGCAGCCCTGGCGGGACAAGGCCCTGCAGCAGGGCTTCCGCTCCTCCGCCGCCTTCCCGCTCCAATCGGGCGGCGCGGTCGTCGGGGCGCTCACGGTGTATGCCGCGGAGCCGCGCACGTTCACCGAGCGGGAAACGAGCCTCTTCTCGTCGCTCGTCGACGACCTCTCCTTCGCCCTCGATACCCTGGCGGACCGGCGACGGCGGCACCTTGCCGAAGCGGCGCTCCACAAGGCGAGCGCCTATAACCGGAGCCTGATCGAGGCGAGCCTCGACCCGCTCGTCACGATCGACGCGGAAGGCCGGATCACCGACGCCAATGCCGCAGCCGAGACCGCGACCGGCCGTTTGCGGACCGAGCTGATCGGCACCGATTTCTCCGGCTATTTTACGGACCCGGAACGGGCCCGGGACGGATACCGGCAGGCCTTCCGCGAGGGCTCGGTGCGGGATTACGCGCTGGAGATCCGGAGCCGGGACGGAAAGGCCACGCCGGTCCTGTACAACGCTTCGGTCTACCGCGACGAGGCGGGGCAGGTGCTCGGCGTGTTTGCGGCCGCCCGGGACATCACCGGGCGCAGGGAGAGCGAGCGCCGCCTGACCCTCACCAACGACCTTTTGAAGCTCTATACGCGCAAGTTTTCGCGCAGGGAGTACCTCGACGTGGCCGTGGAGCTGATCCGGGGATGGAGCGGCTGCCGCTACACGGGCATCCGCATCGCGGATGCGGACGGCAAGATCCCCTATGAGTCCTGCGTGGGCTACAGCAGCGATTTCCTCGACTCGGAAAGCGAGCTTTCGCTGATCGCGGACGAGTGCATCTGCCCGCGCATCATCCGCGGCGCAGCCGAGCACTCGGACCGGGTGGACATGACGCCGCAGGGGTCGTTCTTCAGCAACGACACGCACGCCTTTCTCGCGGGCCTTTCGGCAGAGGAGCGGACGCGCTATCGCGGCGTCTGCATGCAGTATGGGTACCGGTCGCTCGCCGTGGTCCCGGTCCGTCACGACGACCGGATCCTCGGGGCCATCCACATCGCCGATGAGCAGACGGACCGGGTGCCCCTTGCCAGGGTGGAGTTCGTCGAGCAGCTTGCCGTCATCGTGGGCGAGGCGCTCTTCCGGTTCGGCATCGAGGATGAAGTGCGGCAGCTCAACCGCGAGCTCGAACAGCGGGTCCGGGAGCGGACTGCCCAGCTGGAGGCGGCCAACCACGAGCTCGAGGCCTTCGCCTATTCCGTGTCGCACGACCTCCGGACCCCGCTCCGGAGCATCGACGGGTTCAGCAGCGCACTGCTCGAGGATTACGCCGACCGGCTGGACGAGACCGGACGCGACTATTTCGAGCGCATCCGGGGCGCCACGGCACGGATGGGCGAGCTGATCGACGCCCTGCTCTCCCTCTCGCGCCTGACGCGCCGGGACCTGACCCGCGTGCCCGTGGACCTGAGCCGGATTGCCGGCGAGATCGCGGACGAGCTGAAAGCAGCCGAGCCCGGCAGGGCCGCGGAGTTCCGGATCGAGCGCGAGGTGGTCGCGACGGGCGATCCGGCGATGCTCCGTGCGGCCATGGAGAACCTGCTGGCGAATGCCTGGAAATTTACGGGTACGCGCGCGGCGGCGGTCATCGCCTTCGGCACCGTGCGCCAGGAAAACGGCAGGACCATCTTCTTCGTCAGGGACAACGGCGTGGGGTTCGACATGGCGTACGGGAAGAAGCTCTTTACCGCGTTCTCGCGGCTGCACGCGGCGAGCGAGTTCCAGGGCATCGGGATCGGGCTTGCCACCGTGCAGCGCATCGTCCACCGGCACGGCGGCGCGATCTGGGCCGAAGGGGCCGTGGACAAGGGCGCGACGATCTACTTTACCCTGTGACGACCGGCGGGGCCGCGCGGAAGGAGACGCAATGCAATCGAAGGTGATCCTCTTGGTGGAAGACAATCCCGACGACGTGCAGCTCACCCTGCGCGCGCTCACCAAGAGCCATATCGCGAACACGGTCGTCGTGGCCCAGGACGGAGCAGAGGCCCTGGACTACCTGTTCTGCACGGGGAAGTACGCCGGGAGGGAAGGCGGCCTGCCCCAGGTCGTCCTGCTCGACCTGAAGATGCCGAAGGTGGACGGCTTGGAGGTCCTGCAGCGTCTGCGCGCGGACGCCCGGACCCGGGTCCTGCCCGTGGTCGTCCTTACGACCTCGAACGAGGAGCGCGACAAGGTCGAGAGCTACCAGCTCGGCGCCAACAGCTACGTGCGCAAGCCCGTTGACTTCACCGCCTTCATCGACGCCGTGCGCAACCTGGGTCTCTACTGGCTCGTCATCAACGAGGTGCCCTGAGCGATCGCGGCCCTTCAGCACCTGCGCACGAGCGCACCGTGGGCGGACAGGCCCGCCCCGTAGGCCAGCAGCAGGCAGGTCTCGCCTGCCTCCACCCCGCGCTTCTCGATCTCCTCCAGCACGAACCAGACCGTCGGCGACGACATATTGCCGTATTCGGCGAGCACCTTGCGCGACGCCCAGAGCCCTTCCTCGGGGATCCCGATCTCGTCGCGCACCGCGTTCAGGATCTTCTCTCCCCCCGTATGCAGGGCCCAGTGGGACACCCGGCCTGCGTCCAGGGACGCGCGAGCCAGCACGTCGCGGCCAACCGCGGCGGCCGCTTGCTTTACCAGGTCGGGCAGGCGAAGCGAGAGCTGGTTGCGCAGCCTGCCATCCTGGTAGATGAAGCGGATGGCCTCGCGGTGCTCCGGGGCGTAGCGACCGGCCGTGCCCACGATCTCCCATCCCTCCGGCCGTGCCCAGAGCACCGCGGCAGCGGCGCCGTCGCCGAACAGGGCGTTCGAGAGGATCAGACTCAGGTCGTTGTCCATGACGAAGGTGGCGCTGCAGATCTCCACGGAAACGGAGACCACCACCCCTGCGGGGTCCTTCGCGAGCAGGGCCTCCGCCACCTGCAGGTTGGGGATCGCGCCGCCGCACCCGCTCCCGACCAGGTCGTAGACCCGCACGTCCCGCGCCAGTCCCAGCCGCTCCACCAGGTAGGTCGCTATGCCCGGGCAGAGATAGCCCGTGCAGGTGTTCACCACGAGCCCCTGAACGTCCGCTGTGCCCACGCCCGCCCGCGCGAGCGCGTCGGTCACGGCCCGGACGGACAGGCCGATGGACCGTTCCGTGAAACGCGCAATGCGCTCGTCCGGCGTCTCGGCAATGAGACAGGCGGGATCGTCGAAGGCGAAGTGGCGTTTCCGGACGCTCGGGTGGGCGAAGACGGCGCTCAGCATGCCCAGGCTCCGCCTGTTCAGGTGCGGGCCGAAGTGTTCTTTCATGAACGCCTCGGCGAACTGCTGGTCTGCCGTGTAGGCGGGCGCCGCGGTTGCCAGCGCACCGATGCAGGCGTTCCGGTTGACGGTCATCGCCACCCCCCCTCAGACGTCCATGCCCGCCATGCGCAGGCCGCGCCGGATGAAGCGCGTATAGCGCCAGAGCGGCGGCCGGATTCCCAGCCTGCGGCCGATGCGGTTGATCGCCGGCAGGATCGGCAGGCTCAGGGACTCGGCGCTGATCACGCTCGGATGGTTCGCCATGAACCCGCGCACCTCGCGGCTGAGCCAGGCGGCGTCCACCTCCGGCGACAGATAGAAGACCGGCGCAAACAGGTCTTCGCTGCCTGCCGCGAGCACGCCCTGGCTCTGCGCGATCTCCTCCAATTCCGTGCCGGGGTAGATGCGGATGCCCGCGTTCAGGAAGACCGTATCGGAACGCCGGAGGGAGCGCTCCGCGAACCGGAGCGTCTCCCGCACGGTCTCGCGCGTCTCGCCGGGACCGCCGAGCAGAAAGATCCAGGCGCAGGGGATCCGGTGTCGCCGGGCCACCTCGGCAGCGCGATGCACGTGCGCCGCGGTGAAGCCCTTGCGCATCTTGGCAAGCACCGGGTCCGCGGCGCTCTCGACCGTGAGGCCGTAGCCGCAGAATCCGGCGCGCTCCATGGCCCCGAGCAGCGCGTCGTCGAAAAAAGCGGGGTTCAGCTCCAGGCTCTGGATCCGCGCCCCGTGGCGCGTCCGGGCAAGGGCCTCGCACACGGCATGGGCATGGTCCGTGGGCGCATTGAACACGCTGTCCACGAATTCGATGTCCCGTATCCCGCTGCTGCCGAGCCCGGCGACGCGCTCGGCAACGGCATCGGGATCGGCCGTGCGATAGGTCCCGCCCTCGATCTTCCGGTAGGTGCAATACACGCACTGGAACGGGCAGCCCTGCTTGGTCTGGACCGGCGCGGTCGCCTGGTTGGCGCGATAGGTAGGAACGTCGAGCCACCGGGAATAGGCGGGCGCAAGGCATGCGGGGTCGAGCGTCGGGGGGCTGGGCAGGGTCGGTGCGGAGCCGCTGCCGGGCAGAACGACGCCTGCGCAATCGGCGAAAGACTTCCCGGACGCGATGCGGTCCAGGATCACCGGGAACAGGACCTCGCCGTCGCCGCGCACCGCGGCGTTCCCCCCGGCAGCCGCCAGGAGCTCCTCGGGCAGGACCGAAAGGGCCGCACCCCCGAGGATGACGATCGCGTCCGTCTCCTGACGGATGGCGTTCACCAGCGGGCGCAGCTCCGCGGCGAAGAAAACGGGGTTTTCCCGGTCGTTGTTGTCGATGTTCCGGACCGAGAGCCCGATCACCTCGGGTTGCACGCGTCTGACCGCTTCCCGGACCGCGCCCCGGGGGTCCGGCAGGAACAACAGATCGAGGAAGGATACGCGATGGCCCGCTCGTTCGACCGCCTCGGCGACGATGCACGCGCCGATAGGCATGACCGGCATGGGAAAACGGTTGCGGTTCGTGCTGATGAGGAGAACGTTCATGGTTGTCGCCCTTTCCTGCTCAGCGTGAATCACCCTTCGCTTTCCTATGAGCATACCACAACCCCGCCTGTCGGATGCTGCCCGGCGCCGGGAACGACCCCTGCGGCATCATTTCGTACAGGTATTCGATGCAGGCAAGGCGGGGAAGCCGGCGGCGGTTCGAACAACGCGGGCCGGACCGCGCGCCAGGGCCGAAGAGACGGGACGTCACGCGGCCCTCTTCGCCCACCACCGCGCGAGGAAGGCGCCGCTCAGATTGTGCCAGATGCTGAAGAGCGCGCCGGGCAGGGCCGCAAGATTCGAGAAGTATTGCAGCGCGAGCGCGACGCTCAGCCCCGAGTTCTGCATGCCCACCTCGATCGCGATCGTGCGCGCGCTCTTCCTGTCGCACTGAACGAGCCGCGCGATTCCGTACCCCGCTGCCAGGCCGAGGAGATTGTGCGCCATGACGCAGCCGAGGACCAGGGGGCCCGCCCGGGCGAAGTTGTCGTGATTGAGCGCCACGATGATCGCGATGATGATCACGATCGCGATCACCGAGGCGAGCGGGAAGGCGTTCTTCACCTTCCGGAGCCGCACGCTCCAGAGCGTATTGAACGCGACGCCCGCCGCGATCGGGACAATGACGATCGCGAGAATGGTCACGAGCATGCTGCCCGCAGGCACGTGCACCATGCGGCCGATGTAGGCGAGCGTGAGAAGCGGCGTCAGGAAAAAGGACAGCAGCGTGGAGAGCAAGGTGAGCGAAATGGACAATGCCACGTCGGCCCGGGCGAGGTAGCAGATCACGTTGGAGGCGGTCCCGCCGGGCGCGGTGCCGACCAGGACCATGCCGACGAGCAGCTCCGGCGGCAGGTGGGCCAGGCGGCCTACGCCGTACCCGATCGCAGGCATCAGGAAGTACTGGAGGAACACGCCGAGCCCCAGCCGCGACGGCTGCCGGAGCACCGCAGCGAAGTCGGCAAGGGTCAGGGTGAGCC
>JBJKRX010000084.1:0-4279 GCA_046704425.1 Nitrospirota bacterium
ATCAGCCGGACAACGCCGTCGGCATCGAACAGAATCAGTGCTTCGTTCATGGTGTCGATGATCTGGCGGGCGGCGAGGGCGGGCGTGATGGACATGAACTGGTAGCGGTATATGGCACGGGCGGCAAGTACGACGAAAACAAGGATCGCGCAGTAGCCCAACGGGTACCACGCCGCGCCGAAGTCATTCACAAAATCGACTGCACCGAGATACCCGAAGAGAATGATGGCGACGACCGACCCGGCCCACTGCCTCTGGAGCGAGCCCGGGGGGGCATTGCGGTACGTGACGATGAAGCTCCGCACGGTGCTGATCATGACGGCGAAAAAGTACAGGATAAAGGGGATGCTCGTCAACGAGGCCTTCGGATAAAACCCCCAGGCGTATCGATAGAGGGATCCGAACTGGATAGCGGTCGTTAAAAAAAGGATGATGAAACACGCGCTCAGCCCCCAGACCGCCAGAACCCGCTTCCTGACCTTCTCATAATCCTGCAGGATCAGCGCCGTGAAATTGTAGACGGCGGCCGGGATAAACGCGGTGGCGACATAGCCGGCCTTCGCCCACCAGAGGGCGTGGGCCGCGTCGGACGCGCTGTACATCCAGGAGAACGAAAAGAGCCACCCGCCCATGCCGAGCGTCAGCACGAAAAATACCACGCTCACCTGGGTGCCCTGTTCGCGGACCAGCCCGAATATGCCGAGCGCGAAGACGCCGAGTGCGACCGCGATCGTCTGGATCGCAAGGGGGCTGAACGTATACGATGTGCTCGCAAACAAGTGCCACACTATGCGCTACCCCTCTTCGGTGTCGGACCCCTGCGATACGACCGATGTTCCCCGTTCCTCAGCATTGATGCTCCCCCGGAACTGCCGAATGGCTTTTCGCACAAGGAATGACGACGTTTACGGAAAGGACTGCCCCTGCGGGGCCGCATGGCTCGGTAAAAAACGGTACAAGAAGGTCGGGAAAGAAGTGTCGTTCATCCCTTCGCGACGCGCACGTGGGTGAGGCTTGCGTTCAGGCCGTCGATGATCGCACCGAGGCCCGCCATGTTCCGGAGGTAGTCGATGGCGTCCTGCGAGATCTCCTCGCCGGGCACGAGGAGGGGGATGCCGGGGGGGTAGACGGTCACGATCTCGGTCGAGACCCTGCCGGCCGCGTCGTTCAGACCGACCAGCTCGCTGTCGGAATAGAAGGCGTCGCGCGGGGTCATGGCGAACCGGTTCTGGAGCGCGGGCGGGTGCGCCTGGTCCAGGGGGAGGAGCGAGCCCTGCATGCCCGTTTCCGCGGCAATGACGCGGAGCGCCTCCACGAGCCGGTGCAGGTCGTCCTGCCGGTCGCCGATCGAGACGATCACGAGCACGTGGAAGGGGTCCGCCATCTCGACCTGGATGCCGAAGCGGGTGTTCAGGGTCTGGGAGACGTAATACCCCGAGAGCCCCAGACCCGAGACCGTGATCGTGAGCTTGGTCACGTCCATGTCCGGCATGCCGAGCCGCTTCGCGTCATCCTTGCCGAAGCAGGCGAGCCCCGGGATCTTCCGGATCTCTGCCCGGGCATCCTCGGCAAGCTTGATCGTCCGGGTCAGGAGCTTCTTGCCTTCCGTGGCCATCTGCATGCGCGCCAGGTCCAGGGACGCCATGAGGATGTACGAGGGGCTCGTGGTCTGGAGGAGCTTCAGGGTGTTCGTCAAATCGTCCAGGTTCACCCTGCCTGCCCGGGCGTGCAGCATCGAGGCCTGGGTCATGCCGCCCACGATCTTGTGGGTGGACTGGACGCAGAGGTCCGCGCCCGCGTCGAGGGCGGAAAGCGGCAGCTTGGGATTGAACCGGAGGTGCGGACCGTGGGCCTCGTCCACGAACGCCACGAGCCCTTTCGCGTGGGCATAGGCGATGATCCGCTCGGTGTCCGCACAGAGCCCGTAGTAGTTGGGGCTCGTGATCAGGATCGCGCGGGCGGCCGGATTCCGGTCGATGGCCTCGCGCGCCGCGTCGAAGGTGACGTTCAGGGTGAGCTTGAGGCCGCGGTCGAATGCGGGCGCGAAGAAGACCGGCTGGGCGCCGCTCATGATGAGACCGGTGAGCACCGAGCGGTGGCAGTTCCGGGCGATCAGGACCTTGTCCCCCGGCCCGGTGGAGGAGGCGAGCATGGCGTGATTGCCCACGGTCGTGCCGTTCACGAGGAAGTAGGACCGGTCCGCGCCCGCGGCCTTGGCGGCGAGCTCCTGGGCCTCCTTGATGACGCCCGTGGGGTTCTGCAGGGAGTCCACCTCATCGAGGGTCGTGAGGTCGATCGAAAAGATGCGCGGTCCCACGTATTTCCGGAACCGCGTGGAGATGCCTTTGCCGCTCTTGTGGCCGGGGGTGTGGAAAGAGACCTTGCGGCTTTCCGCAAGGGCGACCATTGCGTCGAACAGGGGGGTGCGGAACTGCTCTTCCTCTATCCGGCTGGAGGGAAGGTTCATGGCAGTCTAATGGTACGTGAAGAGGGGGGCGTTGTCCTCGATGATCTTGGTCTCTTCCGCCATGGCCCGGCGGATGTGCTTGGGCAGGTGGTACATGCCGGCGTTCGTGATCCCGTCGTAGTATCGGTTCTCCCCGCGAATCCGCTTCTTGATGAAATCGTCCACCTTCTGAGGGCTGAAGGTGCGGGGGTCGAGCCGCTTCGAGGCCAGGGTGAAGCCCCAGGGGAGCCCGAAGGACGGGATCGGCACCTGGAAGGGCGCCACCACCGGGAAGACCGCGCTCAGGGTCCTGTTGACGGCGCTGAAGTTCAGGATCTGGTGCAGGGCCGTGGTGCCGGCCTGGAGCGCGATGGTGCCGTCCGGGGAGAGCCGCTCCTTCACGATCTCGTAGAACTCGCGCGTGAACAGGAGGTACGCGGGCCCCTCCTCCACGGGCTCGGAGATGTCGATGATGATCGCGTCGTAGCTGTCGGAGGTCTCTTCCAGATACTTGCGGGCGTCCATGTAGCGGAGGTCGGTGCGGGGGTCGTCGAAGGCGCCCTGGTGCCACTCGGGAAGCAGTTCCTTCGATTTTTCGACCACTTCCTGGTCGATGTCCACCATCATGCAGTACTCGACGCTCTTGTGGCGCAGCACCTCGCGCAGGGTGGCGCCCTCGCCGCCGCCCACGATGAAGACCCGCTTGGGGTCGGGGTGCGTCAGGAGGGCCGGGTGGACCAGGGCCTCGTGGTAGATGAACTCATCGACGATGGACGACTGCATCTTGCCGTCCAGGATGAGGCAGCGACCATAGCTCCCGCTCTCCATGATCTCCATGCGCTGGAACTTGGTCTGGCTGGCGTACTGAATATTCCGGATCCCGTGGAGGTGGCCCTCCTCGGGACTGGTATATTCAATGAACCACTTGTAGCTCTTGGGCTCGATCATGCTGGCGCAGGTCTCCCGAAGCGGTCGGTTTATGGGGAAGCTTCTCGCTGCCCAGGATGCCCCGTTTCATCTCGATCAAAGACGGGTTCTTGGACTGGAACTGTTCGATGAGGTAATTCGCTGCGATCCGGGGGTCGATGAGGTCTCCACAGGTAAAGACATCGACCGCCGCGTAGCCGTATTCCGGCCAGGTGTGAATGGCAAGGTGGGATTCGGCGATCACCACCATCCCGCTGACTCCGAAGGGGCTGAACTCGTGAAAGGCGACCTCGACGATCGTCGCCTTAGCCTCCAGTGCGGCATTTTTGAGCGTTGACTGTACGAAGTCCAGGCTGCCGAGGGTTTTGGGGTTACAATCCCTCAGCTCCAGCAAGAGGTGGGTGCCCAGCGCGTGCAACCTGTTTGCCTCCTTCTCCGCCCGCCGATTGCCTTCCCGATCAGCTCGGGATCCTGCGAGCACCGCCTCCCGCTCCCGCGGGAGGGTTCGCGACCAACGCTCCGTCCGCCGCGACCTGCGGCGGGACCATGCAGCAACGAAAATTAATTCCCCATTTAACAAAAATGCGCTGCTTTGTCAAGCAGAAAAGCTCTCCGGCGTCATTTTTTTTCGCTGCGCACCGCAGGCGTCAGTGCGGCACCGTGCGGCGCGACGTCGGGATGTTTTTTGTGCAGCGCACTATACGCGATTTTCAGCAAAATGCAAGGGAAAAGAGGCATGAAATAATTCTTTACAACGCATCGCCGGAGGCTTAGAATTCTTCCGCGGATTTCCCGGAACGTGGCGCCGGGAATCCCCGGAGAACCGCGAGCAGCAGGCCTGATCGCTGCCGCGACGACCTCCGATCGCCGAGCACCGTCTCGGATGGAGGATTCATGGCTGCCGAG
>JBJKRX010000085.1:0-56172 GCA_046704425.1 Nitrospirota bacterium
CCAGTGAAGACGCTGGTTACCCGCATCAAGACGGAAAGACCCCGTGGACCTTTACTATAACCTGCTATGGGCACCAGGCATTGCGTGTAGAGGATAGGTGGGAGACTATGAAGCGAGGGCGCTAGCCCCCGTGGAGTCAACCTTGGAATACCACCCTCGTTGTGTTTAGTGTCTAACCTACGCCCGTTATCCGGGTGGGGGACAGTGGCAGGCGGGTAGTTTGACTGGGGCGGTCGCCTCCCAAAGTGTAACGGAGGCGCCCAAAGGTTCCCTCAGGCTGGTCGGAAATCAGCCGTTGAGTGTAAAGGCATAAGGGAGCTTGACTGCGAGACTGACAGGTCGAGCAGGTACGAAAGTAGGGCTTAGTGATCCGGTGGTCCCTCGTGGAAGGGCCATCGCTCATCGGACAAAAGGTACTCCGGGGATAACAGGCTTATCGCGTCCAAGAGTTCACATCGACGACGCGGTTTGGCACCTCGATGTCGGCTCATCGCATCCTGGGGCTGAAGTAGGTCCCAAGGGTTTGGCTGTTCGCCAATTAAAGCGGTACGAGAGCTGGGTTCAGAACGTCGTGAGACAGTTTGGTCCCTATCTGTTGTGGGCGTAGGAGATTTGAGAGGATCTGTCCCTAGTACGAGAGGACCGGGATGGACGAACCTCTAGTGTGCCAGTTGTCCCGCCAGGGGCAGTGCTGGGTAGCTATGTTCGGTCGGGATAACCGCTGAAAGCATCTAAGTGGGAAACCCACCTCAAGACGAGATCTCCCGGGTAGCAATACCCCTGAAGGCCCCCGGTAGACCACCGGGTTGATAGGCTGGGCGTGTAAGGGTGGTAACATCCTGAGCTAACCAGTACTAATAGGCCGTGCGGCTTAACCACCTATTTATATAACAAGATCTGCCTCTGACAGATTCGGCTTTTCGAGCTATTCTTGCTTATTCAGTGTCAAGGTTGTTTGCAGTTAATCATAGCATTTTCGGTGGCTATACCGGAGGGGTCACACCCGTTCCCATCCCGAACACGGAAGTTAAGCTCTCCAGGGCCGATGATACTATGACCGCGAGGTCATGGGAAAGTAGGACGCTGCCGGAATATTTTCAAAGCCCACCGTATCTGCGGTGGGCTTTTTTATTGGTGCGGAGCGAAGGAAGAGGCCGGGAAAAACGGGGCTGAGAGGAGGAATGCATGGAGACACGTACGATTCCGGTAGCCATTCCGGACGGATGCAATATCATTCTCGGGCAGACCCATTTCATCAAGACCACGGAAGACCTGTATGAGATTCTCGCGACGACCGTGCCGCAGGCGCAGTTCGGCGTGGCCTTTACCGAGGCATCGGGCCCTTGTCTGATCAGAACGGAGGGCAACGACGAGAGCCTTATCAAGGCGTGCATCGATACGTTGCAAGCGATCGGTGCGGGGCATGTATTCTGTATCTATCTCAGGAACGCATTTCCGATCAATGTGCTCATACCGATCAAGAATTGCCCCGAGGTATGCCGGATCTTCTGCGCAACCGCGAATCCGCTCGAAGTCGTGGTGGCGGAGACGTCGCAGGGCAAGGGGGTCCTCGGCGTGGTTGACGGGTTTGCGCCGAAAGGCGTAGAGTCGCAAGCGGACAAGGCGCAACGCAAAGAGTTCCTCAGGAAGATCGGGTATAAGCGGTGAAGGCGCGTGCCGTTTGCTTATGCGCTCGTCACAGAAACCGTCTGAAAACGAGTGCGGCATTCGTGCCGCCGAAGCCGAGTGAATTCGAGAGCGCGGTCGTAACGTTCTGATAACGGGCGGTGTGGGGGATGTAATCGAGGTCACACCCCGGGTCGGGCTGGTCCAGGTTGATCGTCGGCGGGATCGCTCCGCGGCTGATCACGAGTGCCGATATTGCGGCTTCCACTGCGCCGGCAGCGCCGAGCATGTGACCCAGCATGGATTTCGAGGAACTGACAACGAGCCGCGATGGGTGAGCACCGAACACCTTTTTCAGCGCCAGGGTTTCAGCGCGGTCGTTCTCTACGGTTGCGGTGCCGTGGGCGTTGACGTACTCGATCGTGTCGGGAGCCATTCCTGCATCGGCAAGCGCAGCGATCATGGCGCGCGCCGATCCCTCTCCCCTGGGGGCCGGACGGGTGAAATGAAAAGCGTCGGAGGAGAGTCCGTATCCGGCGAGCTCAGCGTAGATCTTCGCCCCGCGGCGTATTGCGATTTCGGCCTCTTCAAGGACAAGCACGCCGGCGCCCTCGGCAAGCACGAAGCCGTCCCGGTCCGCATCAAAGGGCCTGCTTGCTTTTTCCGGTTCGTTATTCCGGCGCGAAAGCGCCCTTGCCCGGCAGAATCCTGCCAGAATGAGGGGGGTGAGCGGGGCTTCGCTTCCACCGGCAAACATGATATCCGCATCATTTCGCTGAATGATCTTCATCGCTTCACCAACGGCATGGGTCCCCGTTGCACAGGCAGTTGAAACATCGAGGCAGGGCCCCGTTGCGCCGATCTTCATGGCCACTGCACTCGACGCCATATTGATGAGTGAGAATGGGGCGACATAGGGGGAAACCGCCTTATATCCCTTACGGATCAAGGCGTCCATGTTCCTTTCGATCGTCGTCACCCCTCCGCGGCTCGACCCGATGAGCACCCCCGTACGGGCCATGGTGACCGGCGACACTTCCAGCCCCGCATCTTCCAGCGCCATCAGTGCCGCCGAGAGTGCGTACTGCATGAAGGGATCACCCTTTTTCGCCACTCGGGCGGGGAGAAAGGACGCAGGGTCAAATTGGCGAATCTCTCCTGCGATGCGGCTGGGGAAGGCGGCAGAGGCGAAGCGCGAAATGGCCCCGATGCCGGAGCGACCTGCAAGAAGCGATGCCCACGTGGATTCCGTCGTGTTCCCGAGGGGGGTGACCATCCCGATGCCCGTAATGACGACCTGCCGTTTCATAGGCGCAGTATAAGTTTTTTTCTGCCTCTTGTCAAAGGACGACCAGGCTGTTTTATTTGACAAAATGCCAGTTTATGCTATAGTTATCGAGTGCAGGCCACTATTGCTCGGAAAGGGGGTTTGAGATGCAAAAGTCCGAACTGCAGACCATGCTCGTCAGTGAACTCAAAGCCCTTGCTCTGAAGAAGAAGATTCATTTGCCTGCAGGGGCGAAGAAAGCAGCGATTATCGATGTCTTGCTTGCCTCGGGTGTGCAGAAGCAGACTTCAAGAAAAGCACCGGCTGCAAAGAAACCACCGGCCCGCAGAAAAGTCGCCGCGAAAGCGGTAAAGACGTCAAGTGCAAAGAAGGTGCCGGTCCGCGTGAAAAAGGCTGCACCTCACCAGCGCAAACGACCGGTTCGGCAGTCGGAAGGTTCGATTACGCCGGTCCGCGAATGGCGCCGGCCTCCGGTCGCTGAAGAGCCGTTCATGGTACAGGAGCGCGTGTCCCGTGCGAAGTACTATACGGGACCGGAGATGAATGCGATGGAGGGTGCGGGTGACCTGCCACGGGCGTACGGCGAGGATCGCATCGTTCTCATGACGCGCGATCCCTTTGTGGCCTATGCGTATTGGGAGACGTCGCCGGCCAGGATCGAGCGGGAAAGGGCCTGGTTCGGCTGGGACAGCAGGCTGTGCGTCCGCATCTACGACATTACCGGCGTCGCGTTTGACGGCCATAACGCCTCGGGTTATTATGACCAGGAAATTACGGAACAGGTAGGGAACTGGTACTTCAATCTCGGCAGACCGAGCCACTCCTTCTGCGCGGACCTCGGGCTGCTTACCCCTGAAGGGCGCTTCCTCACCCTTAGCCGGTCCAATTATATAACGATGCCGCGTGACGGTGTCTCCGATGTCGTCGACGAAGAATGGATGGTCGTGGACGAGGAATTCTGGAGGCTGTACGGAGGACCGAGCGGGCTTTCCTCGCCGGAAATGCATGAAATGCTGCGACGCCGGCGTATGCTGGAGATCACGTCGCCGGGCCTGTTCTCCGGCGATCTGGCGAAGGCGAGAAGGAAATAGCGAGAGCGCATTCTCGCTTTGCCGGAGCCGACGCAGGGAAAGAGTCAAATCAGAAAAGTCCATCCGCAGCGGGATGGACTTTTCTTTTCGGATAAAGAGGAATTCGGCTCTTCGGAGGACTGATGGAAAAAGGTTATCTGGCCCTGGTGCTGCACAGCCACCTGCCCTACGTGCGGCATCCCGAGCACGACCAGTTCCTCGAGGAGGACTGGCTATACGAGGCGATCACCGAAACCTACATCCCGCTCATCAACGTCTTTGACGGTCTTGTGAGCGATGGCGTGGACTTCCGCTTGACGATGAGCCTCACCCCGACGCTCATCGCGATGCTCACGGATCCGTTGCTCCAACAACGATATTTGCGGCATATCACCAAGCTCATCGAACTGGCCGAGAAGGAGGTCGACCGGACCAGGAGCCAGCCCGAGTTCAATCCCATTGCACAGATGTATCGTGATCTCTTCCGGAACGCCCGATTCGTGTTCGAGGAGAAGTACGGCCGCGATCTGGTTTCCGCATTCCGGAAATTTCAGGACTTGGGGAAGCTCGAGATCATCACGTGCGCGGCAACCCATGGATTTCTGCCGCTTCTGCAGAACGAGAAGGCGGTACGGGCGCAGATCCGGGTGGCCGTGGAACACCACACCAAACACCTCGGGCGGGCGCCCCGCGGCATCTGGCTGCCGGAATGCGGGTACTATGAGGGACTCGATGCGATCCTGAATGAAGCCGGCATTCGTTTCTTTTTCACGGATGCACACGGGATCTTTCATGCATCACCCCGACCGAAATACGGCGTCTACGCCCCACTCTACTGCCCCTCCGGGGTTGCAGCCTTCGGCAGGGACATTGAATCGTCCAAGCAAGTCTGGAGTTCCATCGAGGGGTATCCCGGAGACTACAACTACCGGGAATTCTACCGCGACGTGGGGTTCGACCTGGACTATGACTATGTCCGTCCCTACCTGCATGCAGACGGAATCCGGGTGAATCTGGGGATCAAGTATTTCAAGATTACCGGCGCGTCCGACCAGAAGGATCCGTACATCCGCCAATGGGCGCTTGAGCGGGCCGCGGTTCATGCCGGGAATTTCCTTTTCAACCGGGAGAAACAGGTCGAATGGCTCAGCGGAATGATGCCGGACCGCAAGCCGATCATCGTTGCCCCCTATGACGCGGAACTGTTCGGCCATTGGTGGTTCGAGGGGCCGGATTGGCTCAATTACCTGATCCGCAAAACCTTCTCCGATCAGAACACGGTGCGTCTCATCACACCTGCAGAATACCTTGCCGCGTCCCCCCGGTGCCAAGTTGCCACCCCGTCGCGGTCGAGTTGGGGGTACCGGGGCTATGCCGAGGTCTGGCTGGAGGAATCCAACGACTGGATCTATCGTCACCTGCATAAGGCCGCGGAGCGAATGTCCGAGCTCGCCGGGAGGTTTCCCGCAGGAGACGGAATCCGCCTGCGGGCGCTCAACCAAGCGGCCCGTGAACTGCTTCTTGCGCAGAGCTCGGACTGGGCCTTCATCATGAAGACGGGGAGCCATGTGGAATATGCCGTCCGCCGGACGAAGGAGCACCTCCGTCGCTTCACGAAGCTCTATGACGGCATCCGCGAAAACCGTATTGACGCAGGCTGGCTCGACGAGATAGAATATCGCGACAACCTGTTTCCCGACATCGATTTCCGGGTCTATGCTTGAACCAGCCGTCCTGAACGAATTGCAGCGGATCGTCGGCCCTGCCCATTGCTCCACGCTGCCCGAAGAGCTCGTTGCATACTCCTACGACGCTACTCGCCGGGAGGCGCTTCCCTGGGCCGTTATCCGGCCGCACGAAGCCGCCGAGATTGCACAAGTCCTGGCCCTCGCCAATCGGAAATGTATCCCAGTCATCCCCCGCGGCGCCGGGACCGGCATGTCGGGTGGCTCCGTCCCGGTCCAAGGCGGGATCGTGCTCTCCTGCGAGCGCATGAACCGAATCATCGAGATCGACGGAGAGGATGCCACGGCCATCGTCGAACCGGGCGTCGTGACCGGTGATTTTCAACGTGCCGTCGAAGCGCGGGGGTTGTTCTATCCGCCCGATCCGGCGAGCCGGAACTTTTGTACGTTGGGCGGCAATGTAGCCGAATGCGCGGGCGGGCTTCGGGCGGTCAAGTACGGCGTTACGAAGGACTATATCCTGGGGCTCGAGGTCGTACTGCCGACCGGTGAGATCGTTTCGACCGGGGCCCGGACCCTTAAGGGTGTTGCCGGATATGATCTGACGAAGCTCATCGTTGGCTCCGAAGGGACGCTCGGCATCGTCACGAAGATCATCGTGCGGCTCCTGCCCCTGCCACAGAGCGTGCAGACGGCGGCGGCGTTTTTCTCCGCTGCAGACGGTGCTGCGCGAGCGGCAGTGCAGATTTTGACAAACGGTATCGTTCCGCGCGCCCTTGAGCTGGTCGATCGCGCCGCACTTCGCGCCGTGGAATCCTTTCGTAAGGAGAACCTGTCGGATGGCGCAGGGGCCATGCTCCTGGTGGAAACCGATGGAACGGAAACGGCCGCGCGGGACGAAATCAGCCGGATCGGGGATATCCTGACGCGGGAGGGCGCCCAGCGGGTACGGGCGGCCGGGACCGCCGAAGAGCGAGACCGCCTCTGGGAGGTGCGGCGAGCTATTTCGCCGGCGCTTGCACCCCTGAAGGCGAACAAGATGAACGAAGATATCGTCGTACCGCGCAGCAGGATCGCGGACATTTTGCAGACGATAGAGAGCATTGCACAACGCTACGATCTCCTGATCGTTAACTTCGGCCATGCCGGAGACGGCAATATCCATACGAACATCATGGCCGACGACGAGGATTTGCCCCGTGCCCATGATGCGGTGCGGGAGATCTTCGCTGCAACCCTGCAGATGGGCGGAAGCATAAGCGGGGAGCACGGGATCGGGATCGCGAAGGCCGCGTACCTCCCGATGGAGTTGAGCGCCGCGACGATTGCGGCAATGCGCCGCATTAAACAGGCACTCGATCCGAACAATATCTTGAATCCGGGGAAGATTTTCCTATGACGAACGAACGAGACAATCGATCCAGCGGCGCGAGACGCGGTTTTTGGATCAGATTCGTATCCATCGGGGTGTTCGCGCTGGCAGCTTTTCCTGCAAGCGCCGCAAGTGCGGTGTCCCCTGCAACCGCATCCGCTACCGTGATGCATGCAGATATGCCGACGCTCCAGACGGAAGCCGCCAACCTGAAAGAGGAGAATGAGGGGCTGCAGCGAATGTTGGCAGCCCAGGACGATGATGACCCCTATATCGTTATCGATACGGAGGTCAATCGGCTCTATGTACGGAAGGGCAGGCAGGTGCTGCGGCGCGCCGTTGCAGGCACCGGGAGCCATAAATTTGTCGAGGCGGAGAACGGGCGGAGTTGGTACTTTGCGACCCCCATCGGGTCGTTTCGCATCCTTGCGATAGAACGGGACCCCGTCTGGATCCGTCCGAACTGGTCCTTCGTCGAGGAAAATATGCCTGTTCCGCCGCCGGGAGACCCCGACCGCATCGTTCGGGGGGTCCTCGGAAAATACGCCTTCATGCTGGGAAACGGGTACATGATCCATGGGACCACGTGGACAAAACTTTTAGGCACGCACTTTACCCATGGCTGCATCAATGTCGGTGCTGCAGACCTGGATTTTGTGTATCATACGGTGAAGATCGGGACGCAGGTCTATATCTACTGATGCGATTACGAATATTCCGTATACGGATTTTCCCGCTTGTCCTGGTGGTCCTCGCGGCGACGCTTCTCCTGCCGAACAACGACGCCCAAGCCGCCGGAAGGGGGGACAGCCATGCGCCGCACGATCGCCGGCTGGAGAGGAAGATCGCCAAGCTTGAGCAGGAACAGAACTTTCTGCTTTTCCAGCGGGTGATGTACGGAACCGATTCGCGGTATCTGATCATCAATATGGCAAGAAAGAAAGGGACGCTTCGGTATAAGAACCGGATATTGAAAGACTTCCGGTTCCACACGTCGCGGTCCCTATCCCGAAATCCGCTGCAGCCGGGCGCACTGACTATGACGGAGAAGATCGAGGGGAATGCGGGCCGCGGAATGCTGCAGTTCGGCAGGAT
The DNA here is from genome assembly GCA_046704425.1 of Nitrospirota bacterium. Classification (GTDB taxonomy): domain Bacteria; phylum Nitrospirota; class UBA9217; order UBA9217; family UBA9217; genus JBJKRX01. The sequence continues at coordinate 8,137 of JBJKRX010000085.1, forward strand.
GCTGGTAATAACGGGAAAGCAGGCAAATCCGGTGTCCCGCGCGATGGGGATCCCTGCCATCTCCGTCTCGCGTAAGGATATGGAGTCGCTTTACTATGCCTTGGAACAGGGCGCGTTGGTCTATGTGGTCCGCTGATCCTGCGTGGTCGCCCCTGCTGCAACTGGACAGCCACTTTCTGGTTGACTCTCCATTGGTTGCCGGTATAAAATATTTTTATGCGTCAATTGACGAGGGGAGAGGAATTTTACGACGGGACGGCGCTGCTCGGCGATCCGATTCACGGTTATATCTCCTTTACCACTCCCCGATTTGCCGGTGAGAAGACTGAAAAGGACCTGATCGATACGGCCTGGATGCAGCGGCTGCGTCAGATCTATCAACTCCAGAGCGCCCGGTGGGTCTATCCGTCAGCCGAACATTCCCGGTTTCAACATTCCCTCGGCGCCATGCACCTGGCGGGCAGATTTGCCGGTCACTTGTATCCTTCTTTGAAGGCGGCAGTCCCCGAAACACCTTCGGCCCAGTTTGTCGAGGAACTTCTCCGCATTGCCGCGCTGGTCCATGACATCGGCCACGGTCCTTTCGGCCATTTTTTCGACGACAATTATCTCGATCAGTTCGGGCTCACCCATGAAAAGCTCGGCCAGCAGATCATTAGAAAAGAGCTGGGCGACCTGATACGGTCCATCCGAAGAAGTCCCTCGGGTGATTTTGCCAAGGCGGACCCGCGGCTGAATCCCGACCAGATCGCATTCCTGATCGGGAAGGGAGCCTCTGCCTCGACGAAACAGCCGCGCTGGCTCGTTTTTCTCCAGCCGCTTCTTTCGGGCATTTATACCGTTGACAACCTCGACTATGTCATGCGCGACGCCTACATGTGCGGCGTCGCGATCGGCGCGGTGGACATCGACCGCCTCATGTACTATTCGTTCTTTACGGATAAGGGGCTCACGCTCCACAAGTCCGGCCTTACCGCGCTCAACATGTTTCTGAACGCCCGCCTCTATATGTATACGAACGTATACTATCATCGTACGACACGGGCCATCGACGAGCATTTGAAGGAGCTGTTCACGGACACGATGGCGGTCTTGTTCCCGTACAATCCTGCGGAAAAACTGAGGCTGTATCGCGATCTGACGGACTGGTCGTTGCTCGAAGCGGTGCGGATGTGGGGGGGCGGCAAGGACGATCGCGTCGAACGGCTCGGCAAACAGTGGTCCGCGATCCTTGCCCGGGACGTGAAATGGAAGATGGCCTACGATGTCACCTTGTCGATGCGGGTATTCGAAAAAGGCAAAACCATCATCGATGAAGCCGAGTTGGTACGGAGGATCCGGAAGAGTCTGCCCGCCCGGATCAAAGATCTACAATTTCGTGTGGACATGGCAAGCCAGGACCCGCGGCCGATCAACCCGCTGCGGATGGGTGAGCGCCAGATCTATGTGTTCAATCCATCGACCCGGAGTGTGGAAAAAGAACCGCTGAAGGATTTTTTCGATTATATCCCTGCGCGGGTGGTCCAATGCCGCGTTTTTACCCTGAACCACGATCACGACCGTGAACTTACCGATATCGTGGACAAGGTCCTCGGTATCCAGGAAGACAGTATCAAAACGAACGTCTGATCCCGCAAACAGCCGGCCCTTCCTTCGTGTATCGCGTCCCTTCGGTTCTTTCCCCGGGTATATGCGGTAGAGCAGGATGTGTGATGAAGACGACGGCGTACGGTCCCGGACAACGCGGGGAGTGGCGGCGGTGCGCTTCCCGGCCGGAACAGGATGACTCGCCTGTCCGGTGCACCAGTGGCGCCCTTACGGAGCAGCATGAAACTGCTGAAAACAATCGCGAGGATCCAAATTGTGAAGTATGCCGGAGTCGGGGGCGTGGCCGCCCTCGTGGAATGGACCACCTTCGGCACCCTTGTCGGGATCGTCCATCTTTACTATCTGAGCGCGGTGGCGGTCAGCTTCGTGCTGGCGACGGCGACGAACTATCTCCTCTGTACGCGTTTCGTGTTCACCCGCGGTCGTCATGCCCCGCACAAGGAGTTCGTGCTGCTGTACGCCATCAGCGGAGTGGGGCTCCTCGCCAATCTGCTGCTCATGCGGCTTTTCGTCGGAACCTTCGGTTTCCCCGCACTCGGCGCAAAGATGCTCTGCACCGGGATGATCTTTTTCTGGAACTTTGGGGCCAGAAAATCCTGGGTGTTTGTGAAATAACCGGCGCGCGGGAACCGGGTTATCTTGATTTTCCTGACGTCCGCTTCCGTTTCCGTTGTGCGGCGACCTTCCCCACGGCCTTCACGATCGCTGCGGCCGCAATCCCCTCGAATGTCGTGAGCTCACCCGGTTTGCCGCTTCGCGGCATGTTCCGGACGGCGAGCGAATGGATCGGTACCGCCTCTCCCGCGAGTGCGCTCCGGACCGCTTCGCCGATCCCGCCTTCCGCGTAATGGTCTTCGACCGTGATGATCGCGTTGGTTTCCCGGGCCGCCCTCATCAGGGTCCTCCGGTCGAGCGGCTTGATGCTGTACAGGTCGATCACCCGGACCGCTATTTTCTTCTTCTGTAACATCTCGTACGCCTTGAGCGCTTCGTGGACCGTGATGCCGGAGGCAACGATCGCGGCACGATCTGCCTTGCTTGCCTTCAGTGTTTTGCTGCCGCCGATGCGGAACGAATCTTCGTTCCGGTATAGGATCGGCGTGGCCTGCCGCGTCGTACGCAGGTAGGCGATCCCGCGGTATCCCGCCATCTCCTCGACGAGCTTTTCCGTCGCAACGGCGTCGGAGGGATAGAGCACCACACTGTTCAAGAGGGTTCTGAACAGGGCGATATCTTCCAACCCCATCTGGGATGACCCGTCCTCACCGATCGAGACGCCGGCGTGGGAACCGCAGAACTTGACGTTCGCCAGGGAATACTGACACATACGGATCTGGTCGCAGGCGCGGGTCAGGAATGCCGCAAAGGTCGAGACGAAGGGGACCTTGCCGCGCAGCGAAAGTCCCAATGCGGTCCCGACCATGTTCTGTTCGGCTATATACATTTCAAAGAACCGGTCGGGCCACTGCGTCTTGAAGAGCTCGGCATAGGTCGAATTGCTCACCTCGGCGTCCAGCACTACCAGGTCCGGGTAGTGCGGGGCGATACGCGCAAGGGCCGTGCCGTAGGCGTGGCGCGTGGCGACCGACTTCGCGGGATCGACCGCGAGGGCTTGCGCCGTTACGGTCGCAGGCACGACAGGCGCACGCGTCTCCGGAGCGGCGATCTCGCCGGTGAGCGTCCGGTCGACCGGGCCCAGTTCTGCGAGCGCCTTTTCGAGCTCTTCCTTCTTGAGCGGTTTGCCGTGCCATCCGTTCTTGTCCTCGATAAAGGAGACACCTTTTCCTTTCAACGTCTTGGCAATGATCATCACCGGTTTTGTCTTGGATTCCGTCGCCTGTCTGAACGCAGTGAGGATCTGCGGAAGATAGTGGCCGTCGATCACGATCGGTTCCCAGCCGAAGGCAACGGCCCGCTCCCGGTACACGTTCAGGTCGTGGCCGTACATGGTCTCCCCGCGCTGGCCCAGACGATTCACATCGATGATCCCGATGAGATTGTTCAAGTTATAGTATGCCGCGAGCTCCATGGCTTCGTACTGGGAGCCTTCCGCCATCTCGCTGTCACCCAACAGGACGTAGGTCCGGTAGGGGAGCTTGTCGAGGTACTTGGCATTCAATGCCATGCCGACGCCGATGGAGAGTCCCTGCCCCAGCGAACCGGTGGCCGCTTCCGTGTACCGGAACTCGCGCGTGGGATGCCCCTCCAGCGGGCTCGTGAATTTCCGGAAGGTAAGCAGTTCCTGTTCCGACACCCTCCCCGCAGCCGCCCAGAGGGAGTAGAAGAGCGGAGATGCGTGCCCCTTCGAGAAGATCAGGCGGTCGTTGTTCGGGTGATCGGGCTTGTCCAGGTCATAGCGGAACGTTCCGCCGAACAAGAGACCGGTCATCAGGTCCGCGGCGGAAAGCGAGGATGTCGGGTGGCCGGAGCCGGCCTCGGTGGACATAACGAGGCTGTACCAGCGAATCAGTTTTGCGATACCTTCGAGGTCGTTCATGCACATACCTCCGATGTTTTTTGATATTTGACCGGGAACCGCGGCACGGTCATTTTCCCGCTTTCACTTATTATACCGTACGGGGAGAAAAGTCAAACAGCGTGGAGAGAGGCACGGGTACAGGCCGCAGCCCTGCAGCGAAGCCCGCGGACCGGCCGATAGCCGGGGACGGTGTCCGCACGGCGTCACGGTTGCGTCGCGCGATCGTCCGCACCGGCAAGCGGCAGGGTGAAAATGAAGGTGCTGCCAACACCGCGTGTGCTCGTTGCCCAAATTTTCCCGCCATGATACTCGACGATCTGGCGCGCGATGGAAAGGCCAAGACCGGTCCCTTCGATCCGAGCGGCGTGCTGATCGCCCGTCCGGTGGAAACGCTCGAAGACCAGATCGATATCTTCTGCGGCGATGCCGATCCCGGTGTCGGCAACCTCGACGACGATTCGCGGCGGGTCCGGCTCCCGGCGCGCCGCAACCCGTACAGCGCCGCCCGCAGGGGTATACTTCGCCGCATTGGCGAGGAGGTTGATCACGACCTGCACGAGGCGGTCGCGGTCGCCGGAGATCCGGGGAAGGGGCGCCTCGATCGACGTCGTTAGGCGCAGGTTTTTGTTCTCAAAAAGCGGCCCCATCCCCGCAACGGATTCGGCGAGGACGTCTTCCATGGACAGATTCTCTTTGCGCCAGGTCATCGAGCCGGCCTCGATCCGGGCCAGGTCGAGGAGGTCGTTGACCAGGCGATGCAGCCGGTCGGTTGCATCGTTGATTCTCTGCATGAACTCGTCCCGCTTCTCCGACGGCATCTGCGGCTTCATCAGGATCAGCTCGACGAAGGACTTGATCGTCGTGAGCGGCGAGCGCAGCTCGTGGGAGACGACGGAGACAAACTCCGATTTCATTTTGTCCGCCGCCTGGAGCCTCCCATTCGCTTCCTGGAGCTGCGCGATGAGCTGTTCCCGTTCCTCCTCAACATGTTTGCGATCGGTAACGTCGCTCACTACACATACGCTGGCAAGCGGTTCGCCGGCCGGGTTCAGCATGGTCGATGTAGACAGACTGAGGGTCCGCACGTCACTTCCGCGGAGACGAGCGGTAAGCTCACGGTTCCGGATCGGCCCGCCTGCAATAAGCGATTCCATATGACCGGCGAGGGCACCATTGCCTTCCATGCTGCGGGCCAGTCGTTTGCCTACGAGGTCGCCTTCCGCATAGCCGAAGAGGCCGCACGTTGCCTGATTGACCAGTTTGACGATCCCATCGGGATCGAATACGATCAGCGCGTCGTTCATGGTGTTGATGATCTGGCGAGCGGCGAAGGCCGGGGTGATAACCATGAACCGGTAGCGTGAAATGGACCGGAGAGAGATCACGGCAAAGGCGAAAATGGCGATATAGCCGACGGGGTACCAGGGGAGCCCGAAGGATGCGAGATAGTCGAGCGATGCCAGATAGGTGACGCAGTGGGCGAGCACGAGCGTCCGGGTGCGTCTTCTCAGGGCCGAGCCCGCGGTGCTTCTCCGGTAACCCCGCACAAAGCGACGCAGCGTAGCGAACATAACGACGATGAAAAAGAAGATAAAGGGAAGGCTCGTTATGCGGGACTGCGGGTAGTACCCCCAGGAGTGGCGCTTGAGGGCTCCGAACTGGATATCGGTCGTCAGGATGATCGTCATAAAGAGGCCGCTGAGTATCCAGGAGCCCAGGATCCGCTCCCGCACCTCTTCATACTCCTGTGTCAAAAGCACGCCGAAGTGGTAGACAGCGGCGGGAATGAAGGCGATGCCTACGTAGGCGACCTTGGCCCACCACAGGGCCAGGGTTTCGTCATGAGCGATATACATCCAGGAAAATCCGAAAAGCCATACCCCCATCCCGAGGGTAAGTACAAAGTACACGATACTGACAGGTGAGCCCTGCTCGCGAATGAGCCCCCACACGCCTACGGCGATGACGACGAGGGCGACCACGAGCGTCTGGAGTGAGAGGAGGCTGAATGCGTAGAGGGCTGTATGATAAAAATGTTGGAGCATGCGTTCCTGTCGCTGTCCGCCAGATAATTTAAGTTTATCGAAATATATTTGTCTGTCAACCAAAATGAACATGAAGTTGCAAGAAGATGTTTTTGCCAGTCATGTTCGTGTATGTTGCCCTCAGGGGGGGGGCTCCAAAGCCAATCCAAAAACATACTGTTTTTACAGATAGTTTGTGAGGGCAATGCCGTTTAAAGATCCGCGCAATGCACGGCTTAAGGGATTGAAAAAGGCGGAGACCCTGTTCGTCACAGAGACGGCGACAATCCCGCGCCTTAGCATCCCCCGGCTCCCTGGACGTTGCGCACCAAGCGCTCATGAGCGTCCAGGGCAAGACCCGCCGGCGGAGAATGCGCTTCCCCGCGACCGTGAGACAGCTTGCATTCGTGCATTGCACTCGTAAACGCTGAGTACAGGTGGGAGGTAGGGGCCATATTTGTCCCGACGAGTCCATGCAAGCGGGACAGGCGGGATGTCGAAGGGGAGTCCACTAGGCACAGAGAGGAAGAACCCCGGAGCGGGCCTATACGTACATCGGTCTACGAGGCCGATGTACGTATAGGCGGGGCAACCCGGCGTCCCGTAGCACCCGGTGGCATGGTATGCAAAGCAACAACGTTCTGTCCTATGCTATACTGCAAGCCATGCAGTTTACTTTTCTGAACCAGGAGGTGGCGAAATGAAAGTGTTGAAACTTTTTGCGCTAATCGGCGTATTGATATTTCTCGGCACCGGCTGCCTGTACAGCCATGTGGTTACGCCCTACGACAGTAATCTCGATAGAACCGTGCTCGGGCAGAAGAAAGGGACGGCGAGCATGTACTCCATCCTTGGCCTGGTGGCGTGGGGTGATGCAAGCTCGGCCGCTGCAGCCAAAGAAGGCGGCATCACCACCCTGAACCAGATGGACCGTGAGTTCCTGAACGTGGTCTTCGGCATCTATACGAAGACGACAACGATCGTCTACGGCGACTAGCGGAGGATGGCCATGAAACAGTTTCGGCTGCTGATGCTTGCCTCCGTCCTGTCCCTTCTGCCCACGGGGTGCGGTGTGGGAATCCTGTACACCCATACCACCATTCCGCTGACGCTCGATATGCATCACACGAAGATTGTCTCGACCTCCGGGCAGGGCGATATCAAGCATATCCAGATTGCATATATCGGAGCGGCATGGGGCGACGCCTCGATCGGTTCCGTCGCGAAAAAATACGGGCTCCATGAGCTCTATTTCGCCGACCTGGAAAGGCTCAGCGTGCTAACCATCTGGAACCAATATACGCTCCACCTCTACGGTCAATAGCCGACGAACGCTAACGGGTGAATAAAGCGGGGATGGCGACATGCCATCCCCGCTTTTTATCGCATCCCCTGCACCATCCGGAGGATCGATGCGAGAACCGGGGCGGGATATATCCCGATCCAGACCAACAGCACGGTAAGCCCCGCGACGATCGCACTGCCGGAGAGTGACAGCTCTTTCCCGTCGTGAGTATCAGCGCGCCGGTAGAGGACCAGAATGATCCGGAGATAATAGAAGAGCCCGATGACGCTGTTGACGACGAGAATCATGACCAAGAACCAGAGCGCTGAGCCGACACCTGCGGTGATGACATAGAATTTTCCGATGAATCCTGCCGTCAAGGGAATGCCGGCCAGGGACAGGAGCATGGCCGTGAACGCACCTGCAAGCCAGGGATTTCGCCAGGCGAGTCCGTAGTACGCGTCCAGACGATCTGCGTCTTCTTCTTTGCCCGAGAGGACCGTCACCACGCCGAATGCGCCGAGGGTTGTCAGGGTATAGGCGGCAAGATAAAATGCCGCGGCGGCAACTGCCATAGCCCCGCTCGCCAGGAGCGTGACGGTCAGGTAGCCGAGATGGGCTATCGAGGAATAAGCGAGGATCCGCTTCACGTTGGTCTGGCGCAATGCCAGGAGGTTGCCGGCGAACATGGAGGCGACGGCGACGACGGTGAAGAGCAGAATCAGTCCCGGCGATGCAGCGAGATCGATCCTGCTCAGGAAGCGCAGGAGCACAGCGAAGACGGCGCCTTTCGAGGCCGTCGCGATGAACGCGGTCACGGGAGCCGGCGCCCCTTCATAGACGTCCGGGGTCCAGAGGTGAAAAGGGACCAGGGCGAGCTTGAAGCCGATCCCGACCAGGATGAGTCCGATACCCGCCAGGAAGACCAGCCTGCCGTCGCCAAGGGCCGGCACCTGCATCCAGTTGAAGGCCATGTTCCCGGTCTCGGCATAGACGAGGGCCATGCCGAAAAGAATGAACGCGGATGAGACCGCTGCAAGGATCAGGTACTTGACGCCTGCTTCGACGCTGCGCGGGCTGTGGCGCAGGTAAGCGGCGAGCGCATAGAGCGATACGCTCAATAATTCGATTCCGAGAAAGAACGAGGCAAAGTGCGCAGCAGCGGCGAGGATCGTGCAGCCGAGCGAGGCGAGCAACAGCAGGAGGTAGAACTCTTCACGATGGCCTTCGTGCTTCTCGAGATAGGAATACGAAAGGACGGCAACGATACCTGCCGACAGGAGGATCAGGCCCAGGAAAAAGCGCGCAAAGGGGTCGATCTCCAGCAGCGGGGTGACGGCGTGCGGTATCGACCACCGCGCGCCGGAAGTGCTCAAAAGGGCGAGCACGAGCCCGGAGATCGACAGCCATACCATGAGCAGATGGTTTCGGTGCACGGCGATCGCAAGCATGACGACGATCACCGTTGCCGCGAGAATGCCGTAGGGGAGAAGGGAGGCAAGGTCGCATGCACTCATGACGCTCCTCCTGCCGGGATCGCGGGCCGGGCCTGCGCCTGGATCGATACCGGAGCCGTGCTTGCCGGCACGGCCGTGCGCAAGACCGGCCGGGGCAGAAGGCCGAGCCAGAGGATCGCGGCGACCATGACCGCGAGCATGCCGGTCTCGCGCAGGGAAAGATCGCGGACCTGCGGGGTATCCCGCTTCTCGCCGTGGAAGACCCGCTGTACGATCCAGAGGGAATAGATTGCGGCCAGGATAAGGCCGATGGTCGCCAGGGCGGTCACGACCGGATGAGCGGCAAAGGAACCGGCCAGGATCATGAACTCGGCGACGAAGTTGCCGAAGCCCGGCAAGCCGAGTGACGCCAGGGCGAAGACGAGGCCCATGCCGGAGAGGCGCGGCGCTTGGGACCAGAAACCGCCCATGGCGGCAAGCTCGCGGGTATGGATACGTTCCTGGATCAGCCCGACGATCACGAAGAGCGCGCCGGTGCTGACGCCGTGGGCCAGCATCTGCATGACGGCCCCGGAGTATGCGGTCACGCCGCCGGCAAAGATCCCGAGCAGCACGAACCCCATATGGCTTACGCTGGTGTAGGCCACGAGACGCTTCAGGTCCGTCTGGCCGAAGGCGAGCACTGCGCCATAGAGAATGCCGATGACCGCCAGGACGAGCATGGCCGGCCCGATCTGCTGGGCTGCCTGGGGGAAAAGCGGCAGCGCAAAACGCAGGAGTCCGTAGGCCCCGGTCTTGAGGAGGAGTCCGGCAAGGATCACGCTCCCGGCAGTGGGCGCCTCGGTATGCGCATCGGGCAGCCAGGGATGGAAAGGAAAGACCGGCAGCTTCACGATGAAGGCAATGACGAAGCCGAGCATGAGCCAGAAGGCCGTCCGACTGCCCATGACGGTGCCGAGAAGTTTGAGGTAGTCGAAGGTATAGACCCCGGTGGCCCTGCCGTGAATAAAATAGAGGCCCAGGATCGAAAGCAGCATGAGCAGGCCGCCCGCCTGGGTGAAGAGGAAGAACTTGAGCGAGGCGTACTCTCGGTTCTCGTGGCCCCAGATGCTGATCAGGAAGTACATCGGGATGAGCATGAGCTCCCAGAAGAAGTAGAACAGGAACAGATCGAGCGACGTGAACACGCCGAGGATCCCCGCGAGGATCCAGAGCAGGTTCATGTGGAAGAACCCGACGCGTTCGCGGATCTCGGTCCACGAGCAGATCACGGCAACGGCGCCGAGGAACAGGGTGAGGACGACGAGCACTAGGCTGAGCCCATCCAGGGCCAGGTGCAGGTCGATGCCGAGCTGGGGGATCCAGGGCAGGTCCAACCCGGCGATCCATGTCCCGGCACCCAGGCCGATCGCGACCGTCGAGCCTCTCACCAGAGAAAGAACGAGCAAACCGTCGACAGCAAGGGCGGTAAGCGCTATCCAGCGCGGCGCGTTTGCATTTTTCGTCCCCACGCTCCAGGCAGCCAGTCCCGCGATGAGCGGTATTGCGATGAGCCACACCAGTATCATGCTCTTTTTCCTTTGATCCGTTCTTTACCTAATGCAGTACGACGATGATCCCCAGAAAGACGATAGCTCCGATCGCGATCCCCACGGCGTACCACCGGATGGTGCCGGTCTGGGATTTGCTGAGCAAAGAGTTCAGTCCGCGGGCGACGGCTGCGATGCCGTCATATCCCTTGTCGATAACATCGTTCTTGGCGATCGCGGCAAGCCGCAGAAAGGGATTTACGGCGAGACCCTGGTAGAGTGCATCGAAGTCCCATCCCGCGAACCAGAACCTTCCGAGGGACCGGAAGAACGGGTTCGCGCCGAATCGTTCTGCAATGCCGGGACGTCGCAAAAATATCAGGTACGCGAAAGCGATGCCCCCTATCGACACGAGGGACGCAACGAGCTGGAGCAGCCCCTCGCCTGCTGTGTGCATCGGCGCAGAAGCGGCGAACACCGGCTGAAGCAGGTTAGTAAAGAGCAACAGGTTCCCGAGCGTGTCGGGAAGATTGATCCATCCTCCGGCGATCGAGAGAATCGCCAGCACGACGAGCGCGATCCCCATGGCTGCGCCCGGTCGATGGCTGATCTCCATCTGCGGCTTGCCGAAGAAGGTGATGAAGACCATGCGGAAGGTATAGAGGGACGTGATGAAGGCGCCGAGAAGACCGATCGCCCAGAGCGCCCTGCTCCCTGCGGGGGAAGACCAGGCCGCCCAAAGGATCAGGTCCTTGCTGAAGAAGCCCGCGGTCACGAGCGGCAGCGCGGCAAGCGATGCAGAACCGATCAGGAACGTCCAGAAGACCAGGGGAATCCTGTCCTTCAGGCCGCCCATCTTGAACATGTCCTGTTCATGGTGTTGGGCGAGGATCACCGCGCCGGCGCCAAGGAACAAGAGGGCCTTGAAGAAGGCGTGCGTTACCAGATGGAAGATCGCGGCGGACCAGGCGCCCACGCCCAGGGCCAGGAACATGTACCCGATCTGGCTTATGGTCGAATAGGCCAGGACCCGTTTGATATCGCGCTGCGTCATGGCGCTGCAGCCGGCGATCAGGAGCGTTGCCGCTCCGATGAGGGCCACTGCTGCCTGCGCCGAGGGCGCGAGGGCGAACAGGACGTGCGTCCGTGCGATGAGGTAGACGCCTGCCGTCACCATGGTCGCCGCGTGGATCAAAGCGCTGACCGGCGTAGGGCCGGCCATGGCATCGGGCAGCCAGACCTGGAGCGGGAGCTGGGCCGATTTCCCGACCGCGCCTCCCAGGAGAAGAAAGGCCGCAAGGGTTGCGGGCCCCGATCCCACTGCCCAGTCGGTTTGCGCGGCCTGCATGAGGTCTTGGATGTTCAGCGTCCCGAGCCGGGAGAACAGGAAGAAAAGGCCCAGGGCCATGGCAGCGTCGCCGATCCGTGTCACGATGAATGCCTTGCGCGCGGCCCTGCCGTTTGCGGGGTCAAGGAACCAGAACCCGATCAGGAGATAGCTGCACAGCCCGACGCCCTCCCAGCCGAGGTAGAGCAGGACAAGGTTGTCTGCGAGCACGAGGATCAGCATCGCGCCCACGAACAGGTTCATGTAAGCGAAAAATCTGCTGTAACCGCCGTCGTCCGCCATGTATTCCGTCGAATAGAGGTGGATGAAGAACCCGACCACGGTCACGACCAGGATCATGACGAGCGAGAGCGCGTCGAGGGAGAAGGAGATCTTTTGCGCCGATGACCCGAGCTGCATCCAGGTCCAGAGCGTCTGGGTAAAAACGCCTCCTTGCGGCGGCGCGGAAAGGAACGTGATGCCTGCCGCAATCGAAAGGATCGCGGACAGCCCCACGGACCCCACGCCGACGACCGAGACCAGCGCCTTGGGCATGCGTCTGCCCAAAAGCGCCAGGAGGACGAACCCGGCAAAGGGCAGGGCAGGGATGAGGATAAGATAGTGCATCGTTCTCAGTTCACCGTTCCGCCGGTTAGACGATCAACCTTTCATGGTGCTTGCCGCATTCGTGTCCAGGGTCTTGAAGGTATGGTAGAGCTGCAGCACCAGGGCAAGGCCCACGGACACCTCTGCCGCTGCCATGGCCAGGATGAAAATGAACATGACCTGCCCGTCCACCTGCCCCCAGCGCGCACCTGCGCACACGAAGGCCAGGCCGACGGCGTTCAGCATGATCTCCACGGACATGAGCATGAAGACGATGTTGCGGCGGACGAGCACGCCGAGCAATCCAAGCCCAAACAGGATCGCTGCAAGGATGAGACCCTGTTGCAGGGGAATCTGGAGATGCATGAACCCTCCTCAGCGCGAAGTCAGATTACCAATCCCACGTACCAACCAATGGGGGATCGGCGATCGTCGTTTGATCCCTATTCCTCATGTTTGTGTTGCCTTCCCAGATGGTACGCTCCCACGAGGCCGGCCAGGAGGAGCAGGGACGCCAGCTCGACACCGATGACATAGGGGCCGAAGAGCGAGATGCCGACCGCCTTCGGCGAGACGAGCAAACCCGCGGTCACGTCGTGCTGCCCGGCAAAGAAGATGGAGACGAGCTCGGTCCCCAGAACAAGGGACAGCAGCACCGGCCCGACCCAGATCCCCGGCGAGAGGAGCTGGCTCTCCTGCGTCGCTGCTGCACCGCCCAGGTTCAGCATCATGATGACGAAGATGAAGAGCACCATGATGGCGCCTGCGTAGATGATCACCTCGAGCGCGGCCACGAAGGGCGCGCCGAGCACGAAGAAGATGAGGGCGACGGCCAGGAGCGACACGATGAGGTACAGGAGCGCATGGACCGCGTTCGTCCGGGTAATGACCAGGGCGGTTGCAATGACCGCTACAAAGGCCGATATATAAAAAAGAAGGTTCATGGCAATCACAACCCCGCTGTCGTACTCCCTGATGCCGGCCTGCAAAAACGAAACAGCATGGACTCTTGAATCGTCAACTCAACAATCTTACTACGGCATCAGCCCCTTCGGGTCCACCGGCTGCTCCTCGTTTTCCGCCTCGCCTTTGTCCTTGCCCTGGATCGCCAGGCCGGCGACGCGGTAGAAATTATAGTCGTGGTATTTCCCCGGCCCGCTGATGAGCAGGTCTTCCTTCTCATAGACGAGATTGTGCCGGTCGTATTCTCCCATCTCGAAGTCCGTCGTGAGCTGGATGGCGTTGGTCGGGCAGGCCTCCTCGCAGTAGCCGCAGAAGATACAGCGCGAGAAGTTGATCCGGAAGAACTCCGGGTATCGTCTGCCGCGTTCGTCCTGTGCCGCCTGGAGCGCAATGCAGTCGACCGGGCAGGCCGCGGAACAGAGATAGCACGCAACGCAGCGCTCCTCACCGTCCGGATCGCGGGACAGGATGATCCTGCCGCGCCACCGCGGAGGGATATAGGGCCGCTCCTCGGGGTACTGGATCGTGACCCGCTTCCGGAACATGGTCAGAAAGACCGCCCAGATCGTTTTTAAAAGACTGAGCATCAAGTCCTCGTTGGTACTGAAAGACACCGGACTACTTGGATGAAAATTCCCGCAAAAAAGCGGTGCCTGCCAGTGTCAGATCATTTTGCGGTCCGCATCAATACGATCGCCCCGGTCACCAAGAGATTGATCAGTGACAGCGGCAGGCAGATCTTCCAGCCGAAGGCCATGAGCTGGTCGTAGCGCGGCCGGGGCAGCGCGGCCCGCAGCAGGATAAAGAAACAGATGAAGACGAACGTCTTGATCGCGAACCAGGCGAGGGGCGGGAGCAGGGGCCCCATCCAGCCGCCGAAAAAGAGCGTCACCGTGAGCGCCGAGATGAGCGTGACGCCGAGGTACTCGCCCACGAAAAACATGCCGAATTTCATGCCCGAGTATTCGGAGTGGAACCCGGCCACGAGCTCGCTCTCGGCCTCGGGCAGGTCGAAGGGGAGCCGATGCGTTTCGGCAACGCCCGCGATGAAGAAGACCACGAAGCCGACGAACTGCGGCACCACGAACCACAGGTGCCGCTGCGCCTCGACGATCTCGCGAAGGTTGAAGGAGCCGGCAAGCATCACGACGCCCATGAGCGACAGGCCCATGAATACCTCGTAGGCGAGCATCTGGGCCGAGGCGCGCAGCCCGCCGAGGAGCGAATACTTGCTGTCCGACGCCCAGCCGGCGAGGGCCACGCTGTAGACCCCGAGCGAGGACATGGCGAGAAAGAACAGGAGACCGATGTTCAGGTCCACGACCTCGATCCCGGGCGCGTAGGGCACGACGGCAAAGGACATGAGCACGACCACGACGATCACGGCCGGAGCAATGATGAACACGGCCTTGTCCGCGAAGGGCGGGATCCAGTCCTCCTTGGTGAAGACCTTGATCATGTCCGCCAATACTTGGAAGAGGCCGAAGGGGCCCACGCGGTTCGGGCCGTAGCGGTCCTGCCATAAGGCGAGAAGCCTGCGCTCCAGCCAGATCAGGAGGCCCCCGATCGTGAGTGCCACGAAGAGGACCCCGAACAGGACGATGAGATGGCGGATGATCTGCATAGGGTTATGATACCGCCTTCTGCATTTTCATACGCTCGCGTATGGCCGCAGCATAGGCGCTTAATTCTTCCGATCCGAAGATATGATGCTCGGGGACGAAGGCTTGTTCTCCCGCTGCCGGTAACGCGGAGAAATATGTCGGTTTCTTGTCCTGTTCTGGCTCGATCAGACGTTTCCCCGGATCGCCGCCCTGGAGCGGGCCGCCGATCTCCTGCTGGAACTTGTTGAGTGACTGCACCGAGTTCCAGCCCGGAGACCAGTAGCGGGAGATCAAGGGTGCCGGCGGTCGCCCCTCGTAGCCTTCCATGGAAAAGGCGAGCGGGGTGTCCGGATCGTCCGGCGGCTTGGGTTCGTGCAGGCTCACGTTCGCGAGCATGGCGGTCCTGCCGCTGTACCGGTGCGGCTGGCGCGGGACCTTCAGTCCCGCGAACCGGTAGGTCGCCTGCGGCGCGGCGTCTTTCATAGGGGAAAGGATCGGTATCGTCGATGCCGTCGTCGCGACAAGGGCGTCGAAAGACCGCATGCCTAATGTCGATTTCCCCGCAGCCTCCAGTATCGCATTGATCCATTGCCTGCTTTCCCGTATCTCCGACTGCGGTGTATAGACCCGGTAGAAGCGCTGCGCCCTGCCTTCGTTGTTCACCAGCGTGCCGTTCGATTCGGCAAAGGTCCCGGTGGGGAGCAGGACGTCCGCCTTTGCTGCAGTGGGGGTACGCAGGTGGTCGATCACGATGACCTGTTTGGCCTTCTTGAAGAACGTATTGATCCGGGTCTCATCATCACGACGAGAAAGGTCATTCTCAAGGATGATCACGGCATCCACGTTGCCTTTTTCCGCCCGTTCCATCGCCTCGTCCAGGCCTTTCCCGCCTAAAAGCCCCGCGCCCATGCTGTTGCACTCGGGCAGGACAAAGCAGAGTTCCGCCGGTTTGCCGATTGCGCAGAGGGCCCACGCCACATTGGCTGCTGCCTGGATCACGGACTCCTGCAGGAGGCCGGTGCCGGAAAGGATGAGGGGCCGTTTGGCATTCTTGAGATCCCGGGCGATCTCTCGTGCCAGAGCGAGAACCTCGGGCGACGCGTCCGCGGCCGGCGCATGCGGATCGATCTCGTGCGCCACGGCATGTCCGAGCCGCGCGATGTCCGCAGGCGCTGTCCGGTGTGCCCGTGTCGCTATCCCGTCGAGCTTCGTCGCTTTCGGCGTCGCGAGATAGAGCGGTCCCGCTGCATTCTGAGCGAGATTGCGCACCGCCTTGTCGTCCCACAGAGGGATGCGCATTGCCGCGGCCGATTCCTTCGGTTTGGTGCGGATCGCCTGGCGCAGGGCGAGATCGAGCAGGGGCGCGGTGTTCGTTACGTCTTCGCCGAGCACGAACACGGCATCGGCCGATTCCACGTCTCGCAGAGACGGTGCGCGCGCGGGCCCCTTTCCCAGGATGTCGATGGCAAGCTTCACAAGCCGATGCTCCGCTGTCGCCATGCCGGAATAGAAATTGTCCTCCCCGACCAGCGCCCGGAGCGTGAAGTTTGCCTCCAGGGACGCGCGGGGCGAACCGACGGCGATGACATTCTTGGCCGCGCCGAGCATCTCGGCGATCCGCTTGACGGCGGTTTCGCCGGGAACGGCTTCGCCGTTCACCAGGGGATGCGTAACACGCTCTTCGCTGTTTACGAACCCATAGCCGAACCGGCCCCGGTCGCAGAGGAAGTATCCGTTCACCTCGCCGTTATAACGGTTGCGGATCCTGCGCAGCGTGCCGTACCGCTCCCCGGCGATCGTGTTGCAGCCGAGGCCGCAGTGCACGCAGACGGACGGTGCGGTCTGGAGGTCCCACTTGCGGGAGGAGCGGTCCTTGAAGGGCTTATCGGTAAAGACGCCCGTGGGGCAGACCTCCACGAGGTTGCCGCTGAACTCGCTTTCGAGCGCGCCGTCCGCGTGCCTGCCGAAGTAGACCGAATCATGGCAGGCGAAGACGTCGAGGTCCCTGCCGCCCGCGTAGTCCCGGTAGAACCGCACGCAGCGATAGCAGGCGATGCAGCGGTTCATCTCGTGGTTGAGGAACGGCCCGAGGTCCTGGTTCCGGTGCGTACGCTTCCGGAACCGTGTATGGCGGTAATTGTGCCCCGTCATGACCGTCATGTCCTGGAGGTGGCATTCGCCGCCCTCGTCGCAGACCGGGCAGTCGTGGGGATGGTTCGCCATCAGGAACTCGGTGACGCTTGCGCGGAAGGCCCTGGCGTCGGGATCGTCGATGGAGATGCGCATGCCCTCGGCCACCGGCGTCATGCAGGACATGACGATCCTGCCGCGCGTCTCCTTCTCGTCCTTGAACTGCTTGACCGCGCCCTGGCGGCAGGCGCCCACGGAATGCATGGCCGGGTGCCAGCAGAAGTAGGGGAGGTCGAAGCCCAGGGAGAGACAGGCATGGAGGAGGTTTTGGCCCTCCTGCACCTGGCAGGGCTTGTTGTCGATGTAGATCGTGATCATTGGTTCTTCCCGGGGCATTTCTTTTCCCGGATATGCGTCTCGAAATCCTCTCGGAAATATTTGATCGCGCTCTGGAGCGGCTCGACCGCGCCGGGTGCAAGGGCGCAGAAGGTGTTGCCCGGCCGGAGCAGGTTCGCGTGCAGGGCGAGGCGCTCGATGTCGCCGGGCTCGCCAATCCCGTCCTCCAGTGCCCCCAGGATCTTTTCGGTCCAGGGCAGGCCGTCGCGGCAGGGCGTGCACCAGCCGCAGGACTCGCGGCTGAAGAACCGCATGAGATTGTGCACGAATCCCACGGGGCAGGTCCTGTCGTCGAGTACGATCATGGTGCCGGTGCCCATGCGGCTTCCGGCCTTCATGACCGAGTCGAAGTCCATCGGTACGTCAAGGTGGTCCTCCACGAGAAAGTCCGTGGACGCCCCCCCGGGGATCACGCCGCGGAATTTGTATCCCTCCTGCATGCCGCCGGCGTGTTCCTCCAGAAGCTCCCGCACCGTGACGCCCATGGGCAGCTCCCAGATGCCGGGCTTCTTGACCCTGCCGCTCGCGCCGTAGAGCTTGGTCCCCCCGTCCTGGCTTCTGCTCAAGGCCTTGAACCACTCCGGCCCGTTTTGCACGATATGGGGGATGTTCGCAACGGTCTCCACATTGTTCACGATCGTGGGCTGGCCGAACAGTCCGCTCACCTGGGGGAAGGGCGGCTTGGCGCGCGGCGTGGCGCGCTTCCCCTCGAGGGCGGTTAAAAGAGCGGTCTCCTCGCCGCAGATGTATCGCCCCGCGCTCCCGTGGATGCGGAGGTCGAGGTCGTACCCCGAACCGAGGATGTTCTTCCCGAGATAGCTCTTCGCGTACGCCTCGGCAATGGCTGTCCGGAGCAGCCGGACCGCGTCCTTATAGGCCCATCGTATAAAGATAAAGGCCTTCTCCGCCTCGATGGCATAGGCGCTCACGATAACGCCCTCGATGATCTGATGGGGGTCACCTTCGAGCAGCAGCCGGTCCTTGAAGGTGCCCGGTTCCATCTCGTCCGCGTTCACCACGAAGTACTTGGGCCTCCGGGCGTCCTTGCCCATGGGCACGAAGCTCCACTTTGCGCCCGTGGGGAAGCCGGCCCCTCCCCGGCCGCGGAGGTTCGAGGCCTTCACGATGTTCTGCACCTCCTGCGGCGGCATCGCGAGTGCCTTGCGCATGGCCTGGTAACCGCCTGCCTGCTCGTATTCCCTGAGCGAGAGCGGCGCTTGGCCGGGCCGGATGTTTTTGGTGAGCGGTCGTTCCATAATAATAGTTCAAAGTTCTGAGTTCACAGTTCTCAGTCATGCCGGAAGGTTGGTCACTTTGAACTATGAACGCTGAACGCGTTTATTAAGCCGTTACTTGTATTTCCCTAAAACTTCCTCCATCAACTCCGGCGTCACGGGGCCGTGCAGGTCGTCGTCCACCATCATCGCCGGGGCCCGGTCGCAGGCGCCAAGGCACGATATGGGCAGGAGTGTGAACCGCTTGTCCTCCGTAGTCTCGCCGAACCCGATCCCGAGCGTCTTTTTTACGAGATCGAGCAGGGGGTTGTACCCCATGACCCAGCAGCTGATACTGTCGCAGACCAGGATCACATGGCGCCCCACGGGCCTGCGGTAGATGCAGCTGTAGAACGTGGCCACGGCATCCAGCTCGTCGGGTGTCATGCCGAGGACTTGCGCCGCGTCCTGAAGCGCCTCGTCGGAGACCCACCCGCGGCTGCGCTGGATGATGTTCAGCACATCCACGGACGCGGAGGCCTTGGTCACGGCATGGGCCAGCTCGGCGTTGATTTTGTTAATTTCTTGTTCCGTAAGCATGGAATAGAGATTTACTCCCTATCGACCAAATAAATAGGATTTACAGGGACAACAGGATGCACGTCTTCTCACCGGTCCAGGTCCGCCAGGATGAAGTCGATGCTCCCGATGATCGCCAGGAGATCGGCGATCATGAGTCCCTTCGTGATCTTCGGTACCATCTGTAAATGCGCGAAGGAGGGCGTCCGGATGCGGGTGCGGTAGGAGCCTGTGCTTCCGTCGCTCACCAGGTAGTAGCCGTTGTTCCCCTTGGTCGCCTCGATGCCCATAAAGGCCTCGCCCGCGGGGACGACTGGCCCCCAGGACACACCCAGGAAATGGTTGATCAGGGTCTCGATGTCGTGCAGGGTCTGCTCCTTGCGCGGAGGAGTTGCGAGCGGGTGGTCGGACTTGTACGGCCCGGCAGGCATGTTGTCCATGCACTGCTCCACGATCCTGAGGCTCTGACGGATCTCCTCGACGCGCACCACGCCGCGGTCGTAACAATCGCCGTGCACGGCCGTGGGGATATCAAAGGAGAAGTTCTCGTACCCCGAATAGGGCCGTTTCTTTCGGAAGTCCCATGCGAGCCCGCAGGCACGGAGCCCCGGCCCGGTCACGCCCCAGTCGATGGCGTCGGAGAGGGAGTATGCGCCCACGCCCTGGGTGCGCGCCTTGAAGATGCGGTTCTTCATGACGATGTCGTCATATTCCTTGAGCCGTGGCGGGAGGTAGTGCAGAAAGTCGCGCACCAGCCGGTCCCAGCCCCGGGGCAGGTCCGCGGTCACGCCGCCGATCCGAAACCAGGCAGGGTGCATGCGTCCCCCGCAGATTGCCTCGACAATGTCGAAGATGCGCTCACGGTCCGAGAACATATAGAAGACCGGAGAGAGTTCGCCCACGTCCTGCGCGAAGGTGCCATACCAGACCAGGTGGCTCGCGATCCGGAACAGCTCCGCCATCATCACGCGGATGGTCTTGGCGCGGTCGGGGACCTCGATGCCCGCGAGCTTCTCGACCGCCAGGCAGTAGGCCAGGTTGTTCATCACCCCGCCCAGGTAGTCCACGCGGTCCGTGTAGGGGATGTAGGAGTGCCAGGTCTGGCGCTCGCCCATCTTCTCGGCGCCGCGGTGGTGGTAGCCGATGTCGAGGACCATGTTGGCGATCTCCTCGCCGTCGAGCTGCAGGATGAAGCGGATCAGGCCGTGCGTGCCCGGGTGCTGCGGCCCCAGGTTCAGGAACAGAAAGTCCGAGTCCCCGGACCCGCTCGCCATGCCCCAGTCCTCGGGCTTGAACTGGAGCGCCATCTGCTCCGCTTCTTCCTTTTCATCGGGCAGCCGGTACGGCCCCATCTCGGTTGCGCGCGCGGGGTGGTCCTTCCGGAGGGGATGGCCGGTCCAGGTCGGCGGCATCAGGATCCGCTTGAGGTGCGGGTGGCCCTCGAAGACGACGCCGAACATGTCCCAGGCTTCACGCTCGTACCAGTCCGCGGATTCCCAGAGGCCGGTGATCGAGGGGAGGGAGGGACGTTCCGCCGGAAGCGGCACCTTGATCCGCAGGTCCGCGTTTCGGTCGAAGGAGAGGAGGTGGTAGGCCACCGTGAAATCGCTGGCGGGCTGGTTGCCCCGGTTTCCGCGCACCCGCTCATCGATTGCCGTGAGGTCGTACAGCATTTTGTAGGGGCCGTCGATTGCGGTCTTGAGGTGGCTCAGGACGTCCCGCGCCCGGTCCCGTGCGACCCAGAGCGTGGGAATCTCGTCGCGCGTGGGCTGGACGGCGAGGATCGCGTCGCCGAAGGTCGACTGCAGGTCGCTGATGATCGAGGTTTGCTCCATGGTAAAAAGTTACACTTCGTCCGGCGACCGCAGGATCGTGGCCTTGCGCCGCTCCTCCCGCTTGAGGTCCCGCATGCAGGGCATCTCGGGCCGTACCACGCCCTGCGGTCCGGCGATCCAGGTGAGGGGCCTGCGTTCCTTGCCGACTTTGTCACGGAGCATGAGGAGTCCTTCCATGAACGCGTCCGGCCGGGGAGGGCAGCCCGGGACGTAGACGTCGACGGGCAGGATCTTGTCCACGCCCTGGACCACGCTGTAGATGTCGTACATGCCGCCGGAATTGGCGCAGGAGCCCATGGAGATGACCCACCGGGGCTCCATCATCTGCTCGTAGAGCCGCTTGATGACCGGCGCCATCTTGATGAAGATCGTGCCGGCCACGATCATCATGTCCGCCTCGCGCGGGGTGCCGCGCATCACCTCGGCCCCGAAGCGGGCGATGTCGTACTTGCTCGTGAGACTCGTGGCCATCTCGACGTAGCAGCAGGACAGGCCGAAGTTGAAGGGCCAGATGGAGTTCTTCCTGCCCCAGGCGAGCAGATCCTGCAAGCGTGTCAGCAGTAGGCTTCGGCGCACGGTCGCTTCCAGGGGGTCCTGGCCGGGTTTGCTGAGTGAATAGTGCATAGAGGTCGGGGTCTGGAGTTAATAAGGAACAAAAAAACAGGATGCGTTCTATATATTTGAAATTTTGTGCTTTGAGCCTTTTTTCAAAAACGTCCCCCATTCCAGGGCGCCGAGCCGCCAGAGGTAGGCGAGGGACGCAATCAGGATGCCGAGGAAGATCAGCATCTCGGCGTACCCCTGCCACCCGTCCTCCCGGATCGAAACGGCCCAGGCGAAGACGAACACCGCCTCCAGATCGAAGATCACGAAGAACATGGCGATCAGGTAGAATTTGATATCGAAACGGACGCGTGCGCTTCCGGTGGAGGCGATCCCCGATTCATAGGGCTCCGCGGTCTGCTTTTCCCGGTGCCGCTCCCCGAGGAGCGAGGAAAGCACGATCATGACCACGACGATGAGGACGACGGAAAGGAAATAGACGGCGAGGGGCCAGAGGTCGGATGCGGCTGCGGGGGGCGCGGACATGGTATACAGCATAACATAGGGGAGGGGAAAGTCAAGCGGAGAGGCCAATTTTGCCTTGACTTTGAAGCGGTTGTGCTCTATAGTATGCACCGGAGAGGAGGGTGACATGA
This sequence comes from Nitrospirota bacterium, assembly GCA_046704425.1. Classification (GTDB taxonomy): domain Bacteria; phylum Nitrospirota; class UBA9217; order UBA9217; family UBA9217; genus JBJKRX01. Next base: position 30,372 of record JBJKRX010000085.1, read on the forward strand.
CCAAGGCTGATATCATCTCAGAAGTCTTTGACAAGGTCGGTTTGTCCAAACAAGAGGCGGAAGAGCTTGTCGAGATGATACTGGACATGATCAAGCGGACCCTGCAGCAAGGGGAGACCGTGAAGCTTTCTGGCTTCGGGAACTTCGTGGTCAGGAAGAAGAACTCCCGGAAGGGCCGCAACCCTAAGACGGGCCAGGAGATCGAGATCACTCCCCGCAAGGTCGTCAGCTTCAGACCGAGCATGATATTCAAAGAGCATGTCATCGAATCCGCAACGCCAGCCCCGGCGGCAGAGTAGGCTCTTCTACCGGATCGGCGAAGTGAGCCGCGTCACCGGTCTGGAACAATATGTGCTCCGCTACTGGGAGACCGAGTTCCCACAGATCAGCCCGAGCAAGGGCAAGTCAGGCCAGCGGCGATATTCCGAAAAAGACGTCAACGTCATTCTTCGCATCAAACAACTGCTGTACCAGGAAGGCTATACCATCGCCGGCGCCCGAAAGAGGCTGAACGGCCGGGAACACGGGCCAAGCGCCGAGACGGTGATCGAATCGGCAAAGAAGGAGTTGCGGGAACTTTTGGAGATGCTGCAGTAACTGGTCCTGCCGCATGCAGCGACAGGACGGATTTTCCTCTCAATCATATCATCGGGGCGTGGCGCAGCCTGGTAGCGCACTCGCTTGGGGTGCGAGTGGTCGGCCGTTCAAATCGGCTCGCCCCGACCATTATAAAAGGCCCATGGATAGCGGTTTCCATGGGCCTTTTCCTTTGTGAACCTCCGGAGTTCTGGGAACATGCGATTGTAGCTACGGCATACAGTGATTGTTCTGTCGGTTCCCCCCTTTAAGTAGGGCCTCACCACTCTGCATTGAACTTCCTTGCGATCCGTCAAGATCTTTACAGTAAGTAAGAAGCGGTCTCTCCCTCGTCTTTATTCGGTTTTTTCGCAGCCAAGACCAGTTGAACGTGTCTGATACGTTGCTTGATGGTGATATACTCGAAGCAAAAGGAGCGGGTGGAAACGCACGGATTATAAATGCAATTTGTTGATTGATTCTGCGCTGCCCAAAAGACTGTCTCGGTGCTCAAGGTATCCGTATTTACAGCGACGAGAGAAGGAGGCGGTTACTATGTTTACCTTTCTCAAAAAGGAAGTTCTTGAAGAAAACGCAAAGCTCGCCCATCGGGTCAATGAGCTGTCGGCCGTCCTCGATGCCATTGCGGCGCCCATGTTCGTGGTCGATAAGGGCCTTACGATCACCTCGATCAACGACGCGGCGCTCCAGACCATGGGCTATCACCGCGATGAGGTTGTGGGCAAGATGACCTGCGCGCAATTGTCGAAAACCCCCTTGTGCGGCACGGCGAACTGCACGCTCAAGAACTGCATGCGCACCGGCGAGGCAATCATCGGGGAGACCGTTGCCGAGGCGCGGGACGGCAGGAAGATCCCGATCCAGGCCTCGTGCTCCCCGCTTCTGGACGAAACGGGAAAACCCTGCGGCGGCATCGAGATCATCATGGACAAGACCGCGGAAACTCGGGCCAAATGGGAAACGAACAATATCCTTTCGTCCATTGCCGCGCCCATGTTCGTGGTGGATAAGGACCTTACGATCACCTCGATCAATGATGCGGCCTTGCGGGCCATGGGCTACCGCCGCGACGAGGTGCTGAACAAGATGACCTGCGCCCAGCTGTCGAAAACGCCTCTCTGCGGCACGGCGAACTGCACGCTCAAGAACTGCATGCGCACCGGCGAGGCGATCATCGGGGAGACCGTTGCCGAGGCGCGGGACGGGAGGAAGATCCCGATCCAGGCGGCATGCTCCCCGCTTCTGGACGAGCAAGGACGGCCCTACGGAGGCATGGAAGTGGTCATCGACATCGGCGAGGTCAAACGGCTCCAGCAGGAGGCCGACGACCAGAAGACCTATCTGGAGAAACAGGTGGCGCTCCTCGTGGGCAGCATGGATAAACTGAGCAACGGCGACCTTACCCAGGAGTTGCGTGCGGAACGGGAGGACGAGATCGGTAAGCTCGTGGGTGCGATCAACCGGACGATCGCCGCGCTGAAAGGCGTGGTGGCGGACGTGCGCAATGCCGCGGACAATGTCCTGTCCGGCAGCCAGCAGTTGTCGGCCAGCGCGGAGCAGATGTCCCAGGGGACCACGGAGCAGGCGGCCTCCACCGAGGAGGCGTCTTCTTCGGTCCAGGAGATGAACGCGACGATCAAGCAGAACGCGGACAATGCCCTGCAGACCGAGAAGATCGCGCGAAGATCCTCGGAGGACGCAGCGGAGAGCGGCAAGGCCGTGACCGAGGCGGTCGGCGCCATGAAAGATATCGCCTCCCGGATCTCGATCGTCGAGGAGATCGCGCGCCAAACGAACCTGCTGGCGCTCAATGCGGCGATCGAGGCGGCGCGGGCCGGCGAGCACGGCAGGGGATTCGCCGTGGTGGCCTCGGAGGTGCGGAAACTGGCGGAGCGCAGCCAGACCGCGGCCGCCGAGATCAGCAAGCTGTCGGCAACGAGCGTCGACGTGGCGGAGCATGCCGGCGGCATGCTTGCCAAGCTGGTTCCCGACATCCAGAAGACCGCCGAACTGGTGCAGGAGATCAGCGCCGCGTCGCGGGAGCAGGCCAGCGGCGCCGACCAGATCAACGGCGCCATCCAGCAGTTGAACCAGGTGGTGCAGCAGAACGCAAGCGCGGCCGAGGAGCTGGCCTCCACATCGGAAGAGCTGTCGTCCCAGGCGAACCAGCTCCAGAGCACCATCGCGTTCTTCAGCGTCGGCGAGACGCCTGCAGGCGTCCGCAGACCGGTTGCGGCGGGAAAACGTGCCGAACCGCAGGCACGGGCGCAGATCGCCGCCCTGCCGCGCAAGCCGAAAGCGGCCGCGGCAAGACGCCCCGGCGTGGCGCTGGCCATGGGACACGATGTGCAGTCAGCGAACGACGAGCAGGACGAGGGATTCGAAAAATTCTGAGGATCCGGTGCAGGGCGGGGACGCGGCGTTTTGGCGGCGCGTACGCCTGCGGCCTACTCTTCGTCCGTCGTTTCGCCCCCCCCTCCCCCCCATCATCCGGAATCCCCTCTCCGGCCCCGTTGATCCGCGAGGTACGCGAAGACCGGCGTGTCGTCGAGTGCCCTGACGCCGGATCGAATTGATCGCTCCCTGATCGAGGAGGACGGTCATGAGGAAAGACCCGAACAGCGCCATGCAGGTATTCAAGAGCGGTGAAGAAGACGCAGTCAAGGAACTGCTGGGCCACTGGCGGAATCGGAAGCCTGAAGGCGGAGTGTTTGCCCTGGTCGCCGAACAGGAAAGGGAATCGTGGGTCAGGCTGCTGCAGCGGCAGTGCCGCGCCCTCGCTTTTCCCCTGCGGGGTGCGATCTTTCCTGCCTTGATCGACCAGGATCATTTCCTGGAACGCGGCTGCGTCCTGCTCCGGTTCAATGTCATGCCCTTTAGCAGGATATACGCTCCCCTGCAACCTGCAGGCGAGGCTGCAGAGGAGATGATCCGGCGGCTCGCGCAGGAGGTGTCCGCCGCAACGGTCCGGCCGCGGGAGAGCGCCCTGTTATTGATCTTCGATGCCATGGTGGCCGATATCGCAACGATCCTGGACACGCTCTATCTGGAGCTGGCCGACCGCGTCTGCTATACCGGCGTAAACGCAGGGAGTGAGACCTTCCGGCCCATGCCCTGCCTGTTCGACGACGAACGGATGGAGCAGAACGGCGTCCTCGCCATCTTGCTGCCGGGCTATGGCGCCGCCGTGTTGGAGCACGGATACCAGGCGCCGGAGCGCATGATCTCCGCTACGTCCACGGAAGGGAACCGGATCATCACTATCGACTGGCGACCCGCCTTCGACGTGTACCGCGAGGCGGCCCGGGAGGAATACGGCGTCGAGATCGACCACGAGAGCTTCTACCGCATCGCCGTTCATTTCCCCTTCGGGATCATCCGGGCCAACGGCGAGGTGGTCGTCCGCATACCGGTAGCGCTGCAGGAAGACGGTTCCCTTTTTTGCGTCGGCGAGGTCCCGCCCAACGCCCTCCTCACGCTTATGCGGGCTCCTGCGGTCGATTCGCAGGGCACGGTGGAGAAACTTGCCCAGGGCGTGGAGGCCCGGTTCGGTTCGCTTGCCGATACGGACCTCCTCACTTTCTATTGCGCCGGGCGGCGCATCCATCTGGGCGACACCGCGGTTTCGGAACTTGCAGCAGTGCGGGCGCGCATCAAGTCCCGTCAGCAAGCGGGCGCTCTTTCGCTCGGAGAGATCGGTCAGTCGCTCCAGGGGGGATACCCGCTCTTCCATAACGGGGCGCTCGTCTGCAGCCCCTGGAGGGGATGATGAACCGGGAGCAGATCCTCGCCATCCTGTACGAAATGGCGCTCGTCATCGGCGGCGAGGTCAGGCTCTATCCGCTCCTGCGTAAAACGCTGCAGCGGCTGCTGTTTCACACGGCCTTTCCCTGCGGCATGATCTTCCTCTGGGATCCAAAGACCGCGCCCGTCTGCGGCGGCCGGGAGCGGGTCGAGGCGCGGCTTGCCTTCTCCATCGGCGACATGGACTTGGCCGGCCTGAACGGATCGGTCGTCCCGCTGCCCGCCGGGCTTCTCTGCGGCGGGATCGAGCTTGCGGTGAACGACGCGCTTTTGGCCGAGGTCCCTTGCCGCACGGGATACTACCGGGCTTTCCTGCGGCTGCCGATCGACGACTGCGGCGTCATCCTCCTCATCGCCCCGCATGTGCCGGAAACGGACCTCCCCCTGACCCGGGTGTTCCAGCCGGTGATGAGCAATTTTGCCAAGGCGATCCAGCTCTGCAGGAGCGCCGAGGCATACACCGAGCGGATCATCGCGGATCAGCGGTCGGCCGAAGCCGCGCTCAAAGACATGAGCTACCGGAACCGGCTCATCCTCGACTCGGTCGGCGAAGGCATCTACGGCACCGATACCGAAGGGACCATTACGTTCGCGAACCCGGTGGCGGCGAACCTCTTAGGGTACACCGTCGAGGAACTCATGCACCGGAACAGTCACGAGCTCTTCCATCATACGAAAGCGAACGGCCGTCCCTATCCCCAGGAGGAATGCCCGCTGCACAAGTCTCTTGCCGACGGGGCGATGCACCGCGGGCGGGACGAGGTGTTCTGGACGAAGCGAGGCGACCGGATCGCGGTGGAGCATGTGAACACCCCGCTTCGGGAAGACGGGACGATCATCGGCGCGGTCGTGGTGTTCAAGGACATCACCGAACGCAAACGCGCCGAGGAGCGCATTCAAAGGCTCAACGAAGAGCTGGAACAACGGGTGCGGGAGCGGACCGAGCAGCTGGAGGAGAAGAACCACGAGCTGGAGAAGATCAATAAGCTCTTCGTCGGACGGGAACTCCGAATGCGGGAGCTGAAGGCAAAGATCCGGGAGCTTGAAAAGAGGGCGCAGGCATGATCATGGACATTCTGCTCGGTGCAGCAGGGCTGCTGGTCCTTGCGGCGATCCTGGCCGGCCGGCTGGGCCGCCCGGTCGATGAACGGCATGGTGCGGCGCCGGGCGAAGGGGAAAGCCAGTTCCGAAAGCTGTTCAACACCGCCGCGGTGCCGCTCTGCTTCGTCGATCGCGACGGCGTACTGGTGGACATCAACGAGCGGTTTACGCAGACCTTCGGCTACACGCACGACGACGTGCCGACGCTGAATGAATGGTGGCTGCGCGCCTATCCCGACCCTGCTTACCGGGAGTGGGTGATCGCGACGTGGGGAGAGGCCGTCCGGCAGGCGGCGGAAGAGCGGAAAGACATCAGGCCGGTCGAGTACGACGTGACGTGCAAGGATGGGACGGTCAGGACGATGCTCATCTCGGGCAATACGCTCGACGAGAATTTTCTCGCCACGTTCTTCGACGTCACGGAGCGCAAGCGGGTGGAAGCGGAGCGGGCGCAGTACTTCACCCTGTTTCAGACATCCAACGACCTGATGGTCGTCGCTGATCCCCGCGGGACCTTTCTGAAGATCAATCCCGCCTGCATTGCAACGTTGGGATACTCGCCGGACGAGCTCACGGCAAGGCCGTTCATCGATTTCATCCACATCGAGGACCGGCAGCGGACCCGGGATGAGATGGCCCGACAGCTGCAGTGCGGATCCTCGACGAATTTCGAAAATCGATACGTCTGCAAAGACGGTTCGTACCGCTGGCTGTCGTGGTGGGCGTCGTATAACCGCGACGACGGGCTTACGTACGCCACTGCGCGCGACGTCACGGAACGCAAACGGGTCGAGGAACAGTTGCGCCGCGCAGGGGTCTATAACCGGAGCCTCATCGAGGCCAGCCTGGACCCGCTCGTCACGATCGGCCCGGACGGCAAGATCACGGACGTGAACGCCGCGACGGTGGAGGCGACGGGAGATGCGCGGGATGCCCTCATCGGCGCCGACTTCTCGGAATACTTCACCGATCCCGCGGCGGCCAAGGCAGGGTACGAACGCGCGTACCGGGAGGGCGCGGTGCGCGACTACGCCCTCGAGATACGCAGTCGTGACGGACGCGTGACGCCCGTGCTCTACAATGCGTCGGTCTACCGGGACGAATCCGGCGCGGTCGCCGGCCTGTTCGCCGCCGCACGCGACATCACGGCGCGCAAGAAATCGGAAGAAGCGCTGCGGAAGCTGAATGACGAACTGGAGGGGCGCGTTCAGGAACGGACCGCGGAAATTCGCAAGAAGAGCGACGAGTTGAAGGAAAGCCAGATGGCGCTGGTGAACATCGTTGAGGACCTGAATGAAAAGACCGCAGAACTGGAGGCGGCCAACGAAAAACTGCAGGGGCTCGATCGGCTGAAATCGCTGTTCATCGCGTCCATGAGCCACGAGCTTCGCACGCCGCTCAATTCCATCATCGGGTTTTCGAGCATCATGTTGAACGGATGGACCGGCCCGCTGACAACCGAACAGCAGGAGAATCTCGGGACGGTCCTGCGGTCCGGGAAGCACCTGCTCGCCCTGATCAATGACGTGATCGACGTGTCCAAGATCGAGGCCGGCAAGGTGGAATCCGCCGTCGAGGAGTTCGATGTCTCCGCCGTGGTGGGGGAGGCAATCCAGGCGTTCACCGCGGATATCCACAAAAAAGGGCTCGCCTTGGACGTGCGGGCGGACCATCGCCTTTTGCATGCGGATCGCAGGCGGCTTCTGCAGTGCCTGCTGAACCTGGTGAGCAACGCGGTGAAATATACGGACAAGGGATCGATCACCGTCACCGCCGGGCCGGCAGCTGACGGACGATCGCTGGGGTTCAGCATCGCCGATACGGGCATCGGCATGACGCCGGAGGACGTCCAAAGGCTCTTTTCGCCCTTCGTCCGGATCGTATCGCCGAGGAGGTCTCCGGTGCCGGGCACGGGGCTGGGCCTCTATCTCACGAAGAAGCTGGCGCAGGAAGTGCTGGGCGGTGATATACTCGTATCCAGCGTTTCCGGCAAGGGAAGCACGTTTACGCTGACCGTGCCGGTCATGCCGTAAGGAGGACGCCATGCGGAAAGTGCTCGTGGTCGAGGACAACCCGGACAACCTGACGCTCGTTTCCTATGCACTCAAGCGGGCCGGGTACGAGGTCGTCGCCGCGGAGACCGGCGAAGCGGGGTTTGCGGCGGCGCTTCGCGAGCGGCCATTCTTCATCCTGATGGACATCAACCTGCCGGGCATCGACGGCATCGAGACCATGCGGCGGATCAGGAGATCGCCGGTCGACGGTTCCATCCCGATCATTGCGATCACCTCCTACGCCATGGTGGGGGACCGAGAGCGGATCCTGGCCGCCGGCTGCAACGGCTGCATCGAAAAGCCCATCGACCCGATCACGATCGTCGAGCAGATCCACGCCATCATAGGGATAGCGGGCCATGAAGATCCTCATCGTTGACGACAACCCGGACGACCGAAGACTGCTCCGGTACATGATCGAGCAGAACCGGCACGAGGCCGTCGAGGCGGTGGACGGCTTCGACGGCCTGAAGATGGCGCGCGACGGCGCGCCTGACCTGATCATCTCGGACGCGCTCATGCCGGTGATGGACGGATTTCAGTTCCTGCGGGAGCTGAAGCAGGACCCGGCGCTCCGGGAGATCCCGTTCATTTTCTACTCGTCCTCCTATAAGGATTACCAGGACGTGCGGCTCGCCATGTCCCTGGGCGCCGACGCCTATTTCCTCAAGCCGGTCGATCCGGTCGAGCTGTGGGAGAAGATCGATTCTCTCCTGGCGAAGGACCGGGAGAAGACCGTGCCTCCCGTGGCGCCGGTGCGGGAAGACGAGGAATACCTGAAGCAGTACAGTGCGGTCGTCGCCGCAAAGCTCGAGGACAAGGTGCGGGAACTGGAGCTGGCCCTCGAGGAGCGCAAGCGCGCCGAGGCAGCCCTGCGTGAGAGCGAGACGTTTATCCGCAACGTTCTCGAATCGGTCGGCGAAGGATTCATCGTCGTGGATCGGGACTTCCGGATCCTGTCCGCGAACCGCGCGTTCTGTGACCTCGTCGGCCTGCCGCAGCAGGACGTGATCGGCAGGCCGTGCTACGAGGTCGCGCACCGCGTCGACCGGCCCTGCGACGAGGCAGGCGAGCACTGCCCGGTCCGGGAGACCTTTGCGTCGCGGCTGCCTGCGTGCGAGACGCACACCCATCTGACGAGCACGGGCGAAAAACAGTACGTCGAGATCAACTCCTATCCCTTCCTGGACGAGACGGGGGAGGTGCGGTCCGTCATCGAAACGATCAACGACGTGACGGCACGGAAGCAGCTCGAAGACCAGCTCCGGCAGGCCCAGAAAATGGAGGCGATCGGCACGCTCGCGGGCGGCGTGGCTCACGATTTCAACAATATCCTGACGGCGATCACCGGCTACGCCGGTATCATGAAGATGAAGATGACGCCCGACGACCCTCAACGGGCTGTGGTGGATCAGATCCTGGCGGCGTCACAGCGCGCCGCTCAACTGACCCGGGGGCTGCTCGCGTTCAGCAGAAAACAGGTGATCGAGCCGAGACCGCTCGACGTCAACGAGGTCATCAAAAGCATCGAAAAGCTGCTGCGACGGCTGATCGGCGAGGACATCGAGCTGACCACGTCGTACGAGGAGGGCAGCCTTATGATCATGGCGGACGCGGGCCAGCTCGAACAGGTGCTCATGAACCTGGCAACCAACGCACGGGACGCAATGCCCTCCGGCGGACGGCTTTCGATTGCAACGCAGAAATCGGCGTGTGACGCGGGAGGGGCCGGGATCAGGGGTCCGGGAAAGCCGGGGCCTTATGCACAGGTCATCGTTTCAGACAGCGGCGTCGGGATGGATGAGGCGACACGAGGGAAGATCTTCGATCCCTTTTTTACGACTAAGGAGCCGGGGAAGGGCACGGGGCTCGGCCTGGCGATCGTCTACGGCATCGTGCAGCAGCATGCGGGAACGATCAGCGTCTCCAGTGAGCCGGGGAAGGGTACGACATTTACGATCTCTCTGCCGCTCATCGCCGTCGCGGCCGGGGAGCGGCACGCCGAGCCTGTTGCGCCGCCGCGCGGCGGTACGGAGACCATCCTCCTTGCCGAGGACGACCGGGAGGTCAGGACCCTGCTCTCCACCGTGCTTGCGGACTCCGGATACCGCGTCCTCGAAGCAAACGACGGTCTGGAAGCGGCTGCGATATTCGCGGCCCACGCGCGGGAGATCGACCTGCTGATCCTGGACGTCGTGATGCCGAAAAAGAGCGGCAGGGAAGTGTACGACAGCGTCAAGGCGATGCGGCCGGATGTGCGGGTGCTCTTCATCAGCGGCTATACCGCCGACATACTCCACCTGAAGGGCATCGGTGGTGAGGCGTTTCAGTATCTCGAGAAGCCGATCGGCCCCCTTGCGCTGCTGCACAAGGTCCGGGAGATCCTGGACGCGCAACAGGCGGTCGGGTGGCTGCCGGGGGGGTATTAGGGCAGGTAATGCGCGAACTCCTCGGCGGTGACGGCCGGGCTGAAGTGGAACCCTTGGGCCATGTCACACTTGAGGAGGCGCAGGAGCTTCCACTGTTCGTCGCTCTCCACGCCTTCGGCGATGGTCTTGAGCCCCAGACCGTGCGCCATGGCGATGATTGCGGAGACGAGAGAGGTCGCGTCGGGATCGACGGTGACGTCGGCGATAAAGGACTGGTCGATCTTGACGTAGTCGACCGGAAACCGCTTCAGATAGCTGAGGGACGAATAGCCGGTGCCGAAGTCGTCGATCGAGAGGCATACGCCGATGTCCTTCAGCCGCTTGAGCACCGTCACGGCGAAATCCTGGTCCTTCATGAACGTGCTCTCGGTGATCTCGAGGGTGAGAAGGCCGGGATCGATGCCCGACTCGCGCACGGCGTCCCGTACGCTTTCGATCAGGTATTCGTGGCGGAACTGGGAGGGAGAGAGATTGACCGAGATGGGGGGCGAGGCGGTGCCGTTGGTCCACTCCCGAATCTGCCGGCATGCCGTCCGAAGCACCCAGGTCCCCACGTCGATGATCATGCCCGTCTCCTCGAGGAGGGGGATGAACTTGGACGGCCGGACCAGGCCGAAATCATCGTTATGCCACGTGAGCAGGGCCTCGGCCCCGGCCACCTTCCTGCTGGCAAGGTCGCAGTAGGGCTGGAAGGTGAGCATGTACTCCCGGTTCGCGAGGGCGGTGGAGAGGCGCCGTTCCATAAAGACCAGCTCCGAGACCCCCTCGTTCATCTTCGCGGTATAGAACTGGAACCGGTTCCTGCCCAGGCCCTTGGCCCCGGCGAGGGCCATGTCCGCGTTCTGCATGAGGACGCTGGCCGCCCGGCCGTCGTCGGGAAAGAGGGCGATGCCCACGGCGAGCGTCACGGCGATCTCTTCGCCGCCGGCCATGATGATCCGGGGGATGTTCTTCATGATCATCTTCACGAAGAGTACGACGTCGGCGGGCCGGGTGACGTCGCGGAGGATGATCCCGTACTCGTCGCTCCCCAGGCGGCCGACCGTGTCCCCGCGGCCCACGGAAACGGAAAGGCCCTCGGCCACCTGTTTGAGCACGCTGTTGCCCGCCTCAATGCCGTAGATCTCGTTGATATACTTGAACCGGTCGATATCGAGTGCCAGGAGGGCGACGGTGCGGCCGCCCGCGGTCAGGTCGCTGCCGAGCCGTTCCGCGAAAGAATCGCGGTTCGGCAGGCCGGTCAGCGGATCATAGGAAGCAAGAAAGTCGATCTTGCTTCGCATGTGCCGGACCGGTGTAAGGTCGCAGGCCGTGAAAACGACATGGGAGACGCGGCCGTCGTCGGCACAGATCGGCGTAAGCGTACCGTCCAGACAGAGCTGCTCGCCGTTCTTTTTGACTGCAGCGATCTCGGACTGATACGCACGGCCCGTGAGCGCGACCTCCCGCATCATGCGGTGCGCCCGCGGGTCCTGCTCGCGGATGCGGAGCAGGTCGAGGCCGGCCGCGCCGAATTCCGCGAGCGTGAATCCCGTCACCGTCTCGACGGCGCGGTTGACGAATTCGACCTTCCCGTCGCCGTCGGTGATCACGATCAGATCCTGCGTCAGCTCCACGGAGTGCGACAGCTTCCGGGCGAGGTCTTCCGCCCGGGTCAGCTCCGTAATGTCGCGGGTCACGACGGAGAAGCCCGACAACCCTCCCGCGGGACCCGTGATCGCCGTGACGACCGTGCGTGCAGGGAAGAGCGAACCGTCCTGCCGCGCCAGTCTGCCCTGCTGCACGAACCGGCCGTTTTCCTGCGCCCCCTTCAGCCAGTGCTCGGGTTTTCCATGCAGATTGTCTTCGGGGGCGAAGAGCAGGGAAAAATGCACGCCCTCTGCATCGCGCGTGGGGTGACCGAACAGGCGCTCAGCGGCATGGTCCCAAGCCGTGATCCGGCCGTCGGAGCCGAGCTGGAACAGGGCGCTGTCCTCGAGCCCTTCGGCGAACAAGCGCAGCTGCGCCGCCGGATCGGCAAGCGTCCCGGTCCGGATGCGGCGCACGAAGGCGAGACAAACGAGAACGGCGCCTGCAGCCGCGACTGCCAGTGCGGCCTGTTCCGTCCCTCCTGTGCCGCCCGTCGCGGATGCGCCTTCGAAGACGGCGTGGAGGTACGGAAACGCGTACAGGATGCCGGCAATGCAGAACAACCCTGCTGCCGCACTGAGAAGCGTCTTTTCCCCGATGCGTGAGAGCATAAATTTGCGTTCAGCCCGAAGTGCGGCCGGGGGATGGCCAAGGAGGTATTGAACCGGGTGTATCGGCGCACTGTACGACGATTCAACGATAACGGCCTTATTCTACAGGAACAAAAAAAATTGTCAATTTATATTGTCTGCCGCGTGTCCCTTCCCCGGAATGGCTCCCAAGAATGCCCCGGGAAAACAAAACTTTCGGTTGCGTGATTGCTGGCAGCAAGACGGCAAGCTGGTGCAGGGGAAAGGGTGCCTCTGCGGCAAGGGAGATGGGTGCTGTGTTCCGGATCGTATGAAGCGGGGACGAGTGCTTCTTCGGGAGAGAGCGGTCGTGCCGCGCGGGGTGCGGCAGTCTACAGGTTGCCGCGCAGACGTTCGGCGTGCAGGATCCGCTTTACGGCAAGCTCGTAGGCCGCTTTGCGCATGCGGCACCGGGTATCGCGGCAATGGCCGAATACGTCGCCGAAGGCCGCAGTCATCACGTCGCGCAGCAGCTGCAGGACCTTCTCCTCGGGCCAGAACTCTCCCCGAAGATTCTGGCTCCATTCGAAATAGCTCACCACCACGCCGCCTGCGTTCGCCAGGATGTCCGGGATGACGAGTACGCCCCGGTCGAAGAGCAGGTCGTCGGCCTCGGCCGTAACGGGCGCGTTCGCGAGCTCGAGCACGGTCTTGGCGCGGACGGTAGCCGCGTTCTCCGCCGTAAGCTGGTTCGAGAGCGCGGCGGGGACGAGCACGTCGCAATCGCAGGCGAAGAGCTCTTCATTGGAAATGGCTGCAGCGCCGGGGAAGCCCGCGACGCTGCCGGTCGCGTTCTTGTGCGTCCGGAGCGCGGGGATGTCGAGCCCGGCGGGATCGGCCACCCCCCCGCGCACGTCGCAGACGGCCACGAGCGCGCACCCCTTCTCGTGCAGGATGCGGGCTGCATTCTCTCCCACGTTGCCGAAGCCCTGGACCGCGACCCGTTTCCCGCGCAGGTCCATGCCCTGCTGCGTGAGCGCCTCCTCCAGCACGTGGACGCCGCCCAGAGCCGTGGAGTAGCGTCGCACGGTGATGCCGCCCAGTTCGGGGGGCTTGCCGGTCACCACCGCCGGTACGTGCCCGCGTTTGATGCGTTCGTATTCGTCCAGCACCCACGCCATGATCTGCTCGTCCGTGTAGACGTCGGGCGCCGGGATGTCCTTGAAAGGGCCGATGTAATCGGCGATGGCGCGGATGTACCCCCGGGTCACGAGCTCGAGGTCCTGCCGGGAGAGCGTCGCAGGATCGACCGCAACCCCGCCCTTCGCCCCGCCGAAGGGAATGTTCACGACCGCGCACTTGAGCGCCATGAGAAAGGCGAGTTCCGCGGCGTGTTCCTCGTCCATCTCGGGGTGGAAGCGGATGCCGCCCTTGGCCGGTCCGCGCGCGTCGTTGTACTGCACCCGGTAGCCCGTGAACATCTGGGTCTTGCCGCTCGTCATCTTGACCGGGAACGCGACGGTAAAGGAGCGGCGGGGCGCACTCAGGATATCGAGCTCGTCCCGGGTCAGCCCGAGGTCCGTGTAGATGGCCTGGAGCTCGGTCATGCCGAGGCTGCGCAGGTCCTTTTCGTCGCGGTGCAGTCGATCATGGTTTCGATTCATGGTCTTCATTATAGTGAGAAAAACCCTGCGGGTCAACTTGTCCGCAGCGAGAAATTCGCGTGCAAATCGCAGACAGAATCGGTATAATTGGTCCCATGTCGGAATTCCGCATCGAAAAAGACTCGCTCGGCGAGGTGCAGGTCCCCGCTGACGCGCTCTACGGGGCGCAGACACAGCGGGCCGTGGAGAACTTCCCCGTGAGCGGCATCCGCTTCCCCCGTGTCTTTCTCCGCGCCCTCGGCCTGATCAAGGCCGTTGCCGCGGAAGTGAACGCGGGACTGGGGCTGCTCGACGCAACAATCGCGCAGGCGATCCATGAGGCGGGCCTGGAGGTCGCGGAAGGGAAATGGGACGATCAGTTCCCGCTCGACATCTTCCAGACCGGCTCCGGCACCTCGACGAACATGAACGCAAACGAGGTGATCGCCTCCCGGGCCATGCAGCTCCTGAACGATCCGAAGGCCGCGATCCACCCCAACAACCATGTGAACATGGGGCAGTCCTCGAACGACGTGATCCCGGCGGCGATCCACGTGAGCGCCGCTCTTGCGGTCCACGACGCCCTGCTGCCCGCGCTCAAGCATCTGCACGTAACGCTCAAAAAACGGGAACTGGAATTCGGCAGCGTCGTCAAGACCGGCAGAACGCACCTGATGGACGCCATGCCCGTGAAGCTCTCCCAGGAGATCAGCGGCTGGGCCTTCCAGGTCGAGCAGGCGTCCGGCCGCATCGAGTCCGCGCTCCCGCGCCTTGCTCAGCTCGCCATCGGCGGGACGGCCGTGGGCACGGGCGTGAACGCGGCCAAGGAGTTCGGCGCGATCATGGCGCAGCGCCTCGCGGGAAGGACGAACCTGCCCTTTGTCGAGACCGGGAACCACTTTGCCGCCCAGGCCACGATGGACACGGCGGTCGAGCTGTCCGGCCAACTGCGGACCGTGGCATCATCGTGCATCAAGATGGCAAACGATCTCCGCTGGATGAACAGCGGCCCGATCGCGGGACTGGGCGAGATCGCACTTCCGGCGCTCCAGCCCGGATCCAGCATCATGCCGGGCAAGGTGAACCCCGTGATGTGCGAGATGCTGATGATGGTCTCCGCCCAGGTCATCGGAAACGACGCGGCCATTGCGCTCGCGAATTCGCACGGCAATTTCGAACTGAACGTCATGCTGCCCGTGATCGCGCATAACCTGCTCCAGTCCATCGCACTCCTTGCCAATGCCGTGCGGCTCTTTGCGGACAAGGCCGTCGCGGGATTCACGGTCAATCAGGAACGCATCGGGTCGCTGATCGACAAGAACCCGGTGCTGGTCACGGCGCTCAATCCCGTGATCGGTTACGACCTGGCCGCCCGGATCGCCAAGAAGGCCTACGCGGAAGGACGGGCACTCAAGGCCGTTGCCGCCGAGATGACGGACCTGTCGGGCGCGGAGCTGGACCGGTTGCTTGATCCGCGAAAAATGACCGAGGGCGGGATGCCCGAGTCCGTGGACTGACCGCGGTTTCCTCGCTGCCTCGCAGACGTGCATTCGGGGGCTCCACATGTTGCTTCCTCAATCAACGGTCGGCAAAAAGATCGTCATGGCGCTTACAGGCCAGGTCCTGGTCCTCTTCATCGTCTTCCATATCGCCGGGAACTCGACGATCTTCTCCCATAGGCTCAATGCCTACGTCTCCGGCCTCGACCGCCTCTTCGTTTTCGTCTGGGGCGGCAGGATCGTCCTGCTCCTCGCCGTTCTGTTCCACGCCTCCACGGGCACCGTCCTGAAACTCGAGAACCGCGCAGCCAAGCCGCAGGGGTATGCGGTGGCGGCCTACCGGCAGGCCACCTTTGCCGGCAGGAATCAGATCTGGACCGGCGTCGTCATCGCGGCATTTCTCGTCTACCATCTTCTCCAGTTCACCTTCCAGGTAACGAACCCCGCGATCGCCGCGGACCTGCACCGCGACGCCTTCGGACGTCCGGACGTGTTCGCCATGGTCGTTGCGAGCTTCCGGCATCCCGGGATCGCCGGCATCTACCTCGTCTCCCTGGCCGCATTGGGGCTCCACCTCTATCACGGGATCCAGAGCTCGGTCCAGACCTGGGGCCTGAACAACGAACAGAGCCTGCCGATCGTCAAGGGAGCCGGCCGCGCCGCATCGATCGTGCTCTTTCTCTGGTACGCGGCGATACCGGCGGCGATCATCGGGGGGGCATTGCGGTAGATCGTAATGACCTATATCGAAGAACCGTTGTATAAAGAAATCCTTGAAAGCATGCCGATCGCGTGTATCGACATCGCGATCGTCGCGAACGGCCGGGTGTTGCTCGTGCAGCGCAACGATCCGCCGGCACGCGGGCAGTGGTGGCTGCCCGGCGGCCGCGTCTGGAAAGGGGAGAAGATGCGGGAGACCGCCGGGCGAAAGGCGCGGGAAGAGGTGGGCATCCCGTGCCATGTGGGCCCGATCATCCACACCGCAGAGACGATCTTCCCCGACGGCCCCTATGGTTGCAGCATCCATTCCATCAATTCCTGTTTTTTTCTGTACCCGGTAGGAGACGGGGGCCCGGTCGTGCTGGACGCGCACCACGCGGCGTTCCGCTGGGTGGATTCCATTCCTCCCGACGTGCATCCCTATGTGCGGGACTGCCTGCTGGGCGCCGGACTGGAGTATGGAGAGGCGGAGCCATGATCCTCGACGGCAAGATACCCGCCGGTCCGATCCACGAGAAATGGGACCGCCGGCGCGCCGAGATGAAGCTCGTGAACCCGTCGAACAAGCGGCACTACCGCGTGATCGTGGTGGGGACGGGCCTCGCCGGGGCCTCGGCCGCGGCGACCCTGGGCGAGCTGGGCTATACGGTGGACGTCTTCTGCTTCCAGGATTCGCCGCGCCGCGCCCACAGCATCGCGGCCCAGGGCGGCATCAACGCGACCAAGAACTATCCCAACGACGGCGACAGCATCGAGCGGCTCTTTTACGACACCGTCAAGGGCGGCGACTTCCGGTCCCGTGAGGCGAACGTCTACCGTTTGGCGCAGATCAGCGCCAACATCATCGATCAGGCGGTTGCCCAGGGCGTGCCCTTTGCCCGGGACTACGCCGGCTACCTCGTGACCCGCTCCTTCGGCGGGGCCCAGGTCTCGCGCACCTTTTACGCCCGGGGCCAGACGGGTCAGCAGCTCTTGCTCGGGGCCTATGGCGCGCTCTCGCGCCAGATCAGGGCCAAGACCGTGACGCTCCATCCGCGCACCGAGATGCTCGACCTCGTGGTCGTGGACGGACACGCAAAGGGCATCACCGTGCGGGATCTCGTGACCGGCAGGATCGAGTCCTTTGCCGCGGACACGGTCTGCCTTGCCTCGGGCGGTTACAGCAACGTCTTTTTTCTCACGACCAACTCGCTCGGGTCGAGCGTGAGCGCCGCGTTCCAGGCATATAAGAAGGGCGCATTCTTCGCGAACCCCTGCTACACGCAGATCCATCCTACCTGCATCCCCGTGGCAGGAGAGTACCAGGCAAAGCTTACGCTCATGTCCGAGTCGCTCCGGAACGACGGCAGGGTCTGGGTGCCGAAGAACCGCGGCGATTCCCGCCCCCCCCAAGACATCCCCGAGGCGGAACGCGATTACTTCCTGGAACGCAAGTTCCCCTCCTACGGCAACCTGGCTGCGCGCGACGTGTCCTCCCGGGCCGCGAAAGACGTGTGCGACGACGGCCGCGGCGTGGGACCGGGCGGCAGGGGCGTGTACCTCGACTTCGGCGACGCCATCAAGCGGCAGGGCGAACAGGCGATCCGGGAACGCTACGGCAACCTCTTTGCTATGTACGAGCGGATCACGGCCGAGAACGCCTACCAGCAGCCCATGCGCATCTACCCCGCTCCGCACTATGCCATGGGCGGGCTCTGGGTGGATTACAATCTCGAGAGCAACCTGCGCGGGCTCTTCGTGCTGGGCGAGGCGAACTTCTCGGACCACGGCGCCAATCGCCTGGGGGCGAGCGCCATGATGCAGGGCTTGGCGGACGGCTATTTCATCCTTCCCCACACCATCGCGAACTATCTCGCCGCGGTGAAGCCCGGCGCCGTTTCGGTCGACCGCGGCGAGTTCCGGCAGTCCCGGGACGAGGCCGAGACCTTCGTAAAAAAACTCCTGTCGCTCAAAGGAGAAAGAACGGTCCACGAGATCCACCGGGACCTGGGCAGGCTCCTGTGGGACAAGGCGGGCATGACCCGGAGCGAGGCAAGCCTCAAGGAGGCGCTCCGGCGCATTCCGGAGCTGCGGGAAGAGTTCTGGCACAATGGTACGGTGCCGGGATCCGGCGCGGGAATGAACCAGGAGCTCGAGAAGGCCGGCAGGCTCGCGGAATCGCTCGAGTTCGCCGAGCTTCTGGTCAGGGACGCCCTGAGCAGAAACGAGTCCTGCGGCGCGCACTTCCGGGTGGAACACACGACCCCCGACGGCGACGCGATCCGGGACGACCGGAACTACAGCTATGTGGCCGCGTGGGAATATCAGGGGCCGGAACGTCCTCCCGAGCTGCATAAGGAGCCGCTCGTGTTCGAGCATGCGCACCTGGCGGTGAGAAGCTACAAATAGAGGAAGCGCCGAATAACAAGGACCAACTGACCACTCGCAATCGATTTCCAATGACGAAACAGCAAAGTTTCGGACATCCGATTATTACGATTTGAAATTTGTTTGGGTTTGGGTATTGGTGCTTGGCATTGCCAGAGGATTTTATGAATCTCATCCTATACGTCTGGCGTCAGAACGGTCAAAAGGACACGGGCAGGCTTGTCCGCTACGAGGCCCGGGACATCACCGCGGACATGTCCTTTCTCGAGATGCTTGACAGCGTGAACGAGGGGCTCATCAAGATGGGCGAGGAGCCTATTGCCTTCGATCACGATTGCCGGGAGGGCATCTGCGGCATGTGCTCCCAGACGATCAACGGCGTGCCGCACGGACCGCGGCAGAAGACCACGGTCTGTCAACTCCATATGCGCCATTTTCAGGACGGGGACACGATCTATATCGAGCCTTTCCGGGCGCGGGCCTTCCCGGTGATCAAGGACCTGATGGTGGATCGAAGCGCCTTCGACCGGATCATCCAGGCAGGGGGCTACGTGTCCGTGCACACGGGCGGCGCGCCGGACGGCAACGCGATCCCGATCGCCAAGCAGGACGCGGACCGTGCCATGAACGCCGCGGAGTGCATCGGCTGCGGGGCCTGCGTGGCCGCCTGCCCGAACGGCTCGGCCATGCTCTTTACGGGTGCGAAGGTGGCGCATCTCGCGGCGCTGCCGCAGGGGAGGATCGAGGCGGCAAAGCGGGTCTGCGTCATGACCGAGGAGATGCTCGCACAGGGCTTCGGCAATTGCGGGAACCACTATGAATGCGAGGCGGTCTGCCCCAAAGGGATCCGGGTGGAGTTCATCGCCACGCTGAACCGGGAGTTCGCGAAGGCGCAGATGCCGGGAAAACGGCCGCCCCGCGCGAGGTCGGCCGGAAAGAGTCGGTGAGCTTGCTCGACCGGCGCCGGAACGCGGGCTTGACAAATCCAGGGAAGATGGTATCTTCTCTCTGCTGTGCCGCACACGGGATGCTGCAGCGCGAGGCGTGAGGACCGATCAGGCATGAACGACCGCGAAGTGCGCACCATACTGCTCGTCGACGGGAGCGCGTCCATCCTTTTCTATCTCTCCATGCTGCTCCGGCGGCTCGAATACCGGGTCCTGACGGCGCAAAACGCCGAGGAAGCCCTCCGCAAGATGGAGGACGCGGCCCCGTCGCTTGTCCTGACCGAGATCGCACTCCCCCGGATGACCGGGGTGGACCTGCTCAGACGGATCAAGGGGGTAAAACGGTTCAGCGCGATCCCGGTCGTTATGCTGACGGCGAAGGTCGATCCGGACCTGAAGAACACCTGCACGGGCCTCGGCTGTACCGCATTCCTCTATAAGCCGATCGAGCCGGACACCCTCTACCAGACGCTCCAGACCGCAACGGAGACGGCGCCGCGGGCCTTTATCCGCATCGCCGTGAACCTCGCGGCCGTCATCGACGACGGGGCGGGATCGGCACAGCCCGAGTCTTGTACGCTCACCACCCTCTCGGAAGGCGGGTTCTTCCTGCAGGACGCACAGCCGCGGTCCCGCAACAGCCGCGTCTCCGTGCAGTTCACCCTGGAGGGGCGCCGGATCGCGGCACGCGCAATCGTGCTCTACGCGAGCGGGCCGGAAGGCGCGGACGGCGCCGGGGCCGCCGGCATGGGCATGAAGTTCGAACAGCTCGGCGACGCCGACCGGGTCGCGATCCACGACTACATCAAGCGGCAGGTCACGCAGAATCTCGCCGCGCCGTCGGCGTAACCCATGACAAAACGCGTTTCCTTCTCTCCGGGCAGGCTTTGGAGCCTGCTTGCCGACGCCTTTTCGTCCTTCGGCAGGCACAACGATCTCTCCGCTGCGGCGTCCCTGGCATTCACGGCCATGCTCGCCCTTATCCCCGCGCTCTTTCTCCTCACCGTGGCGGTGGGGGCGGTCATCGGCTCGTCTGCCGGGGCGCTGGCGAAGACGCAGGAACTGCTCAAGCAGCTCATCCCGGCCTATAGCCGGGAGATCATGCAGGAGGTGCGTTTCATCGAGGCCCACCGCGGGACGATCAGCCTGCTGAACGGCATCGTACTGCTGTTGAGCGCCACCCCCTTCGTCGCAGAGCTCCGGCTCTCCCTGCGGACCGTTTTCCATCTGCGGGAACGCAGGCCCTTTCTGATCGAGAAGCTCTTCGACATCGTCCTCAGCATCCTGTTTCTTGTCGGCCTGTCCTCCGTTGCTGCCGGCGGCGTGCTTCTGACCCTGGCCCGGCACCGCGGACTGCTGCCCGCGGCGCCGATCCTCGGGAGCAGGGGGGCCTTTCTCCTGGTCGCCTGCTCCGTCTTCGTGCTCTATTTTGTTTTCGCACGCCGTACCCGGCCGCTCCATCTGCTCGTCGGCACCCTGGTCACGACGCTGCTCTGGTTCTCCATGCGGCCCGCCTTTCATCTTTTTCTCATGTATAATCCCCATTACGGGTTCGCCTTCGGGTCCTTCAAGTCGCTCTTTATCGTCATCATCTGGATCTATTTCTCGCTCGTCGTTTTCCTCTTGGGCGCCGAGGTGGCTGCGAGTCTGGGGCGGGAGGATACCGCAGGCCTGCTGCGGCTGATGGAGGGCAAACGGAACATCCCGCTGGGGATCGTCGGCAAGTACGCGGTTCCCTACCCGGAAGGAAGCGTGATCTTTGCTGAGGGAGATGCCGCGGACGCCATGTATGTCGTGCTTTCGGGGCGGGTTTCGATCCGGAGAAAAGGGGACGGCGAGGCTGCGGTGGTCGGGCCGGGCGGTCAGTTCGGGGGGACGTCGTTCCTGCTTTCTTCGCACCGCGCGGCGACGGCGATCGCCGGGGAAGACGTCGTAACGGCCGCGATCGGCGCAGAGAACATTAATGCGTTGATGAATGATTATCCGGAGTTCGTGGTGAAGTTGTTCCGCGAGACGATGCGGCGCATGCGAACGCTGCCGCCTGCGAGCGAGTGACGGCGCCGCGGTTTGCCTTTTAGACGGCGGCGGCCTTCAGGCTCCCGCTCGGCGTGTTCTTGGTCTGGTCATACAGCGCCAGCAGCGCCTTGGTATCGAGCGCAAGCACGTCGGCGTAGATCTTCAGGTACCCTTTGGCAAACCCGCCCGGGACCTTGTGGAACTCGCCGGACTCCAAGGCCTTGAGGTACCTGACGTTGATGAAGGTTCTGTGGGCTATCTCATTGATATCGAGACCGCGGTCCGTTCTGCCTTCCTGCAATACCCTACCGATTTCATGCATGGTCGCCCCCCCAAAGGCATGTTCGATGTCCTGAACGACCGTGACGTGAGCGGCCGTCGGATCATCTCCCGACAAACAGTACAGGCAAAGGACACTTCGTATCCTATTTACCGCATGATCTTCGGATGACACTGAATAGCTCTTTCGTAGCATAAATCGTCAAAGAGGTCAACAAAAAAACACATCTGATAGTATTTTTTTCTCATATTTTATTGGTGTTACATGTTAGTATCCAATATCTTGGGGGGCGGCGATAATGACTACCGCATACGGGGGGTGCAGACAAAGCTTCGGTATTGATCCGCTGCTCACGGTCATGGTATAAAGTCGATCAGTCGGACCGAATAACTATGGTGTCCGCGAGCTTTTCCCGCCCGGACGATATTTCATTATGGAATTCAAGATCGATCTGCACGTCCATTCCCGCAACAGCGGCGATAACGATGCCGATCCCGAGGAAACGATCGAGCGGGCCATCAAGATCGGTCTGGACGGGGTCGCCTTTACCGAGCATTACTCCTATGCGGCCTCCGAACCCCTCGAGTCACTCCGGGAAAAATACGCAGACAGGATACTGATCCTGCGGGGCGTGGAATTCTCGACGCAGGAGGGGCATTGCCTCGTATTCGGAGCCGATACGGACCGCCTGTCCCTGAAGTACGCGCCTGCGCAGGAGGTCGTGCGTCTCGTCACGGAGGCGGGCGGCGTCGTGATCCCCTCCCACCCCTATCGCGTGATGAACAGCCTGGGGGACGCTGTCCGGGATCTGGACGGCGTCTGCGCTCTGGAGGGTTACAACGGCTGCAACCTGCATGCCTACAACCTGCGGGCGATCGAGACCGCGGCACTGCTGCGGATTCCCTATACCGGCGGGTCCGATGCCCATGCCCCGCAGGAGGTCGGCTCCTGTCATACCCTCTTCGCGGACGTCGTCACCCGCGACAACTTCATCGCGTTGCTGAAGGCCGGGGCCTATTCCGGCGTGGACCTGCGGAAGATCTCGCGCAAGACCTTCCCCGGGATCGGGCGCTGATCGTCCCCGCCTTTTTCCGCTTTACATCCCCAGCATGTTTATTGTATAACCGTCGCAGAACGCCGCCCGAGGTGCGGCTGCAACGGATTGCAGAGAGGGCAAAAGGTGATACTCGTAACCAATGACGACGGGGTATATTCCCCCGGGATCCAGACGCTTGCGAAGCGGCTGCGCGAGCTTGACACCGTCGTGATCGTGGCGCCGGACCGGGAGCGGAGCGCCGCGGGCCATTCCATGACGCTGCACCGGCCGCTCCTGATCGAGGAGGTCCGCGAGGGCGTCTACAGCGTGAACGGTACGCCCACGGACTGCGTGAACATCGCGGCAAAGGGACTCCTGCGCGAGACCCCGCGGCTCGTGGTTTCGGGCGTGAACAAGGGGCCGAACCTGGGGGACGACGTGACCTATTCCGGCACCGTGGCGGGCGCCATCGAAGGCCTGCTGCTCGGAATCCCGTCCTTTGCCGTATCGCTCGCGGCGCGGGAGAACTTCCTGTTCGCCGAGGCGGCGGAGGTCGCGCTCTGCACGGCCCGGGACGTGCTGCGCACCGGCCTGCCGCCCGGCACGCTCTTGAACGTGAACGTCCCGAACCGGCCGGTCGGGGAGCTTGTGGGCACGCGCATCACGCGGCTCGGCAAACGCATCTACCAGCAGATGACGGTCGAACGCGTGGACCCGCGCGGCAAGCGGTACTATTGGATCGGCGGCGGCGAGCCGGACTGGGAGCGGGAGGAGGGAACGGACCTGGACGCGGTGGATCGGGGATATGTCTCGATCACGCCGCTGCACCTCGATATGACCGACTACGCCGCATTCGACCGTCTGCGCACCCTCGAGAACCTGTCGTACGCACCGCCGGCGCA
This sequence comes from Nitrospirota bacterium, assembly GCA_046704425.1. Classification (GTDB taxonomy): domain Bacteria; phylum Nitrospirota; class UBA9217; order UBA9217; family UBA9217; genus JBJKRX01. The sequence continues at coordinate 53,965 of JBJKRX010000085.1, forward strand.
CAAGGAGCAGTGAGTGATCAACGATGAAAAAGAGCGGAACCGGATGGTGGACGAGCAGATCGTGACGCGCGGCGTGACGGACGCGCGGGTCCTGGCTGCCCTGCGGAAGGTGCCGCGGCATGCATTTTTACCCGAGGCGATCCGCGGCATGGCCTACAGTGACAACGCCCTGCCGCTCGGGGAAGGCCAGACCATGTCGCAGCCGTACATGGTCGCGATCATGAGCGAGCTTCTGGCCCTCACGGGATCGGAACGGGTGCTCGAGATCGGCACGGGCTCGGGCTACCAGGCCGCGGTGCTGGCAGAGCTCTGCGAAAAGGTCTACACCGTTGAGCGAATCAAGGTCCTGGCCGATCGGGCCCGGGAGAACCTGGATCGCCTGGGGTACCGCACCGTGGCCATCAAGGTGTATGACGGGACGTACGGCTGGAAGGAACAGGCGCCCTTCGACGCCATCATGGTGACGGCCGGGTCGCCCGATATCCCGGCCCCCCTCGTCGAACAGCTCACGGAGGGAGGGCGGATGGTCATCCCGGTGGGGGACCGGTACGGCCAGATATTGACGAAGATCGTGCGGACCGGCGGCACGACCGTGACGGAGCGGAGCATCCCCTGCGTGTTCGTGCCGCTCATCGGGAACCACGGCTGGAAGCCTTAGGGGCCGCGATCTCCTCCTCCGCTTTCGCATCATTTTCAAACCACCGCAGATTCATTTTCCCCACTCCCCAGAGCGTGGCCAGCGAAAGTCCCATCCCGATCCCCGCGCCCAGCACCGTTCCGACCAGCACATCGGAAGGATAGTGGACCCCCAGGTAGAGCCGCGTGAACACGATGATCGCGGCCAGGACCAGGGGATAGCTGCGCCAGGCGCGGGAGACCCTGCTGCGCGTCAGGCGCCAGAGCGGCACGGCTACGCTGAAGGAGCTGACGGCATGACCCGAAGGCATGGAGAAGGACTGCGGGCAGGGGAGGAGGAGCCTGAGCCCGGCGAGCGCGGCACAGGGCCGGGGCCGGGCGATCAGCACCTTGAGCGTATGCTCGGTCCAGTTCCCCAACCGGAACGCGACGTAGACCACGGCGACCACAAGGAGCGCGGCAGCGAAGCGAGAGGCAACGCCGCAGCCCAGGCTCCGCGTTCCGGGGAAGACCATGATGAGGAAAAAAGGAAAGACCAGGAGCCAGCCCTGCCGCGTGAGCACGGGCATAAGAAAGTCGCAGAAGGGATCGGCCAGGGTATGGTTGCAGAAGAAGAGGAGCGCTGTATCGAGGCGGAGGAGACCGGTCATTGCTTCCGGACGCAGCACTTGACCACGGTGGTCTCGCTCACCTCGATGAGCCCCTTCTCCACGATCGAGACGACCTCGTCCAGGACCCCGTCGATCATCTCGGCGGAGTCCACCACCTCGATCTTGACCGGCAGGGTCGTCGCAAGCTCCAGCATCTTGGCCGTATGCAGCACGCCGTCGCTGCCGTAGCCGGCAAGGCCGCGGAAGACGCTGGCGCCCGCGATCTTGCGCTTGAAGAAGATATCCAGGAGCACTTCGTACACGGGCTTGCCGTGGAACCGTTCGGTCTCTTCGACGTAGATCGTGAGCTTTTTCGCCGGTCCGCTTTTGATCATCGTGCTCTCCTTGCCGAAAGGATTACAGGACCCTTGCCAGCACCTCGCCGACCTTAAGCGCGAGGAACCCCGCCGCCACGCTGAACAGGACGTTCGCCCCCGCGATCAGCCACTCGCCGTCCCGCACCAGCGTCCCGGTCTCGTATTCGAAAGAGGAGAAGGTAGTGTAGGCGCCCAGGAACCCCACGACGAGCAGGAGCCGCCACTGGGGATTGACAAGCAGCCGTTCCGTGAGCAGGGTCATGAGCAGGCCGATGAGGAAACAGCCGCTCACGTTTGCCGTGAAGGTCCCGAGCGGGAAGCTCTGCCCCCAGCGCCTGCCGATCCAGAGCGCCACCGCATAGCGGGACATGGCGCCGAAAAAACCGCCGATGCCGATAATCAGGAAATTCATCATACCGCGACTCAGGAAACAATGTACCCGATACGGCCGCGGCACGCAAGCGGAAAGGGACCGATGGCCCGCATTCCCGTTTGCCTCTTTCGTACGGCCGAGTTACAATATCTGCGGGGAGTTTGTGATGGGAATCCACTATCTGAAGACCGAAGCGCCGGGCAGGGGTGCGGATGGGCAAACCGGCAGGGAG
>JBJKRX010000086.1:0-15236 GCA_046704425.1 Nitrospirota bacterium
CCTGCGAGTTCAAGAAAGAGCCGACTCCCGTGGACGGCGAGATCATCGACCCGCGCACCTTCGCCGAGTTCGGGGACCGGGGCACGCTCCTGCTTCTCTCGGACAGTACGAACGCGTCCCAGGGGGGCTACACCTTCTCGGAGAAGGAAGTACGGCGCGGGCTCGAGGACATCTTCGCCCATGCCCGAGGCAGGATCGTGGTCGCCACCTTCGCCTCGAACATCCACCGCCTCCAGCAGATCGTGGACGTTGCCGTGCTCTTCGGACGCAAGGTGATCCTGAACGGCAAGAGCATGATCGCCAACGCCCAGATCGCGCTGGACCTCGGCTATCTGAAATTCCCGCCGGACACGTGGCTCACCGTCGATGCGCTCAAGCGACTGCCGGACGACCAGTTGGTGCTGATCACGACCGGAAGCCAGGGCGAGCCCATGAGCGCGCTCTCGCGCATGGCGGCCAACGAGCACAAGCACTTCCGCATCAAAAAGGGCGATACGATCGTCCTGTCCTCCAAGATGATCCCCGGCAACGAACGCGCCATTGCACGGATCGTCAATCATTTGTTCAAGCACGGGGCCGAGGTGTTCTACGAAAAGGTGTCGGAGATCCACGTATCCGGCCACGCGTCCAAGGAAGAGCTGAAGCTGATGCTTTCCCTGGTCAAACCGCGGTACTTCATCCCCGTGCACGGCGAGTACCGCCATCTCGTATATCACTCCCAACTGGCGCGCAAGGTGAACATCCCCGACGAACACATCTTCATCCTCGAAAACGGGCAGGTCCTGGAGATCGACGGCCAGGGCGCGCGGCGGGCCGGCACGGTCGGCACCGGCCGCATCTACATCGACGGCAAGACCGCGGGCTCCACTGCCGACGCCGGTGTGGACACGGTGGTGCTCCGCGACCGCAGAAGGCTGGCGCACGACGGCGTGGTGATCGTGATCCTCGGCATCGAGAAGGCCTCGGGCAAGGTCGTAACCGGCCCGGACGTGGTCTCACGGGGATTCGTATTCGAGGACGCCTCGCAGGAGCTCCTCGCGGAGGTGAAGGGCGTGGTCATGGACACCCTCACCCTCATGATCCCCGAGGCAAAAGGCGACTGGTCGCTCGTTGCGGCCCGCGTCAGGACCGGCCTCAAGAAGTTCATCAACAAGCGGCTGGAACGGCGCCCCATGATCCTGCCGATCATCATGGAGATCTGAGCGCCGCGAAACGCGGAAGCTCGAAGCTGCCCTTTTTTGAATCTATGCCTTCGATCATCGGGAAATGGCTGTACGGTGCACTAGTGCTTTGCGGCATCTGTCTGTCTCCGCTGCTCCGGGCGCACGCGGCTGTTGAAGCGAGCGATACGGCGGGCCAAGGCGCCATGGCCGCGGAGAGCCGGTCCCTGCAAGGGCCAGAAAGCGAAACCGTCTTCCTGCCGACCCACGACCTTTTCCGGCCGCTCATCGCCGACCCCAAGGAACCGCGTTTCTACCTGAGCTACCTGGTGTTTCGCTACCGCTCCCAGCAACTGCACGGCGCCGCGGGCGGATACGGCACGATCTTCGGACTGTACCGGCATCCCGGCCCTTCCGACGGGTACAGCTGGCAGGCGAACTTCGGCGGCGGCATCCATGCCCAGTTCGATCTGCACGCGCCCTCGCTCGACCTGGTGAACACCGATTACACGATCGGCTTCCCCTTCAGCTTCCGGAAAGGGGCGGTGTCCTACCGCGTGGCCCTCTACCACCAAAGCTCCCACCTGGGGGACGAATACCTGCTGCATAACTCCGTGCAGCGCATCGAACTGTCCTACGAGGCCCTGGAATTGATCCGTTCGATCGAAGGGAAGCGGTGGCGCGTCTACTACGGAGGAGACTACATCGTCCATCAGGGGCCCACGGACCTCAAGCCGATCGCGCTCCAGGCAGGCGTCGAATATTACGGCACGCACCCCGGCCTGGGAGGCGGACGGCTCGTGGGGGGATGGGACTGGAAAAGCGACGAGACCCATAACTGGTCCCTGAACTCATCGCTCAAGATCGGGCTGCAGTTCGACAGCTCCGCGAAGAACGGCCACTTCATCCGCCTGCTCGCCGAAGCCTACAAGGGATACGCCCCCTACGGCCAGTTTTACTCGAACAAGATGGCCTATCTCGGCCTCGGGGTCTCCCTGGGATTCGAGTAGGAAAACCCCGATGCGGCCGCGAGACCGGTCCCGCGTCTTTCTGCATTTTCCTGATTGACAAGCAGGCTCATTTCCGCTACGCTTCTCTCCAGTGCATGGCGTAGCTCCGGATCACGCTTCATACGGAGGGAACATGTTCAGCAGATCTCTGGTCGTCCTTCTGGTGCTCCTCCTGGCAGGAAGCGCCTCTGCTCAGTCGGCCCGCACCAGCGGCAAGGCCCATCCCCGCGGTGCAAACCACAAAGCGCGGCGGCACGAAACGCGCTATCGGGCAGAACCGGCCGCCGTTCCCGGACCACAGGTCCTCTGCGCCGGCGACATCCCCCCCGGATGGATCAAAACCAATGACCGCTGGGACCCCACGCGTTGCGGCAATCCGACGGCGATCTCCAGCAACGTCTGGATCGTCGAGGAGTATCGGCACAAACCCGTGGGCGCCACGATGATCGTCTGCGCAGGCATGGTCCCGGAAGGATGGGTCGTGGTGAACCGCACCTGGAACCCCACGACCTGCGGCAGGCCGGCCACGATCATGCAGAACGTCATGATGATCAAGCGCGTGCGCTGAAATCGCCGTCGTCCGTCCGCGACCATCCCGGCGGGCCCCGGATCGAACCGGCATCAGCGAGGAGCCTCTCATGTCCCTTCCTTTGCGCATCTTTTCCGACTACATCTGACCGTTCTGTTACATCGGCGAGGGTCTCGTCGAACGACTGAAGCAGGAATTCGACCTTGCCGTGGAATGGCGGGGCCTCGAGATCCATCCGGAGACGCCGTCCGAAGGCGTGCCCCTGACCGCGCGATTCCGGCCGCAAGACATCGAACGCATGATGGCCCACCTGCGCGCGATGGGCGCCCCCCTCGGGATCCCGTTCGTTGACCGCACCCTCCTCTCGACCTCCCGCCCGGCCCTCCAAGCCGCGGAATACGCCCGCGAGGCCGGGATGTTCGATGCCTTTCACGTCGCCCTCTTCTCCGCATACTTTTCGCAGGGTCTCGACATCGGCAACCGCGACGTCCTGCTCCGGATCGGGGCCGAGGCCGAACTCAACCCGGATGGTCTGGCCGAGGCCCTGGAGTCCGGCAGGTACCTCCCGAAACTCCGGGAGACGCAGGAGGAGGCAACGCGCCTCGGCGTAACCGGCGTGCCGACCTTTTTCCTCGGCGAAAAGAAACGGATCGTCGGTGCACAGCCCCTCGATGTCTTTCGTGCCGCACTCCGCTCCCGGTAAGCCTCGCCAGTCTTGACAAACCGAACTCCTCGGATATACTCATGAATAGGAAAGGATGCCCCTTTCCGGCTGCGGAAAGGCAGGCAAGCATGGCGGAAGACCGGGTCGGCGATCTCCTGATCGCATACAATCTGATTACCCAGGAGCAATTTACCGAGGCCTTACGACTCCAGAAGCAGGAGCCCGAGAAGCCGATCGGCCAGGTGCTGGTCCAGCTCGGGTATATCCAGGAGGCCGTACTCAAGGAAGTCCTGGATTATAAGGGCAAGCGCCAGAAGATGGGAGAGATCCTCATTCACCGCGGCCTGATCGATGAGCCGAAGCTGAACAACGCCCTCTCGGTCAGCAAACGGGAGAACATCCCCCTGGGCAGGGCGCTCATCAAGCTCCGGTATATCGAAGAAGAGGAACTGGCCCGGTGCATCGCGCTGCAGTACGACCTGCCGTTCTTCACGCTTGATCGTTTCAGCCTCGATCCGAGCCTTTCCCATCTCATCAACGTCCACTACGCGAGCATCCACCGCATCGCCCCGGTCTCCGCCCTCGGCAAGACGCTCACGCTCGCCATGGCCTTTCCCCTCGACGAGGACGAACTGCGGTCGGTCAAGACGGCCAGCGGCATGCGGATCAATCCCGTCATCGCCATGGAGCGTGATATCGTCGTCGCGCTCCGGAAGATCTACGGCATTCCGCTCGAGGAGCCCCCGGAGGTCAAGCACGAGGAGCTCGACTTCAACATCTCCGAGGACGTATCGTCGGACGAGCTCGAGTCCAAATATGCGGACCAGTACATCGGCCCGGTAACGGATTATCTCGTCAAGAAGATCCTGGTCATCGGCATCAAGGAGGGCGCGAGCGACATCCACCTGGAGAGCACGGAATTCGGCATGGCGGTGCGGTTCCGCATCGACGGGGTGCTGCAGGTCCTGAACCTCGGGAGGGACGCCGCGGCGATCAGCGACCATGCCAAGCAGATCGTCTCCAAGCTCAAGATCATCAGCGATCTGGACATCGCCGAGAAGCGCCGGCCCCAGGACGGGAGCTTCAAGATGAAGGTGGCGAAGCAGGAGGTCATGCGGACCGTGGACTTCCGCGTCTCGACCATCCCGACCCAGTACGGCGAGAACGTGGTGGTCCGCATCCTCGACAAGCGGGGCCTCCCGATGACGCTGGAGGGCCTCGGTCTGGCGTCCCGTCACGCGCGGCTCTTGGAGCAGGAGCTGTCCAAGCCCACGGGGATATTTCTCGTCACCGGCCCCACCGGATCAGGCAAATCGACGACGCTCTATGCCGTTCTTTCTCACCTGAACAAGCCGAGCGTCAAGACCATGACCGTCGAGGACCCGATCGAGTACAGCATCGACGGGATCACGCAGTCCGAGGTGAACGAACCCGTGGGCAATACCTTTGCCAAGCTGCTGCGCTCCTTCCTCCGCCAGGACCCGGACAATATCATGATCGGGGAGATCCGCGACGTCGAAACGGCGTCCATCGCCATCCGCGCCGCTCTGACGGGCCACACCGTGCTGAGCACCCTGCACACGAACGATGCGACCAGCTCGGTCACGCGTCTGCTCGACATGGGGATCGAGCCGAGCCTCCTGTCGTCCACCATCCGCTGCGTCATATCCCAGCGGCTCGTACGGATTGTCTGCGAGCACTGCAAGGCCGCACGGCCGCCGGACGAGCAGGTCGTCCGGGAGTTCCTGCTCCCGCCGGACGTTCCGCGCACGTTCTTCGCGGGCAAGGGCTGCCCGTACTGCAACTTCACGGGATATTCCCGTAGAAAGCCGATCGTCGAGGTCTGGGTGCCCTCGCGTGAGGAGATCCTGGAGATCAGCAAACGGCCGGACAATATCTCGCTGCGCGCCATGGTCTTCAACGAAGGCGGACGCCCGACCATGCTGGAGGACGGGATCGAGCGGATGAAACGGGGCGAGACCACCCCCGAGGAGCTGATGCACGTCGTACCCTACGAGCAGTTCGCCGAGTTTCGCGGCAGAGTGCTGAACAAGATCTATACATGGGCTGTGTAGCGGCTGTCCCGCGTGCAGCCGCCGCGTCCCCGACCGTCTCTGCCGGGGACGCCAGGAAATGGCCCTTCCCTGCCCGGCTCTTTCATGGAAAGAAGGATGTCACGACATACTCCCCCCCATTCCCGGAGGCGCCATGATCAACAACCACCGCATACAGCAAAACTTCACGTACGACAGGCTCGGCGAGGACCGGGAGTCGCTCCGGCATTCGCTCTCCAACCGGCTCATCTATTCCATGGGCAAGGACCCCATCACCGCCACGCACCGCGACTGGTTCCACAGCACCGCCTACGCCGTGCGCGAACGCCTGATCGAGCGCTGGATGGAGACCATGCGCAGCTACTACCGCGCCGACGCCAAGCGCGTCTACTATCTCTCCATGGAGTACCTGACCGGCCGGCTCCTCTCGAACGCGCTCATGAACATGGGGTTCTACGAGGAATGCCGCGAGGCCCTCGCGGACCTGGAGCTCGACATCGATCGGATCCATGACCTGGAGCAGGACGCGGCGCTCGGCAACGGCGGCCTGGGACGCCTCGCGGCCTGCTTTCTCGACTCCCTGGCCACGCTGCGCCTTCCGGGCTACGGGTACGGCATCCGGTACGAATACGGCCTCTTCACCCAGCGGATCGAGAACGGCTACCAGGTGGAACACCCGGACAACTGGCTGCGCTACGGGAATCCGTGGGAGTTCCCGCGGCCCGAGGTGCTCTTTGCGGTCAAATTCGGCGGACGGGTGGTCCAATACCGGGACGACGAGGGCCGGACGCGGTTCCACTGGATCGACACCGAGGACGTCATGGCCATGGCCTACGACACCCCCGTGCCGGGATACGATACCGCGACGGTGAACAACATGCGGCTCTGGTCCGCCAAGGCCACGCGCGACTTCAACCTGAAATACTTCAACGAGGGGAACTACATCAAGGCGGTGGAGGAGAAGAACGAGTCGGAGAACCTCTCGAAGGTCCTCTACCCCGACGACACCACCGAGATGGGCCGAGAGCTTCGGCTCAAGCAGCAGTATTTCTTCGTCTGTGCGTCGATCCAGGACATCCTGCGGCGCTTCCTCAAGTACCACCCGAACATCGCTGAGCTTCCCGACAAGGTGGCGATCCAGCTCAACGACACGCACCCCTCGATCGCCGTCCCCGAGCTCATGCGCGTCCTGATCGACAACCACCACCTCGGCTGGGACGCGGCTTGGGACATCACACGCCGGACCGTCTCGTACACGAACCACACGCTGATGCCCGAGGCCCTCGAGACCTGGCCGGTGCGCCTCCTCGAGGAGGTCCTCCCCCGCCACCTCCAGATCATCTACGAGGTCAACCGCCGCCTTCTGGACGACGTGCGGCACCGGAATCCCGGCGACCTCGATCTGATCCGACGCATGTCCCTCGTGGACGAGACGGCGGGCCGGCGCCTGCGCATGGCGCACCTGGCGATCGCGGGCAGCCACCGCGTCAACGGCGTCTCGCACATCCACACCGACCTCATGAAACAGACGATCTTCGCAGACTTCGACCGGCTCTTCCCGGGCAGGATCATCAACATTACGAACGGGGTCACGCCGCGCCGCTGGCTCAACCAGGCGAACCCCGCCCTCGCCTCCCTCATCTCGTCGTGCATCGGCACGGACTGGCTCTGCAACCTCGACGAGCTGCGCAAGCTCACCCGCTACGCCGAGGACCCGGCGTTCCGGGCGCAATTCCGGGGCGTAAAACGCGCAAACAAGGAACGGCTTGCCGAGATCATCCGGATGCGGCTCAAGCTGCGCGTGGCCCCCTCCTCGCTCTTCGATGTGCAGATCAAGCGGTTCCATGAGTACAAGCGCCAGCTCCTGAACGTGCTCCATGTGGTGACGCGGTACAACCGCATCCGCGCGCGGGGCGGAGACGGGCTCGTCCCCCGCACCGTGATCTTCAGCGGCAAGGCGGCGCCGGGCTACGCGGCGGCAAAGCTCATCATCAAGCTCATCCACGGCGTGGCGGACGTGGTGAACAACGATCCCGTGATCGGCGACCGGCTGAAGGTCGTCTTCCTTGCCGACTATAGCGTGTCGAACGCCGAGAAGATCATCCCGGCCTGCGATCTGTCCGAACAGATCTCCACGGCCGGCACCGAGGCGTCGGGAACGGGCAACATGAAGCTCGCCCTGAACGGCGGGCTCACCATCGGCACCCTGGACGGCGCGAACATCGAGATGCGCGAAGAGATCGGGGCGGAGAACTTCTTCATCTTCGGGCTTACGGCGGAGGAGGTGGCGGCGCGCAAAGCGGAGGGCTACGACCCGCAGGCCGTGATCGCGGCGAACGACGAGCTGCGCCAGGCCCTGGACATGATCTCCTGGGGGTACTTCTCCGCAGACGCGCCGGGTCTCTTCCGCCCCCTCGTCGAATCACTTACGAGCGGCGGGGACCCCTACCTCGTACTGGCGGATTACGCCGCCTACGTGTCCTGCCAGGAGCAGGTGGACGACTTATACCGCGATGCCGAGGCGTGGAGCCGGAAGGCGATCCTGAATGTCGCGGGCATGGGTCGGTTCTCGAGCGACCGGGCGGTGGGGGAGTACGCGCGGGAGGTCTGGAACCTCGCGCCCGTATCGCGCGACGAGGGGAAAAGGTCGCGCGGCTGTTTCTGACCATACGCCGCTTGGCGCCGCCCGCCTCTTACGCCGCGTGGGGCGCGCTGTATCCCTCGGGCCTGCCCAGAACGCCCCAGACGATACGGGTCAGCTCTTTCATGAGCACGGGCTTGTTCAGGTAATCCAGCGCCCCCAGGTTCACCGCCTTCAGATAGCCCTCGATCGACACCTGGTCGGTGGCGACGAGCACCGCCACCCCGGGACGCTCACGCCGGACGCATTCCAGGAATTGCAGGCCCTCCATGTCCGGCAGGACCAGCTCCATGACGATCAGCCCCACGGGGATGCCGCTCCGCAGCACGACAAGCCCCTCCCGCCCTTCGGACACGGCCATGCAGCGGTAGCCAAGCCGTTCCACCACCTGCTGCACGCATCCCTCCCGCGTCTCTGCCGGGTCGACCAGCAACACCATCGGCGTGTTCGTCGCACCGGAGAGCATCGCCGCTCCGGACGGCAGGAGTCCTCCCCAGACGGCATTCCCGTAGTGCGGACAGGCGCGGTACGCATCACCGCTTCCGTCGCCGCAGGCCTTGCGCATGCGCGGCGACGGCATCCGCTCGACGACCAGGCAATAGTCATCATGGATCTCGGTCAGGAATGGGCATGCCATAAGCGCGTCCTTTCATGCCGCGAACCGCTGCGGCGGGTTGTCTGCCTGCATCGTCCCGTGGGACGAAACGATCGATCCGCTGAGCCAGCCGATGAACGCCGCCACGATCGCCGGGTCGAACTGGGTCGCTGCACACCGGTTCAGTTCCGCGATCGCCGCTTCTCTGGCAAAGGCCATGCGGTAGGGCCGTTCCACCGTCATGGAGTCGTAGGCGTCCGCCACCGAGAGGATGCGCGCCCAGAGCGGGATCTGCTCTCCCCGCAGGCCGTCGGGATATCCCGTCCCGTCGAACCGTTCGTGGTGGTGCCGGATACAGGGAATGACTCGGTTGAACTGCTTGATCGGTTCGAGCAGTTCGACCCCGCGGACCGGATGTCGTTTCACGATCTCGAACTCCTCCCTGGTCAGGCCGCAGGGCTTGTTCAGGATCACGTCGTGGATCGCGATCTTGCCTACGTCGTGCAGGAGGCTCCCCAGCTCCAGGTCCTTGATCTCCCGGTCCGGGATTCCCATCCGTCTGCCGATCGCCACGGCGTATCGCGTGACCCGCTCGGAATGGCCGGCCGTCCAGGGGGACTTCGCGTCGATGGCATGGGACAGGGACTTCACGGTGCCGAGCAGCAGCTCCTGCAGGTCGGTTACGAGCCGCGTGTTCTCCAGGGCCACGCCGATCTGGTTCGCGACCCGTTCGAGCGTCGAGACGTTCTCCGGCGTGAACGCCGCGGCTCGTTTGCTCTTGACGCCCAGGACCCCCACCGCTTCTCCCTTGACGACGAGCGGGATCCGGATATGGGAAAAGAACCCCTCCGCAAGCAGTTGTCGCTCGTAGGCCGCCAGGTCCGCGGCCCCGGTCCGGTTCTCCTCGAATTGCGGCCGTCCCGAACGGAGGACCTCGGTGGCGGACGTATCGCGGAAGGGGACGAAGGGCGCGGACGCGCCCGAGCGTCCGTGGCCCGCGGCATGGATGAATCCCTGTCGCTCCCGGTCCGCCAGCAGGATGCTCGCGCCGTCGCACGGGACAATGCGGCAAATGTTGCTCGTGGCCGTCTCGAGGACCTCGTGGGGCTCGAGGGTCGAGAGGATGCTGCGGTCGATCTCGTACATGACCTGGAGCGTCTCGATCTTATTGTTCAGTTCGAGGGATCGCTCCAGTGCGGTCCGGTACAGCCGGGCGTCGTCCAGGGCAAGGGAGATCTGGCGGGACAGGCCTTCCACGATCTTGCGGTCCCGTTCTGCGAACGTCCGTTCGTCCCGGTAGGCCGCGAGGAGGAGACCGAGGACGTCGGTCTTGCCGATCAATGGGATGGCGAGGACCGTCCGCATCTCGCCGTTGGTCCAGGCCGGCGTCGTGGTGGATACCGTCTGTGCCGCCTTGGCTTCCGGGAACGGCGTCGCGGCAGCAGGACCGCGTCCATTCTCGCCGGGGAATCGCACCACGACGGATGCTCTCCGCTCCAGGAGCAACCGAACGAACTCCGCCCGTACGTCGAGCGGCTCGGTCCGAAACAGGGGGATCCACTCGTGTTCGAGACCGTAGTGCCGGCTCGGCAGAAAGGCCTTGCGCTCCTGATCCCAGAGGTAGGCGGCGAAGGCGTCGCACTCCATGACCATTGCCCCGCAGGAGGCCGTCTTCTCCATCAGCTTGTCCCGGTCCGTGGTATAGGCCGCGGTCTTGGCGATCATGAGCAGGTTCGCCGTGACCTCCATCTCCTGGATGATATGCTCCTCCGCGCGCTTCATGGCCGTAATGTCCTCGAGCACGTGGACCGAGCAGAAGTAGACGTCTCCGTCGCGGACCGGATACGGCCGGGAGCGGAAGATCTTGTTCATCGCCGGGACCTCAATCTCCTCCTCGGCACTGGTGCCCCGGTCGTCCTGCGTCGTCATGGCCGCCGTACAGGTGTCCAGCGGGCCGTCCCGCTTCGGGAAGACCGTATAGTACGGCCGTCCGAGCAGCTCCTCGAAGGGCATTCCGGCTGCGTCCCGGTAGGCGACGTTCGCCCGGATGATCCGGTAATCGCGGTCGTGCAGGAAGAGCGGGCTCGAGATCGCGTCGAACGTGACCTCCCATTCCTTTTTGGCGCGCTTGCTGTTCTCCAGTTCCCGCTTCAGTTGTTCTTCGCGCTCGCGCAGGGCCTGGTTCACGCGCAGCAGTTCCTGCTCCGCCCGTTTGCGCGCCGTGATGTCCGATACCAGGCCGTCGTATCCGGCCAGCCGTCCGTCCGGATCGCGACGCGGCACCGGCGTGTTCCTGATCCAGCGGATGCTGCCGTCCTTGTGGAGGATGCGGTGCTCCAGCGGCGGCGGCACCCGTCCGGCGCAGACGTCTTCGGCCATATCCAGCACGGCCCTGCGGTCCTCTTCATGCACCATCTGATACCAGAGCGAGGGGTTCTGCGCGTATTCCTCGGAGGTGTAGCCGGTCACCGTGACGCAGGAGGGACTGTGCCACGACGACGCAGGCCGGCCGTTCTCGACCTGGACCATATACACGTAGTCCGTGACCGATTCGAGCAGCCGCCGGTACCGGGACTCGCTCTCGACCAGTGCCCGCTCCGCGATCCGGCATTGGGCCGCCGCGGTCAGCGCGTGCAGCAGGGTGCTTCGATCGAGGTGTTCCCGGGGGAGGCACTCACGGATGCCGAGCCGCTGCGCGCGGCGCCGCAACGGATCCGCGTCGGCGCCGGCCACAAGGACCGTCGAGGCGGCTCCTGCGTACTGCAGGACCGCGGCGAGCGATTCGTCGTCCCGCGGTTTGCGATCCGCGTCGATCAGGACGACATCGTACTCCTCGCCATGCATCCGTTCCGCCGCCTCTGCACACCCCGGGACTGAAACGACCGCGAACTGCGGCGCCGCGTCGGCAAGCGTTCGGCGAAGAACGTGTCCGTCTCCGGCGGGATCCTGCACCAGCAGGAGCCGGTACGAGCCGGTGCGCATCGTCACACCCCCTTGAGCGGTTCCCTCGCGGACATGCAGGCCGCTAGGCCGCCAGCAGCCGTTCCGCATCGCGCGGCGCCTGCACGGCGTCCAGTTCGTCCGCTCCGACGATGCGGTCGATGTCGAGAATGATGATGAACCGCTCCCCCTGCCGGCCCATGCCCCGAATGAACGCGGCATCCACCCTGCCGAACTTGGGCGGGGGCTCGATCTCGCCCGCGTTGAGGTTCATGACCTCGCGCACCGAATCGGCGAGCACCCCGAGGATCGTCGCCCCGTCCGCCGCCTGCACCTCGGAGATGATGACGCAGCCGTCCACGGCATCGGCGCCCTTCGGCATGCCGAACTTCGCCCGCAGGTCGATCACGGGCACCACCGCTCCGCGCAGATTGATCACGCCCCGCACATACGCAGGCGTCCGCGGGATCCGCGTAACCACCGGGTAGTCGAGGACCTCGCGAACGGTGGCGATATCGAAGGCGAAGAGCTCGTCTTCCAGGTTGAACGTTAGGTACTGCGCTGCGGTCGTCGCTTCCATTGCGTCCATGACGTCCTCCCCGGTGTCGCGCACCGGCCTAGTACCGCTCAAACTCGGGGTCTCTCCCGTCGCCGTCGCCCTTCCGCTCCGGTGTGAGGTTCAGCGCCACCCCGCCGTGGCCCGGCGCTCCGGAGGCCAGCGGCGAATGCGACTCCCCGACCGCATGCGGCAGATGAGCGATGTGAAGCTTGTGCGTTTGCGGTCGCGCGGCCTCCGCCTTCTCGCGGCCCTTCACGAGCGTCAGACGCTTTGCCTGCCGCTCCCCGCCGCTCTCGAGCCGGAAGAACGAGATCGTATCCTGGAGCTGCTCCGCCTGGGACGAAAGCTCCTCGGAGGTCGAGGACATCTCCTCCGCGGCCCCGGCATTCTGTTGGATCACCTGGTTGAGCTGCTGGATCGCCCCGTTGATCTGGTCCGCGCCGCTCGACTGTTCCTTCGAGGCCGCGCTGATCTCCTGCACCAGCTCGGCGGTCTTCTGGATGTCGGGCACGAGCTTGGTGAGCATGGCGCCGGCCCGCTCCGCCACGTCGACGCTCGATGCCGAGAGCTTGCTGATCTCTCCTGCCGCGGTCTGGCTCCGCTCCGCCAGTTTGCGCACCTCGGCGGCCACGACGGCGAATCCCCGGCCGTGCTCGCCGGCACGCGCCGCCTCGATCGCCGCGTTCAGGGCCAGGAGGTTCGTCTGGCGCGCGATCTCCTCGATGATGGAGATCCGCGATGCGATGTCCTTCATGGCCACCACGGCCTCGGACACGGCCCTGCCGCTCTCGATCGCGTCCGTGGCGGACTTGAGCGCGATCTTCTCGGTCTGCTGTGCGTTGTCCGCATTCTGCTTGATCGTGGCGTTCATCTCCTCCACCGACGACGACGCCTCTTCGGCCGATGCCGCCTGTTCGGTCGCGCCCTGGGACATCTGCTCCGCGCCGGCGGACAACTGCTCGCTGCCGGAGGCCACGTTGTCCGACGCCGTCTTCACATCCGTCACCACGGTGCGCAGCTTTTCGAGCATCTCGGTGAGCGATTTGCCGAGGGTGTCCTTCTCGGACAGCACCTTGACGTTGCTGGTGAGGTCGCCCTTCGCGATCGCCTCCGCGGCCTGGACGAGCCCCCGGAGATTCTGGACGACCTTGTTCAGGCTGTCCACGAGCTTCGCGATCTCGTCCTGCCGCTCGGCGTGCGCCTCGATCGAGAGGTCGCCCTGGCTGAAGGCGTCGAGGTGCCCGACGAGCATCGCCACCTGCCGCTGGAGATATTCTCCCTGCGCCACGGCCTCCTGCTGCAGCCGCTTGACCTCCGAGATGTCGATGATCACCTCCATGCCGCCGTAGGGTCTGCCCCCCCGGTCGAGGAGCGGCGAGCAGGCTGCCTGGATCGGGATCTTTTTGCCGTCCCGCGTCTCGGCCACGGTCTCGCCCACGATCGCCTGGCCGGTGCGAAAGCAGTTCCGGAGCGTGCACTTGTCCGTGTTGCAGAGCGGGGTCCGGGACAGGTCCGCGCAGGTCATCTTGCCGACCACCTCGTCCCTGCGGTAGCCCATGGCCTTGAGCGACGCGTCGTTGATGGACGTAATGGTCAGGTTCGCGTCGGTCACGAACATGGGTGCGGCGATGGACGCAAGGATGTTGTCGATCTCCCACTTGGCCTGGGCCACGTCCGTCTGGTCGATGATCACCTCCATGCCGCCGGTGACGTTTCCCTGGTCGTCCAGGAGCGCGGAGCAGGTGGCCTTGATCGGGAACTTCCTCCCTTCCCGCGTCTCGGCCACGGTCTCGCCCACGACCGAACCGCCGGTCTGCATGCACTTCTTGAGGGTGCAATCCGTCGTCCCGCAGAGCGGCGTCTTTGCCAGGTTCGCGCAGCTCATCCTGCCCACCACGTCCTCGCGCCGGTACCCCATGGCCGCGAGCGCGGCGTTGTTGATCGCCGTGATCGTCAGGTCGCGGTCCACGGTGAAGGTCGGGGCCGCGCTGCAGGCCAGGACCGCCTCGGCCTGCACGGCCCGCTGCCGGAGTGCGGCAAGCTGTTTTTCCAGGACCGCTCCCCTGCCCTGCGCAGTTCTGCTCCCGCTCTTTCTGGTCCGGGCCGTCCGTGCCGGTGTCGCCATGATGCACCTCCTTCTGGTTGTTTCCCGCTGCCGGATCTCCCCGCAGTATTACCGAGGGTCGCACTGCCTGTTCGTCAGGTCCAGAGGCATCCCTCCCCGCAGACAGCGCGGTCCGGGCAGGACCGCACGATATCGTGCCGTTCGGCCCGTGCATACAGTCCCGGCTGATCGCCGACGAGGGAAAAGTCCTTGTGCAGCAGATGCGACACCCGGTAGGCCGCACACAGGACCCGGATGCATGCCATATCGAAAGAAGCGACCTCGTTGCAGTTGACGATGAGGCGGTTCACGCAGCAGAAGCTCTGCGCCAGGCGTGCATGCAGCTCCCCGGCCCGATCGTGCGCAATATCCCCCCGGAGCGTCAGGATGCCGAGGGTTCCTGAATCTTCCGTGTTGAACGTGATCACGAGGACCGTCCCCCCGCCGGCATCGGCGTGCAATCGGTTTTGCGCGGCAGTCTGAGGCAGCAATGCTTTATTCATAGCAGCCTTGATCCCGCTTGTCTATTCGTAGACCTACGTAGCCCGTTCATCCCCTGCGTTTGTTTCGGTGCATTTTTTGTACCGGCCAGAGCCGTGCCGCACGGGCTCGCAGCACGGCACACTTTTTTTGCGCGAGGGTACAAAGGCGGGAGACTTCGGCCACGAGGAGTCTGGCCGAAAGGCTTAGGCAGTACCGAAATTCGAGGCGAGGGCCGCCATGAAGCGGATGAGCCGTGAATGGGAGCGCACGCCGAGCTTTTTCATGATTTTGCGGCGGTGGGTCTCGACCGTGCGCGGACTGATGGAGAGGCATTCGCCGATCTCGGCGCTGGTCAGTCCCTCGATCGTAAAGTTCAATATCTGGCGTTCCCGGAAGGTGAGCCGCCCGAGGGGATCTTCGGGGCGCACCGGTTCGAGCCCCAGGGATTGCATGGTGAAGAGCGTCAGTACGCGCGACGCAATGCTGAGCCGCAGGGC
>JBJKRX010000087.1:0-52422 GCA_046704425.1 Nitrospirota bacterium
AACTACGACAGCACGATGGACATCAACCAGAGCACAAACACGATTCACAGCACGAACAACGGCGGGTTCAGCGAATCCTGGACCGAAAGCGGGACCCAGAAGAGCGTGTCCATTACCTTCACCAATTTCGTGATCGACGACGTCATGACCTCGACCGGTGACGACACCAGCGTGAGCGGCACCGTGGCGCTCACCTTCGTCCCGTCGACCATGTGCGCAGGCGGCACGACCACCTTCGTGACCGTGACCCCGATCCATTTCGACAATACGCATGGGATCACCACTTCCGGCCACCTGACGGTCACCACGAACGGGGCCGCTGTTAATATCGTCTTCAATTCCAACGGCACGATCACGGTGACCGACGCGAACGGGTCCGTGAACTATGACAGCGCGTACGACCTGGCCCAGGTCTGCAACTTCGCCACCATGGATGAGCCTGCACCTCCCTCGGGCGGATCGACCGGCACGGCCTCTTCCGCGAACGGAATGACCATCACCCTGACGTGGAACGGACCGGGCAATGTTTCGAATTCCGACATGGACCTGCACATGAACTATTACGCCACCACCGCGCCGACCGCAAGTACGGCAGGTACGAGCTACGTGGACTATGAAGGCTATGATTATTGCATGGGACCGGATGGCAACTACTACGAAGGCATGGATCTGAACGGGGATGGGACGTGTGAGGCCTGGCTCGACTTCGACAACACGACCGGGTATGGTCCTGAGCACATCTCGGCAGCCACTTTGCCGACGGGCTACTATGTGGTCTCCGTGGATAGCTATAGCCTCCACGGCGATACGGAAGCTGATGTGAACGTATCGATCCAGATCGGGAACACGGTCTTCGGACCCTATACGCATCCCTTCATCAATGCGGAAGACTATCAAGGTCAAGATTCTGCCGCCTGGTTCGCGGTCGCAGACATCGTCGTTGACAGCTCGGGTAATGTGACCGTGCAGGCGCATGATCCGAACCTGCAGCTGTGGCATGACGGCGCGTTCGGGATGGCGCCGGCAATGGGAGCAAAGAAGCTGAAAATGTAATCACCAAAGACAGCAAGCACGGTTACCAGGCGGGGCGATTCTGCCCCGCCTTTTTTTATCCACCATGCAACCGAAAAAAAAGTTTTATAAGATTTTCTTGGAAATAATCTCTTGACTTGAGGTGAGTTAGGAGATACACTTTTTTATCATTAAGGCAGACGGTAGGAGAGGACAAGACGGCCCGGAGAAGGGAAATTTCCCCAAGACGATTCATGGCCGTGGAAACTGAGGCGGGGAAGAAGAGGGTAAGTTCAGCCCAATCCCCGGTTTTTTCCGACAAAGGCTGTCTCACTAGGCGAGATTCACGCAGAGGCGTACCCGAAAGGATACTACCGAAAACAGATTTTATCTAAGGAGGCCCTCCGATGAAACGTACTTTTGTAGCAAAGAAGACCTTTTGGGCGCTGACGCTCGTATTCTCTCTCGCGCTGACCCTTTCCGCGTGCGGCGGAGGGAGCAGCTCAACGCCCAGCAACAACAATAATAACAATACCGGCACTACCGGTTCGCAGGCCGCGTCCACGTCCAACCAGGCAGCGACCGTGGCCCAGGGCAGCTCGGACACCTTCAACAACCTCGGCCAGATCGGTTTGAGCTCCATTGCCGGGGCGCCGGCGGTGAAGCTTTCCCCTGCAGGCACCACGGATGCGGGTCTTGCCATCGCCTCCAGGCTCTCTGCGGATTTCGCGCAGTCAGGTCCGATCGCCGCAGCAGCAGCGGCCATGAAACAGGCAATAGCCTTGAAGGCATCTACGCCGATTGCCGGAGGAACGAAATCCTGTTCGGACAACGGTTCGTATACCTACTCGGGCAGTGCCGATTACCTTGCCGGGACCGTTACCATTAACGTGAGCTTCAGCGGCTGCCGGGAAAACGGCGATCAGTATGACGGCGTTATGACGTTGAATGCGAACATCAATCTGTCGACGGGCAGCACGACCATTACGCAGGATACCTTCGATCCCAACACGGCGAACTCGGACCTTACGGTCAAGGGGTATTCGGCAAACTACGCTGCGGTCACGAACAACATGACGGCCCATATCGCCATGACCATCACGAGCTCCGCGACAACGACAACCCAGACGTCCATTGCCGCGACCGGCACACTGACGACCCAGAATGTGGCTGCCAATACTACGTATACCATGAATTTCAACAACTTCCAGACCGTGGTGACCGCAGGCGCGAGCGATATCAACACCGTTAACAACGGATCGTTTACGGAAACCTGGACCGAGTCCGGTAGCGCCCGGAGCATGCAGGCGACCTTCACCAATTTCGGGGTCGACATCGCGAGCGTCACAGGCGGAGAAAATGTCTCGCTCACCGGCACGGCGGCTCTTGTGTACTCTCCCGCGACCGTCTGCGCAGGCGGGACCACGACATTCCATACGGTGACCCCGATCCACTATGACAATGCGACGGGAGCGACCACCCTCGGCGAGATCCAGGTGACGGTGAACGCGGCCACGACGAATATCGTCTATAATGCGGACGGGACGATCACGGTGACCGATGCGAACGGCAACCACGTGAACTACACCAACGAGTTCGATCTGGCGCAGGTCTGCGACTTCAGCACCTTGAACTAAGGCCTGCAGAAGGCGGACACTTTTCCGGGAAGGCGGGGCGTTTCTGCCCCGCCTCTTTTTTCGCTATGAAAAAAATACTTTTTCTTTGTTTGACGATTGCCTGTCTGGTCCCGTCCCTTGCGACGGCAGCACAGAAGGCCGGCGGCCTGTCCCTCCTCTTTTTCTTCTCGCCCACCTGCAGCCACTGCCAGCGCGTAGAGCCGGTGGTGAACGAGCTTGCCGCGTCCTACCGGATCGAGGGCATGCGTTTCGGTCAAGGGGAGGGGGGAGCGCACCTGTCCTTCCCGGTGCGGCAGGGAGATCGGTCCCTTGCCGACAAGTACAACATTCATGGCGTGCCGGTCCTGGTCGTGTTGCAACACGGGAAGACGCGGACCATCCTGCGCGGTGAGGGTTCCATCCGGGACGCGCCCCTAATCCTGGGCGCCATCCGGGAAGGTGCGCTCACCGTTTCGGAGGCATTGGCACGCGGGCCGCGGAGGGGGGTTTTCATTACCGGATGGATCGAGGGCAGGGGATTTTCATTCCGGGATACGCGGTACTTTCTGACGGACCGGGTGAAGGCCGTGCCGGTCCGCCCGTGGTTGCCCCGGGAAGCAGTGAA
This sequence comes from Nitrospirota bacterium, assembly GCA_046704425.1. Lineage (GTDB taxonomy): Bacteria > Nitrospirota > UBA9217 > UBA9217 > UBA9217 > JBJKRX01. The sequence continues at coordinate 3,253 of JBJKRX010000087.1, forward strand.
GGCGCCGTTCCGGAAGGAACGGCCGCGCCTGATGTCCGACGTAGTCGACCGGCCGACGGCGCTTCGCGGCGACCTGGTCGTGCAGGGCGGGCATGTGGTCCTTGTTGTGAAGAAGGAGGTCGAAACGGGCGGGATCTGATCCCGTTCCGTCCCGGGGGTCACCGGTTTTTCTCCCCTTTTTTACTCTCTTCCCAGAGCGCGTCCATCTCTTCCAGCGACAGGTCCTTGAGCTTGGTCCCGATGGCCGCTGCATGCTCTTCGATGAAGCGGAACCGGTGGATGAACTTCCCGATGGTCTTCCGAAGCGCCTCTTCGGGATTGACGCCCAGGAAGCGCGAGATGTTCACGAGCATGAAAAAGAGGTCTCCCAGCTCCTCCTCGATGCCGGAGGCGTCTTCCTTGCCCAGCGCTTCCTTGAATTCCGCGAGTTCCTCGTCGAGCTTGGGCAGGGCGGCGTCGAGCCTGCTCCAGTCGAACCCTACGCGGGCGGCGCGTGCCTGAATGTTGTGCGCCCGGAGCAGCGACGGGAGGCGGCGGGGGACGCCTTCGAGGATCGATTTCCGCGTTTCGTAGCCCTTCTCGTTCTTTTTGATCTCCTCCCAGTTCGCCAGGACCTCTGTGTCCGTGCCCGTGCGCAGTTCGACGTCGCCGAACACGTGGGGGTGGCGCCGCCGCATCTTTTCCACAACGGTCTGCACGACGTCGTCGATCGCGAACGTGCCCTGTTCCTCGGCAAGGCGCGCGTGGAAGACGATCTGGAACAGCAGGTCGCCGAGCTCCTCCTTCACCTTGGCGGGGTCGCCCTCGTCGATCGCATCAACGACCTCGTAGCATTCCTCGACCAAAAACGGCATGAGCGATTGGGAAGTCTGTTTGCGGTCCCAGGGGCAGCCGTCGGGGCCGCGCAGGCGGGCCATGAGAGCGACGAGTTCGGGAAAATGGTCGTGCATGGAGGTCTCCGGGAAGGAACGATGCCGTACCTTACCCGAAGCCCCCTGTCTTTGCAAGCTTTTTTCTTGAAACAGACGCGCGTTCTGTGGTAAGCTGACCGGCAAATGAGGCGCAGCACCGTGCCGCGAAAGGAGAAACCTATGCTGCAGAGGGCTTGGTACGCCGTCGTGCTTCTTTTCGTGTTCCTCCTGCTGACCGCCATGGGCGGGTCCGGAGGATTCGAACGGGCACCCCGGGTCGACAAGAATTACCACGTCGTGATCACCGACGGGTCGGGGAACGCGATCAAGGGTGAGCAGTTCAGCTGGGAGGGCCGGGTGCAGTTCTCCGGGACCCTGGGCATGGCGCAGGTTTCGATCCCCTTCGACAAGGTGAAAGACCTCTCGGTCGGCGCACGGAAGGACCGGAACATGGTGGTTAACGCGCGGCTTGTCGACGGCACCGATACGAGTTTCGAGATCGACGCGAAATCGCGGTGTTACGGCGTGGCATCCTTCGGCAGTTTTATGCTCCAGATGGACGAGATCAAGTCGATTGCATTCCAAGGTCAGTAAACCCGCAGTCCGTCCTTCTTCGCGGAGGGAGGTCGACGGCCTTCCATCGCTTCGAATTCACCAGCCTCTCGGCGGTATCCCGTGAACCACCTCGACCACCCGACGGCAACGACGGATGCTGAACGCATCAGGGCGCACCTGGCGCAGGAAGGCGCGACCATCCGGGACGCCCACTTTGCGGGGGCGACCGGCGACTGGGTCGTGCAGCGGCGCACGGAGCTGATCGATTCTACCCTCCGTGCCATGCACGGCCGGCTTTCTATGGGAGCCGTTCTCCCCGCCCTGGTCGCCGTGGGCGGCTTCGGCAGGGGGGAACTGAACCCGTATTCCGACATCGACCTCCTGCTCCTGTGCAGGGACGAGACGGACCGGAAACGATCGTCGGACCTGCTCTATCCGCTCTGGGACGCCGGGCTCGATGTGGGGTACAGCGTCCGCACGGTGAAGGAGTGCGTAGCCCTCGCCCGCCGGGACAGCAAGATCCGGACCTCCCTGGTCGAATCCCGCCTCATCGCCGGCGATGCCGGCCTCTACGACGCTTTCCTGGAGGCTATGCGCAGCGAGGTCTTCTACTGGCGGGCGGATTCGTTCATCAGCGAGAAGATCGCCGAACGGAGCGCGACGCGCCGCTCCTTCGGCGGGTCCATCTACCTGCGGGAGCCGAACATCAAGGAGGGCGAGGGCGGGCTGCGGGACGTCCACGCGGCCTTCTGGGTGGCGGCCGCCCGTTTCCGGGTAACCTCGCTCGCCGAGCTCGTGACGCGGGGGGTGGTGACCGCGGGACACTATGCGGTCTTCCTGCGGGCACGGAACTTTCTGTGGCGACTCCGGAACGAACTGCACTACCTGTCCGGACGCAAGAACGACCATCTGACCTTCGATCTCCAGGAGCAGGCGGCAAAGGACTTTCGCTACCGTGATTCCGCCAACCTCCTTGCCGTCGAGCGGTTCATGAAGACATACTTCATCCACGCGCGCACGGTACGCGAATTCTCGGGGATGGTCCTCGATGCCGCCGTACGCAAGCCGCGGCGCGGATGGTTTGACCGCGTGCAGGTGCTCGGGTGTTTCTCCCTGGTCGGCCGGACGATCGTGGCCGCGACTGACGACGTGTGCCGCACCGATCCCGCACAGATCCTGACCGCCTTCGAGATCGTCCAGAGCCGCCACGCATTCCTGTCGGACCGGATGCAGACCATGATCCGTCGGTGCCGGATCGGCGACGATGTCCGAACCTCCCCCGCGGCGGCCCGCTCCTTTCTCTCCATCCTGAACAATCCCGATCGGCTGACGGAAACGCTCACCCAGATGAAAGACCTCCGCTTTCTCGGCCGTTTTCTCCCGGAGTTCCGCGCCGTCCAATCGCTGGCCCGCCACGATTATTACCACCTCTACACGGTCGACGAGCATATCCTCCTGGCCCTGCGCAACCTGCAGAATCTCTGGGACGGCAGCTATCCGGGCAACCCCTCCCTGGTCGATGCCTTCAAGGGCCTGCAGAAGCGCTGGGTGCTCGTCCTCGCAACGCTCCTGCACGATCTCGGCAAGGTATACCGGCAGGACCACGATAGCGCCGGGGCGATCATCGCAGGGGGGGTGCTGGCACGGCTCGGCGTGGCCGGAGAAGACCGGGAACGGGTGCTCTTTCTCGTGAAAAACCATCTGGTCATGGCCTCGGTCGCGCAACGGCGCGAGCTGACGGACCGCAGGGTGGTCGAGGATTTCGCCCGCCTGGTGGGAGACCGGGAAAACCTGGCGATGCTCTATCTCCTGACCTATGCCGACATTGCCGCGGTGCATCCCCACGCCTGGACCCAATGGAAAGCGGTGCTGTTGCACGACCTGTTCGTCCGCACCCGTGCGCTCTTCGACGCAAGCGGCGCGGCGGTTGCGGCGGACCGCGAACGTCTCGCGGCGGCGGTCGCGAAGATCCGGGAGACGGCGGCGGCAGGGGCCGTCGCTCCCGCGTCCCTCGAGTGGTTTCTTGCCGTCATGTCGAACCAATATATTCTGGCGACGCCTGCCGCCCGGGTCGTCGAACACCTTGCGATGGTAAAGAGGCTGGAGACGGAGCCGCTCGTGATGCGGCGTCGCCACTCTGCCGGGAGGGGCTACACGGAACTGGTCGTGTGCGCATACGACGCCTACGGGATGTTTTACCGGATCGCAGGGGCGATCGCCTCCAAGAATCTCAATATCCTGCGTGCCCAGGTCTATACGTCGCGGGACGGCGTCATGATCGACACCTTCCAGCTCACGGACGCCGAGGGCAGGCTGTACGACTACGAACCTGCCTGGGAAAGCGTGCTTGACGAACTGCAGACGGCTTTAGTGTACAAGGCGCGGCTGCCGGAGCCGGGGGCCGCGTCCTCCGGAAGGACGCGGTACGCTCCGGCAGTGACCCCGACGGTGGAGTTCGACAATCGTTCATCGGATTCGTTCACGATCATCGATGTCACGGCCCGCGACCGCGTCGGTTTTCTCTACGTCGTGGCCAAAGCGCTGTTCGATCTAAACCTCGACGTGGGGTCTGCCCGGATCGTGACCGAGGGCGCCCAGGCCATGGACTCCTTCTACGTCACTGATCTTCTGCGCCGGAAGATCACGGAAGAGGCCCGGCTGGAACAGATCAAAAAGACCCTGCTGACGGTGCTGGCGGAGTGACCGTCGGCGCGGGGCAGGGAAAGGCAACGGGGTGAAAAAAGTCGTCGTCATATTGTCGATCCTGGGGCTCATGGCGTTCGCGGCTGCCGAGGCCTATGTGCAGAGCGCGGCGTTTTCCGCCCGCATCAGGCCAATGCTCATCGCTCCGCTCCGGGAGATCCTGGGGCCGGACGCACAGATCGGCCGGATCAAGGCGACCTTTCTGCCCCCGTCGCTCGAGGTGCGCGACATCGTGATCCCGGACCCTGCGGGCAGGCCCGCGATCACCGTGCGCAAGATCAAAGTCTATCTCGATCCGGTCCCGCTGCTGTTCAAACAGATCCATCTCCCTGCGATCGTCGTTCTCGAGCCGCGGATCATCGCCGTACGGGCTCCGGACGGAACCGTAAACATCGCGTCGCTGCTTGAGCGGATCCGAGAACGGATCGCGGCCGCTGCGTCGTCCGGGGGAGGATCCGGGTTCAGCATCCTGGTGCGCACCTTCACCGTCCGCAAAGGGGACCTCCGTTTTCGCGACGCCGGCTCGTCGCTCGAGATCGCAGCGACCGGCGTGGAGGCAAGCGCAACAATCACCCCGGCGGGTGCACGAACGGCATTCACCCTTCGGACCGCCACGATCCGGTATTCTTCGCCTGCCTCTCCGGCCCTCTCCGGCATTCTATCGGCGTCGGGCGTTTTCGAGCGCGATCGGCTGCGAATGGATCGGCTTACCCTTGCGGTTCGGGACACCGAGCTTTCCCTGTCCGGATCTGCGGGTCCGTTTCCCGATGGGCAACTGGACCTGAACGGCCGTTTCCGGTCAGGGCCGCAGACGATCGGAATGTTCACGCGGTTCCTGGACCGGTCATACGGACGCCATCAGGCGCATGTCGAGGCGATCGTCAGCCTGACAGGGTCACTGGCCGACCCCCGCGTCGCAGGAAAGTGTTCCGCGTCCGATCTGCCGCTCGGCTTTCTGACGGTGAAGGATGCGACCCTGGCCTTCCGCTATGGCGGACGCATGCTGGAAATGAGCGGCCGGGGACGTCTTGGGAAGGGACGGTCCGATGCGACCGTGGACAAGATCGAAGCGCAGATCGGATATCGGGACGGCGGTCTCGACGTGCATCGCCTGGCAATGCAGGCAGGAGATCTGCGTGCTTTTCTCGGGGGCCGCATTTCCCCCGATACGGGATTCAGCCTCACTGCGAGCGCCCTGTCTTCGGGAGCGGGGCGAACGCTCTCCTTCCTGACCGGTCTTTCGCTTTCCGGGGCAGTGGGGGTCGCCGGCACCCTGCGCGGCCCGATCGGGAACCCCCGGTTCGAGGGAACGCTTGCGGGCGGTCCGCTTACGGTCAGGAAGGTCTCGTTCACCGAGGTGCGGGGGGGGATTGCCTGGCAGGACGGCAGCCTCCGGCTGGACGACGTGGCGATCCGCCGGGACGACTCGCGCTACCGCTTCGACGGGAGTATAGCCTTCGGCGCCGCCGAACCGGTCATAACGGCGCGGCTGCAGGTGTTGCAATCGGACGTGGTGAGCATCGTCTCGCTCTTTTACAAGCCGATCCCGCTTGCGCTCTCCGCGAAGGGGATGTTGGATTTTCATGGCACTCTCCAGAAATATTCGGGCAACGGGTACTTGGTCCTCGACGCCGGCAAGGCCTATGGCGAGTCCTTCACGCGCGGAACGATCTCCGCAGTTTTGACGACCGGAAAGATTTCCTTCCCCCAGGTAGTTCTGCATAAAAAACAGGGGATGCTCAAGGCTACGGGATGGATCGGCTTCGACGGGACCTACGCTGCCGATCTCGAGGCGCGGGATATCGATCTCGCGGCGATGGATCTGCTTGCCGGGACGGACCTGGGAGGAACCGGCGCGTGCGCGATCCGTTCCGGGGGCAGTTTTTCCGACGCAACGGTCGATGTCTCCCTTACCGTGGACGCTCTTGCCCTGCGGAAGGTCCCGCTCGGGGGCCTGCAGGCGACGGCGAAGATCGCAAAGGGCCGCTTGACGCTCGATGCCGGACTTGCGCAGGAAAACGCGCATCTTGCCGCCTCGTGGACCTTGCGCGCGCCCTATCCATGGCAGGTGGATGCGAAACTGCGCACCGAATCGTTGAATCTCGCCGGCCTGATCGACGAGAACCGGGCGTTCACCGATCAGGTGGGCTTGATCGCGGATGCCACGGTGTCCGCGGAAGGCGAGGGACTCGATCCGTCAACGATATCGGGTGCGGCGGTGTTTCACCGGCTGGGCCTCGTCTTCGGCGAGTACCGTATCGAGAACGAGCAGACCGCGTTCTTCGCGATCCGCGGCGGGAAGGTTTCGCTCTCCCCCGTTCAATTCGACGGCCCGGCAACGCGCATCGGCATCAGCGGTTCGGTAAATACAGCGTCGCGAATCGATGTCGAGATACACGGCACCGCGAACCTCTCGCTGCTGCAGCTGCTGTTCCAGGACGTGGAGCTGGGGGGGGGGACGGCCGATGTGCAGCTGTCGCTTACGAAGGATTGGCACCACCCGGATATCTCAGGTGAGTTGCAGATCCAGAACGGCGAGGTGAAGATCCGGGGTGTCCCCCAGCGGTTCAGCGACCTGCGCGGCAAGATCGTCATTGCCGAGGGAAGGATCGTGACCGACTCATTCAGCGGATCGATCGGGGGGGGCACAATGTTGGTCTCGGGCTGGGTGCAGCTTGCCGGCCCGGATGCGGGTGAGTTCTCGGTCAAGACCGCCGTCGATGCAGTGACCGCCCGATACCCTGAAGGGCTCACGACCACGCTGTCGGGGAACCTGTACTTCGACGGGGACCTGAAGGAGCAGATCCTCTCCGGCGACTTCTCGATCCTGCGCGCCCGGTACGACAAACGGATCGACTGGAAGAGCATGCTCGTGGAATTCGGCAGGGGGCTTTACCAGAAGAAGAAGACCGAAATCGGCCGACTCGGGGAGACACAGCTCAACATCCGGTTCCACGGAACGGACAACATTATTATCCAGAACAACTTGGCCTCGCTTTCCCTCGGCGCGGACATGTTCCTGCGCGGGACCATCAATCGGCCGCAGCTGTTCGGGAGGGTCGAGGCGCGCAAGGGCTCGGTCTATTTCCGGAAGAACGATTTCACGATCCTGCGCGCATCGGCCGATTTCATCGACCCGAACCGCATCAACCCCGTCCTGGATATCCAGGCGGAAACACAGGTCCGCGAATACCAGATCCAGCTCGCGGTAACGGGCACTGCCGAACAGTCCGTGGTCAGCTTCGTTTCCGACCCCCCGCTCAACGATACGGACATCCTGAGCCTCCTCGCCCTCGGGAAAAAAAGTTCGGAGCTGGTGGGGAACGAGACGAACGTGGGCGTGAGCGAGGCGGTATCGTTCGCCACGGGGCAATTCCAGGACTACTTCGAGCAGCGCGCCCGCAGCCTCACGGGTCTCGATCGGTTTCAGATCGATCCCTACATCGGGAAGAGCGATACCTCGGTGCCGCGGATCACGGTGGGCAAGGAGCTGGTGCAGAACAAACTGTACGTTACCTATTCTTCGAACGTGGGCGCTTCAGCGCCGGAACAGGTGTTCCGGATCGAATATATCCTGAACAGGCACTTCTCTCTCGTGGGGGAGCGGAACGATATCGGCAATACGGGCGCGGACATCAAGTATCGCTTCGAATTCGACTAGCTCTGTGCTCAGCGGCTCTCTCCCGGCCGTCGTCAATGCGCCTCATCCCAGTTCTTGCCGATCCCGACATCCACCCGGATGGGCACGGACAGGGCAAGCACGCCTTCCATCTCTTCCCGGACGAGCGCGCTCATGGAGTCGCATTCCGCATCAGGGACCTCGAAGATCAACTCGTCGTGCACCTGGAGGATCATGGCGGAGCGCCGGTGCTCGCGTCGGATCCGCGCGTGGATGTTGATCATGGCCAGTTTGATCAGGTCCGCGGCCGTTCCCTGGATGGGGGTGTTCATCGCCATACGCTCGCCGAAACCGCGTACCGAGGCGACCCCGGAGGAGAGTTCGGGGATGTACCGTCGCCTGCCCAGGAGCGTCGTCACATATCCTTTCGTTTTCGCCTCTTCGATCGCCCGGTCGATGTAGGAACGCACCCCCGGATACCGTTCGAAATAGCTGTCGATGTACCGTTTCGCCTCGGCGTTCGACACCCCGATGTCCTGGGCCAGGCCGAAGGCCGAGATGCCGTAGACGATCCCGAAGTTGACGGCCTTCGCCTTGCGCCGCATCTCGGGGGTGATCTCGTCCGGATCGAGGCCGAAGATCTCCGATGCCGTCCGGGTATGCACGTCTTCGCCCTGCCGGAAGGTCTCGATCAGGCCGGGGTCTCCGCTCATGTGGGCGAGGATCCTGAGCTCCACCTGGGAGTAGTCCGCGGACAGGAGGCTTGCACCTGGCTCGGCGATGAAGGCCCTTCGGATCCGCCGTCCGACCTCGGTCCGGATGGGAATATTCTGGAGATTGGGCTCGCTGCTCGAGAGACGGCCGGTTGCGGTAACGGTCTGGTTGAACGAGGTATGGAGCCGGCCGGTCTCCGGGTTGATCAGGGCTGGCAGGGCGTCCGCGTAGGTGGACTTGAGCTTGGCGAGCGTGCGGTAGGAGAGGATCTCCGCCGGGAGGGGGTGTACGTGCGCCAGGGCCTCCAGCACATCCACGTTGGTGGAATACCCGGTCTTCGTACGCTTGACCGGCTTGAGCCCGAGCCTCCCGAAGAGGATATCGGCAAGCTGCTTCGGCGAGTTGATGTTGAATTCCGTTCCCGCCAGGGCGTAGATGTTCTTCTCCACACCGGTGATCTCCCGGGACAGTTCGGCGGAGATGGATTGCAGCAGGGCAGCGTCCAGCTTCACGCCGGTCCGCTCCATGTCCGTCAGGACCTCCAGGAGCGGCATTTCCATGTCGCGGAACAGGCGTTCCAGTCCCTGCTCCCGGAGTTGCGGCTCAAGCGTCTGTTTGAGCCGGAGCGTGATGTCCGCGTCCTCACCCGAATAGGCGGTTGCGGTCGAGACGTCCACGGATGCGAAGCCGATCTGCTTTTTTCCGCTTCCGGCGACGTCCGCGTAGGTCGTGGTCTTGTAGCTCAGGTATTCGAGCGCCAGGGCGTCCAGGCCGTGCGAGGTCCGGGAAGGATTCAGTACATAGGCGGCGATCATGGTGTCGAAGGCGAGGCCCCGGACGGTGATCCCGGAGCGGCCGAGGACGAGCAGATCGTACTTGCTGTTCTGGCCGATCTTCCTGATCGCGGGGTTCATCAGGACCGGCGCGAGGGCCTGCAAGGCCCGCTCCCGCGCGATCTGGGGGGGTGCGCCGGGATATTCGTGGCCGACAGGCAGATAGAAGGCCTGTCGAGGACGGAGGGCGAAGGAGATGCCCACCAGGTCCGCCCGGAGAGGGTCGAGGCTCGTCGTCTCGGTATCGAAGCAAAACTCGTCGGCCTTGGCAAGCGCATCCACGAGCCTGTCCAGCGCGGCCTCATCCAGAACGGCGCTATATTCCGCGTCGGCGCCTGCATCCCGGGCCGCATATTTAAGGAGCGACGTGAATTCGAGTTCCTGAAGGAGCCGGATCAGCGCGGCATTGTCCGGGCCCTTCGCCTCGAGTGCGCCGTAGTCGAGTGCGATCGGTATATCATCATGCAGGATGGCGAGCTCGCGGCTCAGGCGTGCCGTGTCCGCATAGGCGACGAGCGACTCCCGCAGTTTCGGCCGCTTGATCTCGTGCGCGTGCTCAAGAAGGTTCTTGATCGTTCCATACTGCGTAATGAGCAGCTTTGCCGTCTTTTCCCCGATCCCGGGCACCCCGGGGATGTTGTCGGCCGCGTCCCCCATAAGTCCCATGATCTCGACGACGCGTCCGGGCGGAACGCCGAACCGCTCCTGCACGTCTTCCGGGCGATAGACCTTTTCCTTGAGCGTATCGTATACCCGGACCCGTTCCCCCACCAACTGCAGGATGTCTTTATCTCCGGTCACGATCGTTACCTCCAGCCCGTCCGAATCGGCCTTGCGGGCAAGCGTCGCGATCACGTCGTCGGCCTCCTGCCCCTCCTCCACGAAGACCGGGATCCGCAATGCCTCGACGAGCCGGCGGATATAGGGGACCTGCGGCGTGAGGTCCTTCGGCATGGGCGGACGGTTCGCTTTGTACTCTGCGAATTCGCTGTGTCTGCGCGTCGGTCCCGGGGGGTCGAAGACAACGGCGAGCAGTGCGGGGTTTTGTTCCTGAATGATCTTGAACAGCATGGTGGCGAACCCGAAGACGGCGTTCGTGGGGAGACCGGACGAGGTGGTGAGGCTGCGGACGGCGTAATAAGCGCGGTAGATATACGAGTGGCCGTCGATGATAAAGAAATTCTTCTTTCCCAATGCGTCTGATATCTCCATAGGGGGAAAGTATAACGTAGCAGACGCAAAAAAACAATGAGAGATCCCGCGCTCCGGCGCAGAATCGCCGGCGCCTGGGCGCGGCCGGCCGCATCCCGCAAGGCGACCGAGGAAGACGGTCACATGCAAGTTTGATGATTCCTTATTTTATTGCGGATTTTTTCTGGTGGTTTTCGCTCAATATGCTCGCATATGCTCTAAGAAGAGAATCGGCCGATCTTGGAAGAACATAGTTAACCTATTGAAAAAATAGTATAAAGCATGCCTCATTCACTGGTATCTTTTTTGCAAATTATTTTTGCGATATTAATGCAATTTGTGAGGCGCTATGGACTGTGATGTCAGGAACGCCAACTACGAACGGGTCATGGCAGTCATGGAAAAGCTTCTCCGCGAGAGCGACGGCGCGATTTGCAGCTGTCCGCAATGCGTGAACGACATCGCGGCCATCGCGCTGAACTACCTTCCACCTCATTACTATACCGCCGCCGACAATGACAAAGAGTCCGGTTCTCCCTGGATGATGGTGGAGACCGCGGTCCGGGAAGCGATCGCCCGCGTTTTGGAGCATCCCGCCCACACCGCATCGCCGCAGAAAGAAGTCGCTTCTCCCGATGTCCATTCCTGATCGTTTTTTTCCCCGCCCCCGTTTCGTCCATCGACGTGATCGCGTCGCCGTTCCTGCACGGTTGAAAAGGAAAGATTGTCTTGACAGTAGAATCCCGAATAGGGTATAAACAACCGGCTTTCGGACCGGCGATGGGTCCGGAGGCAGCGATGCAGCGCTCCGGAATGGTCTGCAGAAAATCCTTTTCCCGCTTCTGCCGGTATTCAGGAGCAATCGTTCACTTCCCCAGTCGTCCTCATCTCCCTGCGCCGGCGTAGCTCAGTGGTAGAGCAGCTGATTCGTAATCAGCAGGTCGTCAGTTCAATCCTGACCGCCGGCTCCAGTTTTTCCTCGGTCTCCCGCCTTCTGGCCGCTTCCGGCGCGCGAACGAAAACAAGTGGTGACAAAAAGATAAAGGTTGACATCCAAAAAAAATGTGATTAGAATACTCACCTTCGAGCAACGTTCCGCGCAGGATGCAGGGGCCGATGAACCTTCCCAACTACATCACGCTGCTGCGAGTGGTGCTCATCCCTTTCTTCATCGATTCCATGGTGTACGGGTACTATCGGACGGCGCTGCTCATTTTCGCCGTCGCGAGCCTGACCGACGCCTTGGACGGGATGATCGCCCGCATGATGGGGAGCAAAACCGATTTCGGCGCGTTCTTCGATCCCGTAGCCGACAAGCTGCTTATCGTTTCTGCTTTCCTCACCCTGGCTGCGCTCGGCATGCTTCCTCTGTGGCTCGTCATCATCGTGGTGAGCAGGGACGTTATCCTCGTACTAGGCAGCATCGTGATTGCCGTGATGGGGCAGGAGTTCAAGGCGATGCCGTCGTTGATCGGGAAGGCAACGACCGCCCTGCAGTTCGCGGTCGTCGTGCTGTCGCTCCTCATGAAGAATTATGAATGGGAGGCCGAACTCGCCCCCGGCCTCTACGGGGCTGCGGCCCTTTTTACACTGTTCTCGGGCGTTCAGTATATCGCACGCGGGGTAAAGATCGTGGGGCACGTCGCCCGGTAAGGGCCGATTCGGGAGGTTGCGCATGAAGATCGCGGAGATGATCAGGCAGGCATTGGAGAAGAAGGGCTTTAAAAATCTGAAAGACGCCTCCAAGGTGCTCGGCATCAGCCCGGAACTCCTGCGCGTGACGATCAACAAGGGGCACATCCCGAAGGACAAGACGCTGATGATGATCGCGTCCAAACTGAACCTGGACAAGTCCGTCCTCGTGCTTGCCGCCCACCAGGAAAAGGTCCCCGCCGAGGTCAAGGGCTTCTTCCTGTCCCCCTCGCAGGTCAAACTCCGTCGCGGCAAACGGCGTTATCCGCTCTCCGAGGAGCAGATCAGCTATCTGGAGAAGATCCTGACCATGGACGAGATCATGCTGCTGCGGAAGTTCCGCCAGGTCACGGAGGTCGGCAGGACGCAGATCACCGGCTACATCGATTTCATGTTCGCCTCCAAGAGGATCACCTGATTGATCGAGATCGTCGCCATCGCCCCGGGCGGAAGCGGGTCCGCACGGGGCCTGCACGTCGGCGATTGCATCGTGGCCGTCAACGGGCAGGAGGTCCGCGACGTCATTGATTTTTCCTTCCTGGCCGCCGAAGAACATATCGCGGTGACCGTACGGTCGCCGGGAGGTCGGACGCGGATCGTTTCCTTCGCCAAAGAGCCCGACGATGCGCTGGGCCTGGAGTTCGCTCCCTTTCGGATCACGCGGTGCCGGAACCGGTGTGTTTTCTGCTTCGTGGACCAAATGCCCGCGGGCTGCCGGAAAAGCCTGTACGTCAAGGATGACGATTACCGGGCCTCGTTCCTCTATGGAAATTACATCACGCTGGGAGCGCTCGGGGAGACGGACTGGCAACGCATCTTCAGCCAGCGGCTGTCGCCGCTTTATATTTCCGTCCATGCCACGGACCCGGCCCTGCGCGCTTTCCTGATCGGCAATCGGCGCGCCCCCGACATCCGGGATCAGCTCGCCCGGCTCGCCGCCGGCGGCATCCGGATGCACACGCAGATCGTGCTCTGCCCGGGTCTGAACGACGGCAGACACCTTGAGCAGACGCTCGAAGATCTTGCGGCGTTGTTTCCGGCGGTTCTCTCGATCGCCGTGGTCCCCGTCGGGTTGACCGCCCACCGCCGCAATTGCTATCCGCTCAGACCGTTCACTCGCCGCGAGGCACGGCAGGTGATCGATGCGGTTGTCCGGTTCGGGACCCCCTGGAAGCGGCGCACGGGAACACGCCTGGCATTCCCTTCCGACGAGTTCTACATCCAGGCAGGCAGGCCGCTGCCTCCTGCAGCCTTCTACGAGGATTTCCCGCAGCAGGAGAACGGGATCGGCATGACGGCGGCGTTCCTGCGCGGAATGGCGAGGACGCGGCTCCCGCACCGGATCACTCCGCTTCGGGTCGCGCTCGTGACGGGCGTCTCGTTCAGCGCGCACCTCAAGGCAGCGGCGGCCAGGCTTAATGCCGTCGCCGGGGCGTCGGTCCGGGTGGTCACGGTCCCGAACCGGTTCTTCGGTCCTTCCGTAACCGTGGCGGGGCTCCTGACCGGGGGGGACATCCTGGCGGCCCTCAGGACAAGACGGCGGGACGATCTGGTGATCGTTCCGGCAACTGCACTCAAAGAGGACGATACCGTGTTCCTTGACGACCTTACGATCGGCGCCCTTGAACAGAAACTCGGCGTTGCCGTTCGTCCGGCGGAAGACTTTCACGGCGTGCTGGCGCGCATGCGGGAAGCAGGGAGGCGACAGGAATGATTACCGGGAAGACACAGCTGTACGGCATATTCGGCCATCCGGTGGAGCACACGTTCTCTCCGGCAATGCACAATGCCGCGTTCCGGGAACTGCGGCGGAATGCCTGCTACCTCCCGTTTCCGGTCAGGCCGGAAGACCTGGGCAGCGCGGTCCGGGCAGCGCGCGCGCTCGGGCTGCGCGGCCTGAACATCACCGTGCCGCACAAGGAAAAGGTGATCCGCTATCTTGATGATCTCTCCCAGGAGGCCCGCTTGATCGGCGCGGTCAACACCGTCGAGATGCGCGGCGCGAAGCTGATCGGCCACAACACCGACGGGCGGGGTTTTCTCCGGTCTTTACGGGAAAATGCCGGATTCGACCCTCGCAAGCAGTCCGTGCTCTGCATCGGGAGCGGGGGAGCGGCGCGGGCGGTGGGATTCAGCCTTGCCCTGGCCGGGGTGCGCACATTCTCTGTGCACGACATCGATGTCCGCAAGGCGCGGGCATTGGCGCGGGACATCCGTCGGAAGACGGGGGCGGATGCGGATGCCGTGCAGGCGGAGGACGTCCCCGCCGTCGCCGCAGCGTCGGACTGCCTGATCAACGCCACGCCGCTCGGTTTGCGGCCGGGAGATCCGCTGCCGATCAGAAAACAGGATATCCAGAAACGCCACCTGGTGTGCGATCTCGTGTACAATCCGCCGCTTACCCCCTTGCTCAAGGCTGCCCGTGACCGCGGCGCAAAGAGATTGCCCGGCATCGGCATGCTGCTTTTTCAGGGGGTGATCGCCTTCGAGATCTGGACCGGCGTACAGGCGCCGATCGCGGTCATGCAGCGTGCGCTTGCGCGCGAGATCGCGAAACGCCGAATGCATTGACACGCGCCCGTCTTGACACGAATAGAGTATTAAAGTATGATTATATACTAATTTTCCGTTTTTCCTTAAGGAGCAGTCCATGGCAATGTCAGGAAGACTCGGCGCGATGCTCGTATCGTCCGGTCTGATCTCAGACGACCAGTTGAAGAAGGCGCTTGCGACCCAGAAGAGCGAAGGCGGCAGGCTCGGTACGATCCTGGTCAAGCTGGGATTCGTCCAGGAAGAGAAGCTCATGACCTTCCTGAGCAAGCAGTACGGCGTTCCCTACGTCGACCTGGGCAAATTCGAGATCAACGCCGCGGTCATTAAGCATATCCCCGCCGACGTGGCGCAGAAATACCGCATCATGCCGGTCAACCGGACGGGCGCCACGATCACCATTGCCATGGTCGATCCGTCGAACATCTTCGCGATCGACGACATCAAGTTCATGACCGGCTATAATGTCGAGGCGGTCGTGGCCACCGAAGGCGCCATCATCGAGGCGATCAAGAAATACTACGGCGGCGCCAAGTCGCTCGTCGCGGCAAAAGGCGGGGCCGTGGCCGCTCCGGAAGAAAAGAAGCTCACCCTTGACGCGAAGGACTACTCCCTCGATGACACCCAGCAGGAGGACACCTTCGTCGACGACATCGATACCGGCGGTGTGGTGGATGTCGACGACTTCGACGACCTGGTACACGGAGCAGTGGACGACCTGGAGGTCGTGGAAGAAGAGTCTCTCGACCAGCTTTCGACCGACGTCGAGGCGCCGATCGTGAAGCTCGTGAACGGCATCCTGCTGCGCGCCGCCAAGATGGGCGTGAGCGACATCCATGTCGAGCCCTACGAAAAGAAGTTCCGGGTCCGCTACCGGCTCGACGGAGTGCTCACCACCGTCATGGGACTTCCCCTCAAGATAAAAAACGCCATCATCTCCCGCATCAAGATCCTGTCGAACCTCGATATCGCCGAGCGCCGCCTCCCCCAGGACGGCAGGATCAAGCTGAAGATGGGAAGGAACAAGACCATGGATTACCGCGTGTCGGTCCTGCCCTGCCTCTTCGGCGAGAAGATCGTGCTGCGGCTCCTGGACAAGTCGAACCTGCAACTCGATATGACGAAGCTCGGATTCGACGAGGACCAACTGCAGGACTTCAAGGAGGCCCTGGATCGGCCCTTCGGCATGGTCCTGGTGACCGGGCCCACGGGGAGCGGCAAGACGACCACGCTCTACTCCGCCTTGAGCGAGCTGAACAAGGACGACACGAACCTGATGACCGCCGAGGACCCGGTGGAGTTCAACCTCATGGGGATCAACCAGGTGCAGATGAAGGACGAGATCGGGCTCAACTTCGCGGCCGCGCTCCGTTCCTTCCTGCGGCAGGACCCCGACATTATCATGGTGGGCGAGACCCGCGACTACGAGACCGCGGAGATCGGCGTCAAGGCCGCGCTCACGGGCCACCTCGTGCTCACGACGCTCCATACGAACGACGCGCCGAGTACCATCAACCGGTTGCTCAACATGGGCGTGGAGCCCTTCCTCGTCTCGTCCGCGGTCATCTTGATCCTGGCGCAGCGGCTCGTCCGCCGGGTATGCGCCAACTGCAAGCAGCCGCAGAAGCTCCCGGTCGAGACCTTCATCGAGGCCGGATTCAGCCCCGAGGATGCCGCATCGGTCGTGAGTTACAAGGGCGCGGGATGCGAGGTCTGCAACAAGACCGGGTACAAGGGCAGGGTCGCCTTGTACGAGGTCATGCCGGTCCGGGAAGAGATCAAGGAGCTCATCCTGCAGGGCGCGTCGGTCTTCGATATCAAGAAACAGGCGATCAGCCTCGGCATGAAGACGCTCCGGCGGAGCGGCCTTTTGAAGGTGCAGGCCGGTGCCACGTCCCTGGAAGAAGTCCTGGAAAATACGTTCCCTGATAATTGAGCTGATGCGGAATATGCGTTCCACGAAGGAGCACGTCTATGGCCACGCTTCATGAGCTGCTGCAGTATATGATCGAGAAGGGAGCGTCGGACCTGCACATTACCACCGGCATCGCGCCTTGCGTCCGGATCGACGGCAAGGTGCGGCCGATCCCGGGCATCGAGGCCATGACGGCCACGCAGACCAAGGATCTCTGTTACAGCATCCTGACGGACGCGCAGAAGCACAAGTTCGAGGAGAACAACGAACTCGACCTCTCCTTCGGCGTCAAGAACCTTTCCCGTTTCCGCGCGAACATCTTTATCCAGCGCGGAGCCGTGGCGGCAGCCATCCGTACGATTCCCTTTAAGATCAAGACGTTTCAAGACCTCGGCCTCCCGGACATCGTGGCGGACCTCTGCAAGAAGCCGCGCGGCCTTGTTTTGGTAACCGGCCCCACGGGCAGCGGGAAGTCGACGACCCTGGCATCCATGATCGATAAGGTCAACGGCGAGCGGCAGGAGCATATCATCACGATCGAGGACCCCATCGAATACCTGCATCCGCACAAGAAATGCCTGGTAAACCAGCGCGAGGTGAATGCGGATACGAAGTCCTTCAAGGATGCGCTCAAGTACATCCTGCGTCAGGACCCCGACGTCGTACTCGTGGGCGAGCTGCGCGACCTGGAAACGATCGAGGCGGCATTGACCGTGGCCGAGACCGGCCATCTCACCTTCGCCACGCTCCATACGAATTCCGCGGTCCAGACCATCAACCGCATCATCGACGTGTTCCCCCCCCACCAGCAGTCGCAGGTGCGGGCGCAGCTCTCCTTCGTCCTCGAAGGCGTGATATCGCAGCAGCTCGTCTCCAAGATCGGCGGGGGCCGAGTCCTGGCCCTGGAGATCATGGTCCCGAACGCGGCCATCCGCAACCTCATTCGCGAGGACAAGGTCCACCAGGTCTATTCGATCATGCAGACAGGCCAATCCAAGTTCGGTATGCAGACCCTCAATCAGTCGCTGTATGACCTATATGTCAAGCGCCAGATCTCCTACGAGGACTGCATCGGCAGGTCGTCGAACCCCGAGGAACTCATTCCGATGCTCGGCCGTTCGGGGCTTGCGGGGGCACAGACAGCCCCGAGAGAGTACCGTTGATCCCGGAGCAGTGTTTTCTTGCTGAACCGATGATGGGACGCTTCGCTTTAGAGTTAGAGCCGAGGTAGAGGAACGTAACGATCGCTCGCCAGAGGTGAATTATGCCAAAGGTTTTCGTCTGGGAAGGGAAAACGAGGCAGGGGTCCGTTCAGAAAGGGGAGATCACCGCCAATAATCAGGAAGAGGTGATGGCCCTTCTGCGCAGGCAGAACATCCAGCCTGTTACGGTCAAGGCGAAACCGCGCAAGCTCAACCTCACGTTTGGCCAGGTCAAGATCCAGGACAAGGATGTCGTCATCTTTACGCGGCAGCTTGCGACTATGATCGACGCAGGGCTGCCGCTTGTCCAGTGCCTCGAAATTCTGGGAAGCCAAACTGAGAATCCTACCCTGGCGAAGATCATCCAGCAGGTCAGGACCGATGTGGAGACGGGATCGACCTTCGCGGATTCCTTGAAGAAGCATCCCAAGGTGTTCGACAATCTCTTCTGCAACATGGTCGCCGCCGGCGAGGCTGGCGGCATCCTGGACACGATCCTGCAGCGGCTCTCCACCTATATGGAGAAATTTGCCAAGATCAAGAAACAGATCAAGTCGGCCATGATCTATCCGACTATTATCCTTTCGGTGGCCGTGGGCGTTGTCTCCCTGCTTTTGATCGTCGTCGTTCCGATGCTTGCCAACATGTTTGCCTCAGCGGGGAAGGCCCTGCCTCTTCCCACGCAGATCGTGATCGCGGCAAGCAACTTTCTGAAGGGGTGGGGTGGCCTTATTACGCTCATCGCTCTTGTCGGATCGATCGTCGGTATCAAACAGTCCAGAAAGACCGAAGCGGGCCTCAGGATAACCGACGGCATAGCGCTCAAGATTCCGGTTATCGGATCATTGATCCAGCGCGTGGCGGTGGCGAAGTTCACGCGGACCCTGGGGACCTTGCTCACGAGCGGGGTGCCGATCCTGGAGGGGCTCCTGATCGTGTCCCGCACCGCGGGCAACAAGGTAGTGGAAGAGGCGATCCTGAGCACGAGGACGAGCGTGAGCGAGGGAAAAACGCTCTCCGATCCGCTCGGGAAGGCAAAGGTCTTTCCCGCCATGGTAGTCCAGATGATCTCGGTCGGCGAGGCGACCGGCGCGCTCGACAACATGCTGAACAAGATCGCCGACTTCTATGACGATGAGGTTGACGCAGCGGTCGAGACCCTGACGTCGATGATGGAGCCCATGCTGATGATCTTCCTGGGCACCACGGTGGGATTCGTGATCGTTGCCATGTACATGCCCATATTCCAGATGGGATCGACGGTCGGCGGATAGATGCAACGGTGACGCGGGAGTTTTCAAAAGAGGAGCATGCGCGGAGGATCACCTGGCTCATCGGCATGCGGGCCGTGCTCACGACCCTTGTCGTCGGGGCCCTGATCGTTTTCCAACTTTCCTACCGGATCTACTCATTCTCCACGGTCATTCTCTATTATGTCCTTGGCGCCGTCTATGCGCTGACCATTGTCTATCTTTCCCTGCGCAACAGATTTCAGGACCATCGTTTCTTCGCCTATCTCCAGACGTCCATCGACATCCTTCTGGTGACCTACCTCGTGCGGCTGACCGGCGGGATCGATAGCGGCCTGTCGCTTCTGTATCACCTGACCATCATCTCCGCGAGCATCGTCCTGTACCGGCGGGGGGGGTATCTCGCGGCGTCGCTTGCGGGTATTCTGTATGGTGCCATGCTGGACCTGCAGTATTTCGACATGGGTGGGCTTGTACGCAGTCAGAACTACACTGCGGGCCAGGTGTTCTATCAGGTATTCGTCAATATCGTCTCATTCTACATGGTGGCGCTGCTCAGCAGCTATCTTTCCGAGCGTCTGCGGTCCACCCGCCAGCAGCTGCATGAAAAAAGCATGGATTTCGACGATCTCCGGGTGCTTCAGGAACACGTGCTGCGGAGTGTTGGGAGCGGCATCCTGACCATGGATCTGGAGGGCGGCATCACCTCCTGGAACCCGGCGGCCGAACTGATCACGGGCTACGGGGATGATGAGATCAGGGCGAAATGGCAGGCTGTGTTCGGCAACAGCATCAAGGAGCTCTTCGGACGCACCGACGTTCTGAAGGAACGACCGCTCCGGTTCGACCAGCAGATCGAGAAACGGGACGGGGCAACGGCCATCCTCAGTATGGTTGCCTCGCTGCTCAAGGACGATGCGAACGCGGTCCGCGGCATCATCTTTACCTTTCAAGATATTACGAAGCTGGTCGAGATGGAGGATCGTGTCAGACGGCAGGAGCGACTCGCCACGGTCGGCAGTCTGGCGGCCGGGATTGCGCATGAGATCCGCAATCCCCTTGCGTCGCTCAGCGGGTCGATCCAGTTGCTGCAGGCGGACCTCGCCTTGCAGGGCGATCACAAGCGGCTCATGGATATCGTGGTCCGTGAGGCCGACCGACTGAACGAGATCGTCACGGAGTTTCTGGAGTACGCCCGGCCGAAGGGCCCCCATCGCGATACGATCGATCTTGCTGCGCTTCTGGAGGAAACGACCAGTCTCCTGCAAAACAGCCGCCCCGTTCCGCCGGGGCTCCGCATCATCCGGGAGGTCGACCCGGCGATCAGGATCCGCGGCGATGCCCGCCGGTGTAGCCAGGTCTTCTGGAACCTGCTGCTGAACGCGTGTCAGGCCATGCCGAACGGCGGCCTGATCACGATCTCTGCGGCGCTGCAGGAACGCGAAAATGGCCACTGGTGCGAGATCGTCATTGCGGACGAGGGCACGGGCATTGCCGGGGATCTGCAGGATAAGATCTTCGATCCTTTTTTCACGACCAAGACGGGAGGGACCGGTCTCGGTCTCTCGATCGTCTACCGGATCGTCGAGGACCATGGCGGCACCATCGCCGTCGTGGGTAGGTCGGGCGCCGGCGCCCGGTTCACGATCTCCCTTCCCGCGCTGGAAACGGCATCAGTTCCCGCAGGGGAAGGTGCAGTTGTCCGCCCGGACTGAACAGGGGAACATGCTACTATGAGCACGATACTGGTCATAGACGACGAACAGGGCATGCGCGACTTCCTCGCCATCATGCTCAAGAAGCAGGGGCATGACGTGGTCGCGGCCGGGAACGGCGCGGACGCGCTCAAGGCGGTCAATGCCGAGATCTTCGACCTCGTGATCAGCGATATTCGCATGCCTGGCCTGGACGGCATGCAGGCGCTCAAGGCCATCAAGGGGGCGTCCCCGGACACCGCCGTGATCATGATGACGGCCTACGCCACAGCCGAGACCGCCGTCGAGGCGATGAAGCTCGGCGCGTCCGACTACCTCATTAAACCCTTCAAGCTCGACGAGTTGAAGCTCGTCGTCGACAACGCCCTGGAGCGGCGCCACCTCAAGAACGAGAACGTCCTGCTCAAACGCGAGTTCGCCTCGCGGTCCGGGTTCGAGAACTTCATCGGCAAGAGCGAGGCCATGCAGAAGGTCTTTGCGCTCATCCGGCGGGTGGCCGAGACGGACAGCACGGTCCTTGTCACCGGGGAGAGCGGAACGGGAAAGGAACTGGTGGCCCGGGCGATCCATGCCATAGGGCGGCGGAAGAACCGGCCCTTCGTTACGCTCAACTGCGGGGCGCTGCCGGAGTCGCTGCTCGAAAGCGAGCTCTTCGGCTACATGAAAGGCGCCTTCACGGGCGCGAACACGAACAAACAAGGACTTTTCGAATCCGCGCACGGCGGGACCATCTTCCTCGACGAGATCAGCGCCACAACGTCCGCGTTCCAGGTCAAGCTGCTGCGCGTCCTGCAGGAGCGCGAGTTCATGCGCGTCGGGGGTACGACGGGCATCCGGGTTGATGTCCATATCATCGCCGCGAGCAATCAAGACCTCGATGCCGAGGTGGCGAAAGGGACGTTCCGCGAGGACCTGTACTACCGGCTCAATGTGATCCCCATCGCCATGCCTGCGCTGCGGGACCGCAAAGAGGACATCCTGCCGCTGGTCGAATTCTTTCTCCGGAAAGCTGCGGAAAAGGACCGTCGGTCGCAGCTTCGGCATGTCGCTCCCGAAGCGGCACAGGCCCTCCTGCAGTATCCCTGGCCCGGCAACGTGCGGGAGCTGCAGAACCTCGTGGAACGCCTCGTCGTCACGGTCCCGGGAGACACGATCAGCGCGGAACACGTGCCGCACGTTGATCCGCAGGACCTTCCCTGCGGGACCGAACTTCCGGCGGATATCCCCGACGGCGGGATCGATCTCGAGACGATGCTGACCGGCGCGGAAAAGACCCTTCTCTTGAAGGCGCTGGAAAAGACCGGCGGGGTGAAGACGGAGGCCGCAAAGCTCCTCGGCCTCACGTTCCGGTCTTTCCGTCACCGCCTGCACAAATACGGCCTCTCCTAGGCGGTTTGGAGAGTTTTTCATTGCAATTCCCGGTTCCTTCCGCTACAATCAATCTCTATGGCATTCAACGACCTGAGAGCGTTCCTCTCTTTGCTCGAAAAGCGCGGGGAGCTGGTGCGGATCAAGGCGGAGGTGGACGCGGAACTGGAGATCGCCGAGATCACGGACCGTGTTTCGAAGGAGCAGGGGGCGCCGAACCGGGCGCTTCTGTTCGAACGCGTGAAGGGGACCGCCTTCCCCGTCGTCACCAATGTCTTCGGATCGATGGAGCGGATGCAGCTCGCCCTGGAGGCCGAAAGCCTGGACGAGATCGGCGACCGCATCAACCAGATCATCGATCCCACGAGCCTCTTCCCGGGTCCGGGCGCCGGCCTCCTGGACAAGGTGCAGCTCCTGCCGAAGCTCGCAGAACTGACCGCGTTCTTTCCAAAGACGGTGAAGCACGCCCCCTGCCAGGAGGTCGTGCTCACCGGCGACAAGGCCGATCTGTCCCGCATCCCGATCCTCAAATGCTGGCCCCATGACGGAGGCCGCTTCATCACCCTGCCGATGGTCTGCACCGTCGACCCGGATACGCAGATCACGAACGTGGGCATGTACCGCATGCAGGTCTATGATCACCAGACCACCGGCATGCACTGGCACCGGCACAAGGACGGCGCGCGCCACTACCGCCACTACGAGGCGGCGGGGAAGCGCATGGAGGTCGCCGTGGCCATCGGCGGCGATCCCGCCATCATCTACGCGGCAACGGCGCCGCTCCCCCCGGCGATCGGCGAATTCCTTTTTGCCGGATTTCTCCGGAAGAAGCCGCTCGAGGTCGTGCCCTGCAAGACCGTAGACGTCCGTGTGCCCGCCGGTGCGGAGTTCGTGTTCGAGGGGTTCGTCGATCCCCATGAACGCAGGATCGAAGGGCCCTTCGGCGACCACACGGGATACTATTCCGAGGCGGATGAGTATCCCGTGTTCCACGTGACCGCCATCACGCACCGCAAGGACGCGATCTACCCGGCCACGCTCGTGGGCCGGCCACCGCAGGAGGACGCCTACCTGGGCAAGGCCACGGAACGGATCTTCCTCCCCCTGCTCCGGATGGTGGCGCCCGACATCCTCGACATGGACATGCCGGTCGAGGGGGTCTTCCACAACAACGTCATTGTGAAGATCCGGAAACGCTATCCCGGTCACGGCAAGAAGGCGATCCATACCATCTGGGGAACGGGCATGCTGATGCTTTCCAAGTTCGTGATCGTCTGCGACGAGGACGTGGACATTCATGACTACCGGGAGGTGGCCTGGAAGGTGATGAACCACGTGGATCCGCAACGAGACGTGGTGATCACCGACGGACCGCTCGACATCCTCGATCATTCCTGCCCGCAGATAGGCTTCGGCGGCAAGCTCGGGATCGACGCAACGCGGAAGGGGCCGGGCGAAGGGTTCACGCGGCCCTGGCCCGATGAGATCGTAATGGACCCCCGGATCAAGACCCGCGTAGAGGAGCGATGGAAGGAGTTCGGATTCTGACCGGCCGCTGAGCGGCGCGTCTTGTTATGTGGCTGTTCGACCTCATCTTTATTCTCACCCTGATCCTCCTGAACGGGTTTTTTTCCGCCTCCGAGATATCGGTCATTTCTTTCCGGAAGAGCCGGGTGCGGCACCTGGTCAAGAGCGGGAGCCGGCGGGCGCGGCGCGTGCAGCGGCTGCAGGAAGAGCCCGAACGGTTTCTCGGGACGGTTCAGATCGGCGTGACCCTCGTGGGGACGCTCGCCGCGGCGATCGGCGGCGTCATCGCCGTGGAACACGTAAAGCCGCTCTTGCTCACGTCCCGGGTGGAGTTCGTGCGGAGCGCCGCCGAGCCGCTGGCTGTGGCGCTCGTGGTGAGCCTTATCTCCTATGCCACCATCGTTCTCGGCGAGCTGGTGCCGAAATCGCTTGCCATCCGCTATTCCGAGCGGATCGCCTTCTTCACGTCTGGGCCCATCAATACCCTTGCGCGGCTGCTCTCGTTTCTCCTGCGCTTCCTTGTTTTTTCCGGAAACAGGATTCTGCGGTTGCTTCGGCTGGAGCACCAGCAGGAGCCGACCTCCATCACCGAGGACGAGGTCAAGTACCTGATCCGGGAGGGGCGGAAGAGCGGGGTCTTCGATTCCTCGGAAGAGGACCTGATCCACAGCGTTTTTCGATTCACGGACACGGTCGTCAAGGAGGTGATGGTCCCCCGGACGGAAATCGTCGCCGTCGAGGCAGGCAGTGATGTCGATGCCGTGTTGCGCACCATGAACGAAAAGGGGTTCTCGCGGCTGCCGGTCTTCCGAGAGAGCATCGACAACATCATCGGCATCGTGTACCTCAAGGATATCCTGCCGCTCCACATCAAGGACCGCGAGGTTGATCTCGGCAGGCTCCTGCGGCGACCCTACATCGTGCCGCCGAACAAGAACGTGAGCGTGCTCCTGAAGGAGATGCGTGAGAAGCGCATCCACCTCGCCTTGGTCGGCGACGAGTACGGCGGCACGGACGGGCTCGTTACCATGGAGGACCTGATCGAGGAGATCGTCGGCGACATCCGGGACGAGCAGGAGAAGGAGCTGCGGGAGATCCACGAGGTCGCATCGAACCGGTATGTTATCGACGGGGGGACCGACATCGGCAAGGTGAACGAAAGGCTCGGGGTGAGCCTGCCGGAGGACGAGTTCGAGACCATCGGGGGGTTCGTCCTGGGGCTGTTCGGGAGGTTGCCCGCAGAAGGCGACCAGGTCCGATACGAAAATCTCTTATTTACGGTGCTGCGGCTCCGGAAGAACCGGCTTTTCCGGATCCGGGCACTCAAATACACCACGAACGAACACGAGGGGAAAAACCATGACGACACCGACCATACTCCAGACGAATCTTGAGGGGTTGGGAACGCCCCGGCGCGGGAAGGTACGCGACATCTATGATCTCGGCGACGCGCTGCTCATCGTGGCCACGGACCGCATCTCTGCCTTCGACGTGGTCCTGCCGAACGCGGTCCCGGAGAAGGGGCGGGTCCTGACGCAGATCTCGCGGTTCTGGTTTTCGCAGACGACCGCGATCGTGCCGAATCACCTGATCGCGACCGAGGTCGCGGACTTCCCGCCGCAGTGCGCGCCCTACGCCGCAGTGCTCGCGGGCAGGAGCATGCTGGTCAAGAAGACCCGGCCCCTGCCGGTGGAGTGTGTGGTGCGCGGGTATCTTTCCGGCTCCGGGCTCGCGGAGTACCGGAAGACCGGTGCGGTCTGCGGCATCAAACTTCCAGACGGACTGACCGAGGCGTCCCGACTACCTGCGCCGATCTTTACGCCCTCCACGAAGGCCGAGGTGGGGCAGCACGACGAGAATATCGATTTCGACGCGGTGGTGAAAGTCGTGGGAAAAGACACGGCGGAGCGGATCCGGGACTATACGCTTGCCGTCTACCGCAGGGCCTGCGAGATCGCCGAGCCCAAGGGGATCATCATTGCCGATACGAAGCTCGAATTCGGCATGATCGACGATCAGATCATCCTGATCGACGAGGTCCTGACGCCCGATTCGTCCCGCTTCTGGCCGAAGGAGAGCTACCGGCCCGGAGAGTCACAGAAGAGCTTTGACAAGCAGTTTGTCCGCGACTATCTTCTTTCCCTCACGTGGGATCGGAAGCCGCCGGCCCCGGTCCTGCCCGACGACGTGGTGCGCAAAACCACCGAGAAGTACCTGGAAGTGCTCGATCTGCTGACCCGGTAGGCTTTGCCCTTGACACCGGTTCCGTCGTATCCGTATAATCCGGGCGGCATTTACGCAAAATGGGAAAAGGAATTGGGAGCATGGAAGACCACAACGAGCTTATCCAGCAACGGTTCAAGAAGCTGTCCGAGATCAGCGCGAGCGGGATCAAGCCCTATGCGGGCCGCTTCGCCGGCACGGCCTCTGCCCGGGAGCTTGCCGAGAAGCACGGTAATGCCACGAAGGAGGAGCTGGAGCAGACGAAGGTCGCGGCAACGGTGGCCGGCAGGATCGTGGCGCTGCGCAGTTTCGGAAAGGCCTGTTTCTGCCATATCCAGGACGGCTCGGGCAGGGTCCAGCTCTATGTCCAGAAGAATACGCTGGGCGAAGAGGCCTACGGCCTGTTCAAGAAGCTGGATATCGGCGACTTTATCGGCGCAGCAGGGCACCTCTTTCGCACCAAGACGAATGAGCTCACGATCGACGTTGCGGGATTCACGCTCCTGGCGAAATCGCTCCGGCCGCTGCCGGAAAAGTGGCACGGCCTGACCGACGTGGAGTTGCGGTACCGCCAGCGCTATGTGGACCTGATCGTCAACCCCGAGGTGAAACAGGTCTTCGTGCTCCGGACGCGCATCGTCCAGGCCATTCGCACGTTCCTGAACTCCCGGGGCTACCTGGAAGTGGAAACGCCCATGATGCAGTCCATCCCGGGCGGGGCCGCGGCCCGTCCCTTCAAGACCCATCACAACGCCCTCGGCATGGATCTCTACCTTCGGATCGCGCCCGAGCTCTACCTCAAGCGGCTCCTGGTCGGCGGCTTCGAACGGGTCTACGAGATCAACCGCAATTTCCGCAACGAAGGGATCTCGACGCGCCACAACCCCGAGTTCACCATGCTCGAGTTCTATACGGCCTACGCGGACTACCGCGACCTGATCGGGCTGACCGAGGAGCTCATCAGTACGGTGGCGACGGAGGCCCTGGGCAAGACCGAGGTCGTGTTCGACGGCCACAGCATCGATCTTCGTCCTCCCTGGAAACAGGTCGCCTACCGGGACGCCCTGCGCGAGGCAGGGGTGCCTGCGGAGGCCTTTGCGGATGCGGAGCAGGCGCGGACCCTGGCGCGCAAGCATGGGGCGAATCTGAAGGGCGGCGAATCGCACGGCAAGCTCCTGAACGAGCTGTTCGAGATCCTGGTGGAGCCCACGCTCATTCAACCCACCTTCGTCACGGACTATCCTACGGACATCTCGCCGCTCTCGAAGCGGTGCGATGACGACTCGACGCTCGTGGAGCGGTTCGAGCTCTTTGTCGCGGGCAGGGAGCTGGCAAACGCCTTCTCGGAACTGAACGACCCCGTGGACCAGCGGGAACGGTTCCGGAAGCAGGTCGCAGAGGCCGAGGCGGGAGACGAGGAGGCCCACCGTATGGATGAGGACTTCCTTCGGGCACTGGAGTACGGCATGCCGCCCGCGGCAGGAGAGGGCATCGGCATCGACCGGCTGGTGATGCTCCTGACCGGCTCCGCATCCATCCGCGATGTGATCCTGTTCCCGCAGCTCAAGAAGGAGCACTAGCGAGGGCGCCGCGTCCTCGTTATCCCCCACCATGAAGCTTCCCTTCGAACTATTCATCAGCCTGCGCTACCTGAAGGCGAAAAAACGGCACGGCACCGTCTCGCTCAATACCTTCATATCGATCGCCGGCGTGATGATCGGCGTGGCCACGTCCATCATCACCCTCTCCGTGATGACCGGATTCCAGGGGTATTTTCGTGACAAGATCCTTTCGGCCCTGCCGCACATCGTGGTGATGGACTACACGAACACGGGCGTCCGCGACGTGGCAGCGCTCGAGAAGAAGGTGGCGGAGGTCCCAAACGTCAAGGCCGTCACGCCCTTCATCTACGGCCAGTCCATGATCACTGCCGGAGAGCGCATGCAGGGCGTGGTCGTGCGGGGCATCAGCCCGAAGACCGAGGCCTCGGTCACGGACCTCGCAAAGAACATGATCGCGGGCACGCTCGCGAACCTGGTCCGGAAGCCCGGGGAGCGGCCCGGCGTCATCATCGGCACGGACCTGGCCGCCAAACTCGGCGTGTCCGTGGGTGACGGCGTGAACCTGGTGAACCCGTTGGGCGAGGAGACCGCCTTCGGCATGGTGCCCAAGATGAAGCATTTCATTGTGGTGGGGCTGTTCGACGCGGGCATGTACGACTACAATACGGGCTTTGTCTATATCGGGATCCCCGCGGCTCAGGCCTTTTTCGACCTCCCCGGCCGGGTGAGCGGGGTCCAGGTCCGCGTGAACGAGATCTACCAGGCCGACCGCACGGCAAAGCTGATCCAGGCGCTCGTGGGATATCCGTACTACACGCGCAACTGGATGGAGATGAACAAGAACTTCTTCTCCGCCCTGCTGCTCGAGAAGATCGGCATGTCGCTTTTGCTCGTGGTGATCATCACGGTGGCCTCTTTCAACATCATCGGCACCCTTGCCATGATCGTGATGGAGAAGAACCGCGAGATCGCGATCCTCAAGTCCATGGGCGCGGCGTCGCCGAGCATCGTGCGGATCTTCATGTTCGCGGGGACCGTCATCGGTTCCGTGGGTACGGCCCTTGGGGTCCTGATCGGCTACGGCGTGGTCACGGTGCTGACGCGGACGGACGTCATCGCGCTGCCCAAGGACGTGTATCAGGTGAGCCATTTGCCCCTGGCGCTCTCGGGACTCGACGTCCTGTTCATCTCCCTCACGGCGCTGGGTATCAGTTTCCTCGCCACCCTGTACCCCTCGTGGCAGGCGGCGCGGCAGGACCCGGTCGAGGTGCTGCGCTACGAATAGGGGCCGGTCTGCCGGCTAAGGAGGTTCCTATGGCAAAGAAGTTCTCGTTGAAGCGGTTCCTGTTGATCGTGCTGTTCCTCGTCCTTGTTGCCGTTGCCTTCGTGCTCCTGGGCGGCGGCAAGATGCTCAATCGAACAGGCCACTGGATCAGCGGCGTGGGCACGAAGGCCGAGGGCGCAAAAGAGAAGATCGAGCACAAAGCCACCACGGTCCAGAAGCAGGTCGAGAAAGGCATCGAGGCCGTGAAGAAGCCGGGAGAGAAGAAATAGCACCCCCGCTTATCCATACCCAGGGGCTTACGAAACGATTCCGGAGCGGCCCCGCAGTGATCGAGGTCCTCACCGGCATCGACCTCGAGATCGCGCAAGGCGAGCTCTTGGCCATCGTGGGCGCGTCGGGCGTGGGCAAGAGCACGTTCCTGCATCTCCTGGGCGGGCTCGACCGGCCGACGAGCGGCACGGTCCGCTACGGCGACGTGGACGTCTTCGCCCAGGACGCGAACAGCCTCGCCCGGTTCCGGAACGAACGGGTAGGGTTCGTGTTCCAGTTCCACCATTTGCTGCCCGAGTTCACGGCCCTGGAGAACGTGCTCCTGCCTGCGTTCATCCGGCGCATGGACCGGACAGCGGCGACCCGCCAGGCCACGGCCCTGCTGGAAGACGTGGGCCTGGGCAGCAGGCTGTCCCACCGGCCGGGCGAGCTCTCGGGCGGCGAGCAGCAGCGCGTCGCGGTCGCCCGTGCGCTCATGCTGAGCCCCGACGTGGTCCTGGCAGACGAGGCGACCGGGAACCTGGACACCCAGACCGGCGAGGCGATGCACGAGCTCCTCAAAACGCTCAACCGGCAGAAGGGGATCACCCTCGTGATCGTGACGCATAACGACCGGCTCGCCCAGCGGGCCGACCGGGTCCTGCGCATGGCAAACGGCAGGCTGCACCAAGAACGCTGAAAAGCCGTTCCGTATCCTTCCGCAATTCCTCTTTCCCCTTGACAGCGTGCAGCAGGAGCACGTAATATAACGGGCTCGGCACACCGGTGCCTTACCCGAGGACCTTCATGAATCTCCTGTTTTTTCAATCAGCAACGGTCATGTACCTCCTGGCGGCCGTTGCCTACGTCCTGTACCTGGCACGACCGGAGCGGAAGTGGGCGCAAGCCGCGCTCTGGGCAACGGTCACGGGCTTCCTCTGCCACGTGGCCTATTTCTCCCTGCGCTGGTCCGAGGGGGGACACATTCCGATCACGAGCTTCTTCGAGGCTTCGAACTTCCTCGGCATGGGCATGGTCTTCGTCTTCCTGGTCATGGAGTTCCGGTACAAGATCGCGGCGCTCGGCTCGTTCATGCTGCCGCTCGTACTCCTCTTGATGCTCCCGGTGGTTTTGCACCCGGACCGGAGCATGACGCTCAACCCCCTGCTCAAGAGCAACTGGCTCGGCATCCACACGAGCCTGTCCGTGCTGGGCGACGCGGCCTTTGCCTTTTCCTTCATCGTCGCGATCATGTACCTCATCCAGGAGCGGCAGCTCAAGGCCAAGCACCTGGGCGCGATCTTCCACCGCCTGCCGTCGCTCGACATCATGGACACCATCGGGTACAAGTCCCTCACCCTCGGCTGGCCGCTCTTCACGCTCGGAATGATCACGGGCTCCATCTGGGCCAACAGCGCCTGGGGCACCTACTGGAGCTGGGACCCCAAGGAGACCTGGTCGCTCATCACCTGGGTGACGTACCTGGTGCTCCTGCATTTGCGGACGATCGGCTGGCGGGGGAGGAAAATGGCGGTGCTTGCGATCGTCGGCTTCCTGCTCGTGCTCGTCAGCTTCTATGTGATCAGCCACGTCAGCTTCGGGAACCACGCGTTTTAAGGCGGTCTTTGCATGGGAATTGTCGTAGTCGGACTAAGTCATAAAACGGCAACCGTGGACGTGCGGGAAAAGCTCTCCTTCCCCGAGGCCACGGTCCCCGACGCCATCCGGGCACTCATGGGCTATCCCGGCGTCCGGGAATGCCTCATTCTCTCCACCTGCAACCGCGTCGAGATCTACGCCTCGGTCGCGGACAGCGCGGACGGGGTTGGGCAGATCAAGCAGTTCATCGCCGATTACCGCTCGCTCTCCCTCGAATCCCTCGACAAATCGCTCTATGTGCATATTGACGCGGCCGGGGTGCGCCACGGGTTCCGGGTGGCCTCCAGCCTCGACTCCATGGTGGTGGGCGAGCCCCAGATCCTGGGCCAGCTCAAGGATGCCTTCGACATGGCGCTCCAGGCCAAGTCCACCAAGGCCATGCTGAACAAGCTGCTCAAGAAGTCCATCTCCGTTGCCAAGCGGGTGCGGACCGAGACCCGGATCGCCGAGAGCGCCGTCTCGATCAGCTTCGCGGCCGTGGAGCTGGCGCGCAAGATCTTCGGCAGCCTGGAAGAGAAGGTCGTGATGCTCCTGGGCGCGGGCGAGATGGCCGAGCTCGCGGCCCGGCACCTTCTGAACAACGGGGTGACGAGCGTCCTGGTCGCGAACCGCACCTTCGAGCGCGGCGTGGAGCTTGCCAAGGAGTTTAACGGCAGCGCGGTGCGCTTCGAGGATTTCCCCGCGGAGATGGTCATGGCCGATATCGTGATCTGTTCCACCGGGGCCTCGACCTACGTGGTGCGGCACGACGCGGTGAGCAAGGTGGTGCGCAACCGCCGCAACAAACCGATCTTCCTGATCGACATCTCGGTGCCGCGCAACATCGATCCCGAGGTGAACAAGATCGACAACGTCTTCCTCTACGACATCGACGACCTGCAGGGCGTGGTGAACTCGAACATCGAGGGCCGGGCCCGTGAGGCCGAGAAGGCCGAAGAGATCATCATGCAGGAGGTCGATACCTACCTGGCCTGGGAACGGTCCCTCGACGCGGTGCCTACCATCGTGGATCTCCGGGAGAAGGTGGAGGAGATCCGGCGACGCGAACTCGAGAAGACCCTCGGCCAGCTGAACGGCGCGAGCGACGAGCAGCGCCGGGCCGTGGACGCCCTCTCGAGCGCCATCGTGAACAAGATCGTGCACGCGCCCATCGTGGTGCTGAAGCAGCAGGCCTCCCGGACGGACAGCGAGGACTTCTTCACCATGGCCCGCAAGCTGTTCAACCTGGACAAGGAACTGAAGAAGCACACCCACGCAAAGGGATTCGGCGCGGCCGAGAAGAAGGACGAGCACGGCAATCCCTGCGATTGAGAATTTCCCCGGAACAAGGAGAGACGGTGCGCAAAGAGATCAAGATCGGCACGCGGGCCAGCGCCCTGGCCCTGTGGCAGGCCGAGTGGGTCAAGGCGGAGCTGGAGAAGAAGTACCCCGGGATGAGCGTCACGCTCGTCAAGATCAAGACCACGGGCGACAAGATCCTGGACGTGCCGCTCGCCAAGGTGGGCGGCAAGGGGCTCTTCGTGAAGGAGATCGAAGAGGCCATGCTTGCGGCTGAGATCGACATTGCCGTGCACAGCATGAAGGACGTGCCCACCTTCTTCCCCGAGGGTCTGCACCTTGCCTGCATCACGAAGCGGGAAGACCCGCGCGACGCGCTGCTTTCGCGCACGAAGACGCCCTTCAGGGGCCTGCCGCAGGGGGCGAACATCGGCACAAGCAGCCTGCGGCGCCAGGCGCTCCTCCTGAACATCCGGCCCGATTTTCGGATCCACCAGCTCCGGGGCAACGTGGACACCCGTCTCCGGAAGCTCAGGGAAGGCCAGTACGATGCCATCATCCTGGCAGCCGCGGGCGTGCGTCGCCTGGGGCTTGCCGAGCATGTGACCGAGTATCTCGATCTTTCCGTCAGCCTCCCGGCCATCGGCCAGGGAGCGCTCGGGATCGAATGCCGCAAGGACGACCAGGAACTGAATGATCTGATCGCTTTCTTCAACCACGCGGACACGCGCACAGCCGTGGTCGGCGAGCGGGCGCTCCTCCGCCGGCTCGAGGGCGGGTGCCAGGTGCCGATCGCCTGCCACGGCGAGGTGAAGGAAGGGAAACTCCTGCTTACGGGACTCGTGGGGAGCGTGGACGGGAAGCGGATCGTGAAGGACCGGATCGAGGGGCCGATCGGGGACGCGGATGCACTCGGGGTCTCGCTCGCGGAAACGCTCCTCAAGCAGGGCGCGGACGTGATCCTCCGGGAAGTGTACGGAACGAACACTGATTTCAGCGGGCATAACCTTTGAGCTAAATTCCAAGGCTTTCACCGCAAAGACGCAAAGAACGCGAAGAACACCATGGATTCAAATTAAATAATAGTCTCCCTTGGCGGCCTTCGCGCCTTCGCGGTAAAAAGGTTTTGCTTCTCAGCCCATCCGCTCACAATCACATGAAAAACAAAACAGGCAAAGTCTATCTCATCGGTGCGGGTCCCGGCGACCCGGGGCTCATCACGGTCAAAGGCCTGGAGTGCGTCAGGAAGGCGGACGTGGTCGTCTACGACTACCTGGCGAACGAACGGCTTTTGGAGCAGCGCAGGCCCGATTCCGAGCTTGTGTACGTGGGCAAGCAGGGCGGAAGGCACACACTGCCCCAGGACCAGATCAACGAGCTTTTGATCAAGAAGGCCAAGGAAGGCAAGGTCGTTGCCCGCTTGAAGGGCGGGGACCCTTTCATCTTCGGACGGGGCGGCGAGGAGGCCGAGGGCCTGGTGGAGAACGGGATTCCCTTCGAGGTGGTGCCGGGCGTGACCGCGGCAACGGCGGTTCCCACCTATGCTGGCATCCCGCTGACCCACCGTGAACACACAGCGAGCGTTGCCTTCGTGACCGGGCACGAGGACCCCACCAAGCCCGAATCGAAGGTGCACTGGGAAAAGATCGCCACCGGCATCGGTACCCTCGTCTTCTTCATGGGCATGAAGAATCTGCCGAGCATCGTCGAAAATCTCGTAAAGAATGGAAGGGCAAGCGACACGCCCGTGGCGCTCATCCAGTGGGGCACGCGCACGGATCAGCGCGTGGTGACCGGGACCCTGGCGGACATCGTCGCAAAGGTCCAGGCGGCCAAGCTCGGTCCGCCCGCCATCATCGTGGTCGGCGAGGTCGTAAAGCTCCGGGAGATGCTCAACTGGTACGAGTCCAAGCCCCTTTTCGGCAAGCGCATCGTGGTGACGCGCTCGCGAGACCAGGCAAGCGTCTTTGCAGAGCTCTTGATCGACCGTGGTGCAACGACCATCGAGTTCCCGACCATCGACGTGGTGCCGCCTGCCTCGTGGGGCGAGCTGGACAAGGCCCTGGACGAGATCGGGTCCTATGACTGGCTGATCCTGACAAGCGCGAACGCTGTCCGGTTCTTCCTGGACCGTTTGCGCGAAACAGGCAGGGACCTGCGCGTCCTGCATGGGGTAAAGATCTGCGTTGTGGGGCCGAAAACAGCCGAGGCGCTCGAAGCCAGGGGCATCCGGCCGGACCTCGTTCCAAAAGACTTCAAGGCAGAGGGGGTGCTCGCTGCTCTGGGCGGCGTGGACGTGAAGGGCAAGCGCTTCCTGATCCCCCGGGCGCGCGTGGCGCGGGAGCTCATCCCTGATCGCCTGCGCGAGCTTGGCGCAGAGGTGACCGTTGCCACGGCCTACGACAACGTACGGCCCGAGGCTGACGCAGAGCGCGTGCGTGCGCTCTTTGCGGACAAAAAGATCGCTGCCGTGACCTTCACGAGTTCCTCCACGGTCCACAATTTTATTGAAATACTGGGTCGAAAAGAGTATAAGGACCTCATGCAGGGCGTGACGGCGGCCTGTATCGGCCCCGTGACCGCCAAGACCGCGGAGGAGTACGGGATTACCACGGACGTAATGCCCAAGGACTATACGATCCCGGCGCTCGTGGACGCTTTGGTCGCCCATTTCGCGGAAAACAAAAAGAGAAGGGGATAGAGACATGATTACGATGACTGATACGGCTGCAGACAAGATCAAGGAGATCCTGGAAGTGGAAGGCCTGCCTGACCACGGTCTGCGGGTAACCGCGGGAGGCGGCGGGTGCTGCGGCCCTTCCTATGAAATCATGATCGACAACAAGGCAGGCGATGGGGATACGGTGCTCGAGAAGAACGGGGCCAAGATCTTCCTGGACTCGGACACGGCGACGAAGATCGAGGGCGCTGAGATCGGATACCTGAACGACGAGCGGGGGGAAGGTTTCGTGCTCGGCTTCCCGAACGGCGCTCCCCAAGGCGGCTCCTGCGGCTGCGGTACCGACTCGAACGGCGGAAGCGGCGGAAGCTGCGGCTCCGGCGGTTGCGGCTGCAGCTAAGAAAACCAGGAGCGTGCATGCATCAGCCTTTCTACAGACCGAGAAGGACGCGCGCCACCGACACCCTGCGGCGCATGGTGCGGGAGACAACCCTCACGCCCGACGATTTCATCTATCCGCTCTTCGTGACCCACGGCAAGAACGTGAAGAAAGAGATCGGCGCCATGCCCGGGAACTATCAGCAGTCTATCGAGAATCTGGTCAAGGACTGCGAGGAGACCTGGGCGCTCGGCATCCCCGCCGTGATCCTCTTCGGCATTCCCGAGTCCAAGGATGAGGTCGGGAGCGAGGCCTACTCGGACGAGGGGATCGTGCAGCACGCGGTCAAGGCCATCAAGAACAAGCTGCCCGACATGGTGGTCATCACCGACGTCTGCCTCTGCGAGTACACCAGCCACGGCCACTGCGGCGTGATCAAGCACGGCACCGTGGACAACGACGCTACCCTGGAGCTTCTGGCCAAGGAAGCGGTTTCACACGCCAAGGCAGGCGCGGACATGGTGGCCCCCTCGGACATGATGGACGGCCGGGTCGCCGCCATCCGTCACGCACTGGACAGCGAGAGCCTGCACAACGTGCCGATCATGTCCTATGCAGCCAAGTACGCCTCCAGCTTCTACGGACCTTTCCGCGAGGCAGCGGAATCCACCCCCCAGTTCGGCGACCGTCGGTCCTACCAGATGGATCCGCCGAACAGCCGCGAGGCCCTGCGCGAGGTGGACCTGGATATCGAAGAAGGGGCGGACATCGTCATGGTGAAGCCCGCGCTGCCCTATCTCGATATCATCGCCCAGGTGCGGCAGCAGTGCGACCTCCCCGTAGCGGCCTACAACGTAAGCGGCGAGTTCTCTATGATCAAGGCAGCGGCACAGCTCGGCTGGCTCGACGGCGAGCGCGCCATGCTCGAGTCTCTCGTCTCCATCAAGCGCGCCGGCGCGGATATGATCCTCACCTATTTTGCCAAGGAAGCGGCGGCGCTGCTGAACAAATAACATTTCCCGGCTAATCAATCAGTAGCAAAAAGGTGAGTCGTGAAGAAATGCCCTTATTGCGCGGAGGAGATCCAGGACGAGGCGATCAAGTGCAAGCACTGTGGCGAGTTTCTTGACCCATCACGGCGGCCTGCGGCTCCTCAAGAAGCGCTCCCCTGGTACTTCAAGAAGGCGAACATCATATTCGCCGTGCTCTGTGTGGGCCCCTTGGCCCTGCCCCTGATCTGGTGGCGCCCCAAGACGTCAATGGCCTGGAAGGTCGGGCTCACCGTCGTGATCCTCGTTGTAAGCTGGCTGGTCTATCGCTCGACCGTAGCGTCCGTCCGTGAGATCGAACAATATTACAAGTTCATGAACTCGCTGTAGAGAAGGAGAAGTGAGAAGAGGGACGTTTGAAGGGTGAAATAACTCTTTATTCCCTTTTGAGGCAGATGCAGGAGAGGCAAGCAAGAAGTAAGCACTGTGAACCCTATTCCCCACTCCATACTACCACGGAACAAACCCGTTCAAAGTACGCAATAACGATTGCGCCGAAAAAGGCTCGTCAACTCGATATTCAGCTCACCAGCTCTCCGACCCAGTCTGCTCCGATTCCCAAGCAAGCATTGCCTTTTTTCTGGCCATTCCCCAGTGATAGCCGCCCAACGCCCCGGTCTTGCGGATAACCCGGTGGCAGGGGACCAGGAATGCCACGGGATTGTTTGCCACCGCGTTCGCAACGGCGCGCACGGCATTCGGCTTCCCGATCGCCGCTGCAACCTGTGCATAGGTCTCGACCCTGCCTGCCGGTATCTTCAGTAGCGCCTGCCATACTTTGACCTGGAAATTCGTTCCCCGCACGGTCAGGGTGATGGGCCGGCGATTGTCGCGTTTGAATATCCGTTTCGCGCAGTCTCTTGTTGCCACCTGGTCCCGTATGATCTTCGCATGCTCCCATTGTTCTCTGAGCTCGGCTACGGCCCGGCCCCTGCTGCTGTTCTGAACAAAGGCAAGGTTCGAGACGCCGCGCTCCGTGACGGCGATCAGGCACTCGCCGAAGGGACTGGGATGGAATCCGTAACGGAGCGTCGTGTCCTTGCCCCGTTCCCGGAACTCGGCAGGCGTGACCGACTCGATGTTCACAAAGAGATCATGAAGCCTGCCCGCGCCCGAAAGCCCTGCCTGCCAGGAAACGTCCAGAAGACTGCCGGAGGTTTGCAGCAATTGCTTTGCCCGTTCGAGGGTAAGGACTTGCAGGAATCGCTTGGGGCTGATGCCTGCCCAGCGTCTGAAAAGACGCTGAAAGTGATATTCGCTCAGATGGACCGCCCGTGCGACTTCCTTCAGCCCAGGCTGGCGATGACCGTTCTTTTCCAGGAAAAGGATCACCTGTTCAATGCGTTGGTAGTCGTCAGAGGGGGACCGCATCTCTTTTCTCTCCTTCACAAGCATCTTATCTCCAGATTCGGTCCGGATGCAACCCGATTCTTGCTGCCGTGGGGAAGAAAATTAAAGAAAACGTTTAGCCCGGTGAGCTCTTGTGCTGTTTATCCTCATGGCATCGGTGTATTGCAGATAGAAGAAGCCCTTAGCACAGCAGAGTTGCAGGGTGCCGAAAAGCACAACCGGAAATATATTGCATCAGATAATGATGGAAGCTTAAAGAATGTAGAAGGAAGGTTGGTAACAGCAGCGCAGGCCCTTACAACGGCAACTTCCTCGTCTCTTCTATCGCCGGCTCCGTCTCGCCGCCGCTCAGGGCCTGGAGCCGGTCACCGAACTTTTCGAGCCGTTTGTCCGCCTCGTCGTACCGCGCCTTGGTGTTCGTCAGGTGCTTTCCCACCAGCTCGAAGTCTTCCTGGAATTTCTTAAAATCTCCTGATAGTCGCGCCAAATTCTTCAGAATTTCCTGGGCCTGCTCCTCGATGTGCAGGCCTTTGAGGCCGAGCAGGATGGTCTGGAGGTATGCGTAGAAGCTGTTCGGCGATACCGGGATCACGCGCTTTGCGAAGGAGTAGTTCAGGAGCCCCTTGTCCGTATCCGCTGCCTCGTCCTTGATGATCAGCTCGTAGTAGACGTTCTCGGCCGGGATGTACATGAGGGCGAAGTCGAAGGTCCCTTCGTCGGGCAGGATGTACTTTGCGGCGATGGCGTCGATATGCTTCTTTACGTCGCCCAGGAACTTCCTGCGCGCGGCCTTGCGCTCGTCCTCGGACGCGGTCTCTACGAGCCGCCTGAAGTTCTCGAGCGGGAACTTGGAGTCAACGGGCACCAGGTTCTCCCCGAGCCGGATCACGGCGTCCACGGCCTCGCCGCTCTTGAACCGGTGCTGGAGCGAAAAATGTGCGGGCGGGAAGATCTGAGCCAGGAGGTCGCCCAGGAAGAGCTCGCCCAGACCGCCCCTAAGCTTGGGCGAGCGCAGGATCTCCTGCAGGCTCGCGATGTCCTTGCCCACGTCAAAGACCTTCTTCGTGGCCTCGGACAGGCCGCCCAGGCCCTTGCTCACCTCCGCGACAACCTTGGCCGCGTTGTCGAGCCGTGTGTTCAGGTCTCCCGTGGATTTCTGGAGCTGCTGCGTCACCTGGCCGAGCTGCTGGTTCACCTGCTCGGTCACCTTGCCGAGCTGGGAGTTGACCTGGAGGTTGATCTGGCCCAATTGCTGGTTTACGGTCTCCTGGTTCCGCTGCATGGCCTCGGTGAGCTGACCGCGCAGGGATTGCACCTCCTGCTGGAGCAGGGTGGCAGTGGGATCGATCGTTTTTTTCTGGGACTGGATGATGAGCCAGAGGAGGACCAAAAGAACGGCGGCCAGGAGTATGAGGATGGCGGTCTGCATAATCACATTAGTTCTGAGTTCACAGTTCATAGTTCTGAGTAATAGGCGTCCATGCTCGCCACTTTGAACTCAGCACTTTGAACTGAGAACTGATTTTATGGTATTTCAAGCATCCTGTCCAGGGCGCGTTTGGCCTTGATCCGAATTTCTTCCGGGACCGTGACCACGTACTGCTTCTTTTCCATGGCCTCGAGCACGCTCTCGAGCCGCGTGCGCTTCATGTTCGGGCAGACCATCTTCCGGGACAGGAGGTGGAAGGACTTGTCGGGGCTCTCTTTCTTGAGCCGGTGCAGGATGCCCTCCTCGGTGCCGATGATGAACTCCTTGTTCTGTGACTCCTTGCAGAAACGCAGCATGCCCGAAGTGCTTGTGATGTGGTCCGCCATGTCCTGGATCGCGGGCGGGCACTCGGGATGCACGACAAAGAGGGCCTCCGGGTGCTCGGCCCGGGCGCGTTTTGCGTCCTCGAGGGTGAGCTGCACGTGGTGGACGTTGCAGAACCCGTCCCAGGCGATGATCTTCTTCTGCGTACGCTTGGCCGCGTAGGCCGAGAGGTTCCGGTCCGGGATGCAGATGACCGTATCCTCTTTGAGGGACTCGACGACCTTTACCACATTCGAGGAGGTGCAGCAGATGTCGCTCTCGGCCTTGACCGCGGCCGAGGTGTTCACATAGGCCACCACGGGTACGCCGGGGTGCTCGCGCTTGATGTCCCGCAGGGTATACTCGTCCGGGTACTGAAAGGTGATGCCGTAGAGCTCCTGGAACAGGTCGCGCTTGGTCGTGCGCGCACCCGCCACGGTCACCATGTCGGCCATGGGGCAGCCCGCCGCCATCTCGGGCAGGGTACGGTCTTGTCCGGGGAGAGGATCGCGGCGCTTTCGGCCATGAAGTGCACGCCGCAGAAGACGATCACATCGTAATCGGTCTCCGCTGCCGCGCGCGACAGCTCCAGGGAGTCGCCGGTGATGTCCGCGATGTCCTGGACCTCGGGCCGCTGGTAGTTGTGGGCCAGGATGATCGCGTTCAGGTCTTTTTTGCGCTGCAGGATTTTGTCGCGGAGAGCGTTGCTATCGTTCTGTTTTGCGGTCATGATCAGCGAGATAATACCGGCAATCGTCGTTCAATGTCAAATGGAAAGTAGGAGCGCCGTTCACGCTTCCTTCCAGCCTTGCGACCGGGTATAATGGCGCGGACGGGAGGTTTGTGGCCCGATGCGTTCCACGACCGATACGATCATCATCAGCAGCCTGCACCTGGGCGAAGCGGACAAGCTCGTCACCTTCTTCTCGCTCGAACGGGGCATGCTGAAGGGCGTGGCCAAGAACGCCCGCAAGTCCTTCCGCAGATTCGGCGCCGGGCTCGAAAGCTTCACCCGCTCGCGGCTCGTGCTCTTCGAAAGGGAGCACCAGGAGCTTGCCCGGATCGAGTCCGCGGACATCGTGGAGCAGCACGCGGCCATCGGCAGGGACCTCTGCCGCGGAGCAGCGGGCTCCGTGATGCTCGAGTTGGTGCGCGAGATGGCGCCGCTCGGCGAGCAGAACGCACCCGCTTTCCTGCTGCTCTCCCAGACGCTCCATCTCCTGGACAACGGCGAGGAACCCTTTTTCCTGCTCACGGTCTTCATGATCAAGTTCCTGTCGCTCTTGGGCTACGAACCGCGACTGGACCAATGCGTCGCCTGCGGCAACCGGCCGCGGGGCGCTGCCGCGTTCCTGGCCCTGCGGGGAGGGGTGCTCTGCGGGGAATGCTCGGTCTCGTCCGGGGACGAGACGCGGCTCCTGCTCTCGCCGGGCGCCGTGGGGTTCTGCGGCCAGGTGCTCCGGATGGACATGGACAAGATCTCCCGCCTCAAGCCAGCGCCGGGCATCGTGCGCGAGCTTGAAATCGCCTTCACGGCCCACAGCACCTCCATCCTGGGCAAGCGGCTCAAGTCCACGGAGTTCCTGCGCTGCGTCACCCCGAGGTGAAACAAGGTAGAAGTAAGAATTAAAAAATACCAGCAAACTTCTTTATCTCCCCACGGACCTCCGCGTCTCCGTGCCTCCGCGGTTAAACAACACTGCTTTTTTAGGCGACATCAATCTTGGCTCCCCTCCGCGATCTCTGCGTCTTCTGCGGTGAAGTCCGGCTTTTATCGGTTTAGGGGTTTGCTCAGGCGTCGCGCTTAGCGGCTGAGAGGCGAGCAGGGATGACGAGCAGGAGCAGGATAAAGAGCGAGCAGGCGTAGGAGAAAAGGTCGCCGTGGCGGGTATAGAAGGTGCGTTCGGTCCCGGGCGCGAGCAGGTGCGTCATCTCCGCCTCGGTGAAGATCCGCGACTCGGCCAGGATCCTGCCGCGGGAGTCGATGAACCCCGAGATGCCGGTGTTTGCGGCGCGGGCCACGGGCACACGGTTCTCCACGGCGCGGAACACGGCCATGGAAAAGTGCTGGTAGGGTGCGGCCGTCTTGCCGAACCACGCGTCGTTCGTGATGGTGGTCACGATCTGGGCGCCCTCGTTCACGAACCGCCGCACCAGGTCCGGGAAGATGATCTCGTAGCAGATGGCGGTGCAGAGCTTTGTCCCTCCGGGGAGCGTCATGACCGTATAGGTGTGACCGGGCCGGAAGTCGCCGATGGCCTGCACCATCCTGCCAACGAAGAAGAGCGCATGCCGGAGCGGCACGTATTCACCGAAGGGCACGAGGTGCATCTTGTCGTACTCGGCCAGGATGCGTCCCTGCCCGGACAGGAGAAAGGCGGAGTTTCTGCCGATGATCCTGCGGTTCGGCTCGACCTCGTAGGTGGGACTGCCGAAGAGCAGCGGGACGCCTCCCTGCTTCACGAAGCGGATCAGCGCGGCGGTGCGGTCGCTGTCGTCGCGCCCTACGCCGGTGAAGTCGAAAGGCGTGGCGGTCTCGGGCCAGATCACGACGTCGGGCCTGCTTGCGAGCGCCTGCCGGGTCAGCCGTTCATAGGTCCCGACAACCGCATCCTCGAACGCGCGGTCCCATTTCTGGTCCTGCGGGATGTTTCCCTGGACCACGGAGACGGAGACGGTGGGGGCAGGCTCCGGCGCGCGGAGCTTGCGCGCGCCGTATCCGAGCACGACAATGGCGACGAGCCCCGTGGCGACGAGGCCGCGCCACTGCTTTCGGTCCGCGAGGAAACCGGCGATCGCGGCATTCACCATCACGATGAAAAAGGAGACGCCGTAGACGCCCGTGATGTCCGCGATCTGGATGACCGGGAGCACGCGGTACTGGGAGTAGCCGAGCAGCGCCCAGGGAAATCCGGTGAAGACGTAGGTCCGCGCCAGCTCGAGCGCGGTCCAGAGCGCAGGGGCCGCCAGGAGCGCGATACGCGGACGCCGGGCAAGGAGGTGGGCCAGCACGGCGCCGAAGAGGGCCGGGTAGAGCGCGAGGTAGGCGCAGAGGAGCAGCATGACCAGGACCGACGGCACGTACCCCATGCCGCCGTAGTAGTGCATGGAGTGCATGACCCAGGAGACCGTGCCGACGAAGTACAACAGGCCCGTGAGGCCGCCGAGGACGAATCCCTCCCGGCTGCTCGCGTTGCGGAGGGCCAGCAGCAGGGGAACGAGCGCGATCCAGGCGAATGCGTGCAGATCGAAGGTGGGGAACGCGACAGCGAGCAGAATGCCGGAAGAGGCGGTGAGGAGGAACGAACGGCGGGTCATGCTACTTCGCGGCTTTCTGGCCCTGCATCCATTTGAGGAGACCGTCCTTCATCCCACTGTTGATGCTCAGGTTCGCGGCGGACACGACGGGCGCCGCTGGCGGGTGTGTGGGACGGGGCTTGGGCGCCGGCTTCGGCCGCGGCTTTTCCACTGTCGCGCCCTCCTGCCTGCGGGCCTCCTGCCGGAAGGGCGCGAGGGAGGAGACGGCATGGCGGTACACGATCTGCCGGTTCGGGCCGTCCACCAGGATCACGTAGCCGTCGTAGGCCGCGATCGTTCCGGAGACGCGGGTCTTGTTCCGGAGCGTCACTGTGACCGCGGTCTTCGCATCGCGGTAGGCATGGAGCATCCGGTCCAGGAGATTCGTTTCCATGGGACACCTCGTTAGCGATTGATCGTCGTGATCGCGTGCTTGTAATACAGGTGCTGCCTGCCGCCCTCTTCCAGGAGGAGCGTGAAACTGTCGTAGGACGCGAGCCGCGCCCTGATCCGCAGCCCGTTGATCAAATGGATGGTAAGGACCTGGCCTTCACGGATCGCCTTGTCCAGGAATTCCTGCTGGATGTTCGGACGGGTTGCAGGACCGGCAGCCGTATCCGGTACGGGTTCCGGTTGCTCCGGGGACGGCGGAACTGGTGCGGGGGTGGAAAAG
Source organism: Nitrospirota bacterium (assembly GCA_046704425.1). Taxonomy (GTDB): domain Bacteria; phylum Nitrospirota; class UBA9217; order UBA9217; family UBA9217; genus JBJKRX01. The sequence goes on from JBJKRX010000087.1 coordinate 46,474, forward strand.
GTCAGGAGGGGGTGGGGTGCGCTAAGGGAGGATATTTCGTGCTTCAGGACGGTGACGAGGGTGCCGTTTTCGTCGATGTTGACCTCGTAACGGCCGATATCGCGGATGACTCCGCTCTGCTCGGTTTTGTTCATGAGCCCGACGCGGATCGTCACGCCGCTTTCGTGCGCCCGTTGGAGGAACTGCGGTTCGACGGCCTGGTGCTGATCTTCCTTCAGTACTTCCATTAAAAAAATCATAGCCGAATCGCGCACCTTTTGCAACATTTTTTTCTCGAATAATCTTGCGATAGGGGTGGCAGGAATCGTACTTGTGGAGCCGAATAGGATACGTCGGCCGCAGACCTTTGGTTTTTTCCTTCCCCTGCGCCGGGGATCTTGCCGATGGCAACCGTGCGTCTGCATGGCCGGTTTCGTTGCGCTTCATGAGACGTTTCCCTGTTGACTTTTAATACGGGATAACCTAGTATTCAGCCCTATGTACGAGCTTATGGTGGAGTCGAAATTCGCAGCCGCCCATCAACTCCGGGGCTACCAGGGAAAGTGCGAGAAGCTGCACGGTCACAACTGGCGCGTGACCGTGGCAGTGACTGTGGAGCGGCTCGACGAGCAGGGCCTTGCCGTGGATTTTCACGCGCTCAAGAAGGCGTTGCGCGAACCGCTCGACCAGCTCGAGCATACCTTCCTGAACGACATCTTTCCGTTCACCGAGATCAATCCTTCGTCGGAAAACATCGCCCGGTGGATCTACGACGGCCTGGCGAAGAAGCTGAACGACGGGAACGTCGAGGTGGCGAGCGTCACTGTGTGGGAATCGGACACGGCGTCCGCGAGCTACTACGAATAATGCGGCCGTAACAAGACGGTATTCACCGCAACGGCGCAGAGACATCGAGAAAACACCTTGCATCGGCTTGGTTTTCCCCTGCAGCCTCAGTGGCTCTGCGGTTCAATTCGTTCTCCTCGAGATGCCCGGTTCTGCCTCCGATCGTGCGATCCCTCTTTGTTTTCCCAAGAAGGAGTTTCGTAATCGTAATGGATGAACGCATAGCAAACCGTATCCTCGAACTTGCTTCCGCGCAGGGCGCCGGCGCTGCAGAGGTCTTCCTGCGCGCATCCACCGCCACGGTCGTGGAGGTAAAGGATTGCGCCGTGGACGCCTTCGAGCGGGCCCGGGAACAGGGCGCGGGCCTGCGCGTCCTGATCGACGACAGGATGGGGTTTGCGTATACGACCGATCTTTCCGACGCCGCATTGCGGGAACTCGCCCGAAGCGCCGTTACGAACGCGGGGCTGGTCGCCCCGGACCGTTTGCACAGCCTGCCGACTGCTCCCACCGCGCCGTACGGGGCCGTCGATATCTTCGACCCTGCGATCGCGGACCTGGCCGAGGACGAGATGATCGAAAGGGTCGTGGCCATGGAGCGCGCGGCCTACTCCCTGGATTCGCGCGTCAACCGCACCCGCAAGGCATCGGGCGTATTCTCAAGCAGCGGGACCCTGATCCGGAACACAACAGGCGCCCGGGTTTCGTACCAGGGCACGGCCTGCTCCGCGAGTCTCGAGATCGCGGCCGAAGACAAGGGGGAATCGCAGGCCGGTTCCGATTACGACGTGAGCAGGTTCCTCCGAGCCCTCCGCATGGAAGAGACGGGACACCGCGCGGCGCGCCGGGCCCTCGACCTCCTGGGCGCCCGGAGCATCGATACGGTTCGGGCGCCGGCGATCCTCGAGGCGTCCGTTGCCCAGGAGTTCCTCGGCGTCCTGGCGGGCGGTTTTTCCGCCGAGAACGTGCAGAAGAAGCGATCTCTCTTTCTGGGCAGGCTCGGGACGGAGATCGCCTCGGCAGCGGTCACGATCAGGGACGACGGGCTGCTCAAACGCGGCCTCGGCACAGCGCCCGCGGACGACGAGGCGGTCCCGACGACAACGAAGACGATCGTGGACAAGGGCCGGCTCAACCTCTTCCTGCACAATACCTACACGGCGAACAAGGACAAGACCGCATCCACGGGCAACGGTATGCGCGGCGGCTTCTCGGGCCTGCCCGGCGTGGGCGTCACGAACCTCTATCTCGAGCCCGGGGAAAGCTCCCTCGACGCGCTCGTGGGGTCGCTCTCGCGCGGCCTGCTCGTAACCGACGTCATGGGCATGCACACCGCCAATCCCATCTCGGGCGATTTCTCCGTAGGCGCCACGGGCTTCTGGATCGAGAAGGGCGCCAGGGCCTTTCCGGTGCGCGAGATCACGATCGCGGGCAATATCATCGATCTTCTGAAGAATATCGCCTCCGTCGGCGCGGACCTCCGGTTCTCGGGCAGGATCGGGAGCCCCTCGCTTTTGATTGCTGAGCTTTCGATCGGAGGCCGCTAGGACCATGCAGTATATCGACCAGAATCTCCTGGACGGGCTGATCCAGAAGGCCAAGGCGTCGCCGCGCAAGCGAGCGCACCACAACCTCCATCCGCGACTGGATGACCCGGTGCAGCGCCTCTGTGTGGCCATCGAGCCCGAGACCTACGTACGGCCGCACCGGCATCGGGAACCCGAGACGAGCGAGGTCATGCTGCTCCTGCGCGGTTCGGCCGTTCTTCTGCTCTTCGACGACAGGGGCCGGGTGATCGAGCGGGCCACGCTTGCGGCCAAGGGGCCCGTTTCGGCCGCCGAGGTCCCGACGGCCGCCTGGCACACCATCGTTTCGCTCGAAAGCGGCACGGTCTTTTTCGAGGTCAAGGCCGGCCCCTATCGACAGCCGGCAGAAGCAAACCTCGCCGCCTGGGCGCCTGCCGAGGGCGCAGCAGGGACCGCCTCCATGACGGCGTGGTTTCACGATGCCCTTCCCGGCGACGCAGCCCCCTCCGTCTAGCCGGGAAGTACGCACTTTTTTCTTGCAATCCACGGCATGCTGTGTTAAAAAATGGCAACACTCTGGGTATTGCTTTCGGAGAGTGGGCAGGTACTGTGCCCACTCTTTTTATTTGGGGGCGCGATGGGAGAAGCAGAAGAGCGGATAGAGCGGCTTGTGGGGCCGATCCTGGGATCGCTCGGGCTCTCTCTCTGGGACCTGGAATACAGGAAGCAGGGGCCCCGGTGGCTGCTCCGCGTCTTCATCGACCGGGGGGAAGAGGGAGTTTCGCTGGACGACTGCGAGCGGGTGAGCCGCGATCTCGCGGCCGCCTTGGATGTGGAAGATCTGATCCCGCACGCCTATACCCTCGAGGTCTCCTCTCCCGGCCTCGACCGGTCCCTCACCCGGCCGGAGCACTACGCGCGCTTTACGGGCAAACTGGCAAAGATCAAGACCTTCCGGCCCCTTGAGGGGCAGAAGGTGTTTCGCGGCAGGATCGCCGGTGCTGTTGACGATAAGGTCACGCTCGATCTCGAGGAAGGCGGGTCACGGGTAATCCCGCTCGCTGAGATCGCGTCGGCCTCGCTCATCGTGGAGTGGTGAAACAATCGATTCCGGAAAGAAAGTATCCCGACGCAGGAGGCGAAGGACCCATGAGCCAGGAATTGATCCAGGTGATCGACCAGATCAGCAAGGAAAAAGGCATCTCCAAGGAGATGGTGATCGAGGCCGTTGAGACGGCGCTCGTGAGCGCCGCGAAGAAGAAATACGGCGCCCAGCGCATCGCGGTGCAGATCGACCCCAAACGGGGAGACATCGTCATGTACGCCTACCGGAAGGTCGTGCCGGAGGTGGCAAATCCCGAAGAGGAGATCACCCTGGAGGAGGCCCAGTCGCTCTACCCCGAGGCCCAGATGGAGGGAGAGGTGCCGATCCAGGTGGAGTTCCAGGGGTTCGGCCGCATCGCGGCCCAGACGGCCCGTCAGGTGATCGTCCAGAAGGTGCGCGAAGCCGAGCGCGACGTCATCCTCCAAGAGTTCAACGACAAGATCGGCCAGCTTGTGAACGGCATCGTGCTGCGCCACGAGAAGGGCGCCTACTACATCGACCTGGGAAAGACCGAGGCGGTGCTGCCCGCGCGGGAACAGGCGCCGCGCGAAGGCTACCGTCGGGGCGACCGGGTCCGCGCCTACGTTCTGGAGGTGCGCGACACCTCCAAGGGGCCGCAGGTGGTGCTCTCCCGGGCGCACCCGGATTTCGTGGCGCGCCTCTTCGAGATGGAGGTGCCCGAGATATACGAGAATATCGTGGAAATCAAGGGCGTGGTGCGCGAGGCAGGGGACCGCACCAAGATCGCGGTGGCATCGAAGGACTCGCAGGTGGACCCGGTGGGGGCCTGCGTGGGCATGAAGGGGTCCCGCGTGCAGGCCGTGGTGCGCGAGCTGCGCGGGGAGAAGATCGATATCATCCCCTGGTCCGAGGACCCGCGCATCTTCATCGCCAAGGCCCTGAGCCCGGCGGTGGTCGAGAAGGTCGGCGTGACCGAGGAAGACCGGTCCGCCCTCGCCGTGGTGGCGGATTCGCAGCTCTCCCTCGCCATCGGCAAGAAGGGACAGAACGTGCGGCTTGCCGCGCGGCTCACGGGATGGAAGATCGACATCCTGAGCGAGTCCGAATACGACCAGGAACGGCAGAAGGAGCGCGAGCAGGAGATCGAGGCAGCCATCGTCGAGGAGACCCGTAAGATGGCGGAGGAAACCGAGGCCGCGGAGGAGCAGGAGGCCCCTGCCGAGGGCGTGGAAGCGGCGGACGGGAGCGAAGCCGTCAAGGACGCATTGACCGTCATCGAAGGCGTGGGGCCGAAGATCGCGGAAGAGCTCCGGAACGCGGGGTACGATACGATCGAGAAGATCGCGGCCATGTCCGACGAGGAGATTCTGGCGGTCCCGGGCATCGGCGAGAAGACCGCCCAAAAGATCCTGGTGTCCGCCCGGGCCCTGCGCAACGCCTAGGACCGCCTCCATGGGCCGCTCTCCGCAAAGGACCTGCATCGGGTGCCGCGGCGTGAAGGGAAAGGACGAGGTCGTCCGGCTCGTCGCCGGTCCCGCAGGCGTGGTCATCGATTACCGGGGAAAGCTGCCCGGCCGCGCCGCCTACGTCTGTCCGCAACGTGAGTGCATCGCGAAGGCGGTCCAGGGCAAGGCGCTCAGCCGGTCCCTCCGGCGTACGGTCGCATTGACCGACGAGGAACGCTTCACGGAGGGCCTGTGCCTCGCCATCCGGGACAAAATGCGTTCCCTCATCGCCATGGCGGCGAAGGCGGGCAGGCTTGCGTCAGGCACGTCGGCGGTCACGGATGCCCTGGAAAAAGGACGTATCGAGCTTCTGGTTTTTGCTGAGGACCTGTCCGCGGGCACGCGGGAGCAATTCCCGGCGGACGCCGGGGTCTCCCGCCGGGTGACCTTCAGCACGCGGAGCGAACTCGGTGCACTGGTGGGGCGGGAACTGGTCGGGGTCATGGCAATTACGGACAAAGGGCTCGCCGACGCGCTTATGCGCGAGGCGGAACGATTAAAAGGCTTGATAAATGAGGAGTAGGAGAGTAAAATAACCATTCACAATCGATCCACATTGTTTCGGGGGTATGTGATTTTATGACCGTGATCAGGGTGCACGAGCTGGCAAAAAAAATGGGAGTCGAAAGCAAGGACCTCATCTCGGTGCTCGAGAAGATGGGCATCAAGGGAAAGACTGCGTCCAGCGGCCTCGACGACAAAGAAACCAAGTCCCTGATCGACAAGCTCAAGACCGTCCGCAAGGAAAAGGAAAAGGCGAAGAAGGAGAAAGAGACGTCCGCGGCCCTGTCCAGCGATGAACGCAAGAAAAAGGCGGCAGCGCTGATCGGGAAGTTCTCCTCGACCCTCGAAAAGCCGGGAGCGCGTCCGAAACCTGCGCCCATCCCGCCGCCGCTCCCGAAACCGACCCTGCCGGCGCCACCGGTCATCCCACCCGCATCCCAGGCGCAGGAAGAACCGACTGCCGCGTCAGCAGCACCGCCGCAGCCTGCGGCCGCCCCCGTGCCGTCGGCGCCCCCTGCGGAGC
>JBJKRX010000088.1:0-8642 GCA_046704425.1 Nitrospirota bacterium
TGACGGAGACTTCTGCCAGGAGCGGCGGGACGAAGTTTAGATGTATGTTACCGAGAAGTAGGGCCAGGACCACGTGACCCAGATCATCACCTACGGCACCATGATGGCCAAGGGCGTGATCCGCGACGTGGGCCGCGTGCTGGACATCCGCTACGCGGAATGCGACAAGCTTGCGAAGCTCGTCCCGAACAAGCTGAACATCACGCTCAAGGAGGCCCTTGAGCAGGAGCCGAAGCTCAAGGAGATCACGAAGCGTGACCCGCGCATGGCGGAGCTCATGGAGATCGCCCTGCACCTCGAAGGGCAGGTGCGCCACGCCTCGAAGCACGCTGCGGGTGTGGTCATCTCCGAGGAGCCGCTCACCGAATACGTCCCCCTCTTCAAGACGCCCAAGGACGAGGTGACGACCCAGTTCGATATGAAGGGCGTGGAGAAGATCGGACTCGTGAAGTTCGACTTTCTCGGGCTCCGGAACCTCACGGTCATCCGCAAGGCCGAGGACCTGATCAACCAGCGGCTGCAGCGCGCTCCCCTGGCCTCGACCGAGCCGTTCTCGGTCGGCAGGCTCCGGCTCGACGATCCCCGCACCTACGAGCTCTTGGGCCGCGGCGAGACGGGCGGCGTGTTCAAGCTTGAATCCTCGGGCATGCGCGACATCATCATCAAGATGAAGCCCCAGTGCTTCGAGGACCTGATCGCCATCAACGCCCTCTATCGACCCGGCCCGATCCAGAGCGGTATGGTGGACGACTTCATCAAGCGCAAAAAAGGACAGACCAAGATCACCTACGAGCTGCCGCAGCTCGAACCCATCCTGCGGGACACCTACGGCGTGATCGTCTACCAGGAACAGGTGATGCAGATCGCCCGGACCCTCGCGGGCTATTCCCTGGGTGGGGCCGACCTGCTGCGGCGCGCCATGGGGAAGAAGGACCCCGAGGTCATGAAGAAGGAGAAGGTCCCCTTTCTCGAAGGCGCGAAGAAGCAGGGTGTCGATCTGCGGAAGGCCGAGGCGATCTTCGATCTCATGGCGAAGTTCGCCGAGTATGGGTTCAATAAGTCTCACAGCGCGGCCTACGCCCTCATCACCTACCAGACCGCCTACCTCAAGGCCCACTATCCGGTCGAGTACATGGCCGCACTGCTCACGAGCGAGGTCCAGGACACGGACCGTGTGGTGAAGTACATCTACGAGGCGCGCCAGATGGGAATCGCCATCCTGCCGCCGGACGTAAACGAGAGCCGCTGGGACTTCACCGTCGTCGAGGCCCACGAGCGCGACACCGTCGAGCCGGGCAGCACCATCGGATCGATCAGGTTCGGGCTCGCGGCCGTCAAGAACATCGGGCGCGCAGCCATCGAGGCCATCATCGAGGCGCGGGAGGCGAAGGGCGCCTACGCGTCGCTCGCCGAATTCTGCCGGAAGGTGGATCAGCGCAAGGTGAACCGGCGGGTCGTCGAGGCCCTGATCAAATGCGGGGCCTTCGACGCCACCGGCGCGTCCCGGGCGCGGATGACAGCCGGCATCGATATGCTGATGGATCAGGGGGTCCGGACCCAGGAACAGGAAGCCATCGGCCAGTTCAGCATCTTCGACTCCCTCGAAGAGCACCGCGATCCGGAGCTGCCGCAGGTTCCCGAGTGGAAGGAGAGCGAACTCCTCGCTTTCGAGAAGGAGAGCGTGGGATTCTACATCTCCGGCCATCCTCTCGCCGCCTACCAAGACGACATCCGGCGCTACGGGACTGCCACGACCGACACGCTCGACGCGGTCCCCGATGGGAAGGAGGTGACCGTTTGCGGCATCATCGCCGGGCTGAAGCCCAAAATGACCAAGAAAGGCGACAAGATGGCGATCCTCAGCCTTGAGGACCTGGGCGGAACGGTCGAGACCATCGTCTTCCCCGATCTCTATAAGACCAGCCAGCACCTGCTCCTGACCGACACCCCGCTCATCGTCGCCGGTCAGCTCGACAAGAGCGAGCAAGGCAACAAGATCAAGGCCCTGCGCATCCATCTGCTCGCGGAGGTCAAGAAAAAAGGCGCAACGCGCATGGACGTCCTGCTGAGCGCCACCGGCCTGACGCAGGACGATCTCCTGAAGGTCAGGGAGGTCCTGCTGCGGCATACCGGTGCGGTCCCCGTCTACCTTCGCCTCCGGAACCCCTCACGAAAGGATTCGCTCATCTCGGTGGGACGCGAGATCCGGGTCAATCCGAACGACCGGCTGGTCGAAGAACTCGAGGCGATCCTCGGCGCAGGCGCCGTATCGCTGGCCTGATCGCCCCCCTCTGGCTCCTCCGTGTTACAATCGTACTATGAACGACGAAACAGAAAAGGATGATCCGCTGTCCGGCTTCCCGGTATCCGTGGAGATTCCGGTCGCCTGGACGGACATGGATGCCTACCAGCACGTGAACAACGTCGTGTACTTTCGGTGGTTCGAGGCGGCGCGGATCGCCTATGCCGAGCGGATCGGGCTGCATGCGTTCAAGGTGCGCACGGGTATCGGACCCATCCTCGGCTCCACGAGCTGTCGGTACCGTTTGCCGCTCACCTATCCCGATACGGTCCGGGTGGGGACACGCGTTACGGCGGTCGATGAGGATCGATTTACCATGCAGTACGTGATCGTAAGCCGCACACACGGGAAGGTTGCAGCGGAAGGCGACGGCGTGATCGTGATGTACGATTACGAAGCGGGAAGGAAGATCGCGATCCCCGACGAGATCCGGAGAAGGATCGAGATGGTGGAGCGGTCTTAGCTGGCGCTGCGGAGCGGAATCCGGAGACGCTGCCCGATGCGGATCATTCTCCTGCTCCGGAGGTTGTTGGCGTCGATGATGCGCTGGACGCTCGTGCGATAGTGCCGCGCGATCACGGAGAGGGTCTCGCCCCGCCGGACGCGATGCACCACATAGAAGTGTTTGGGCGGCACCCAGCGCGGCAGGGAGTCGATGGAGGCAAGCAGTTCGTTCTGCGTCCCTTCCGGCACCTTGAGCCCGTAGGGCGTCGGGGGGGTGGCCTGGATCCGCAACTCCGGATTCAGGTCGCAGAGATCGGTTTTCGAGCAGCCGATCTTGGCGGCGATCTTTGCGAGCAGGACCGGTCTTTCCACGGTCACCACCTGGCTGGAGATCGGCTGATCGGGTTCCGGAAGCGTGAATCCGTATTTTGCCGGATCCTTCAGAATGGTCAACGTCGCCAGGAACCGCGGGTAATAGCGCGCAGTCTCACTCGGCAGCCGTCCGTAGAGGTCCCAAAAATTGTCCAGGTAGTTGATCTTCTGGCTGCGGATCGCCCGTAGGACTTCGCCTTCGCCGCAATTGTACGCAGCCAGGACCGTGGCCCAGTCCCCGAAGATCTGATGGAGTTCCTTGAGGTAGGCGATCGCCGCAGCCGTGGATTTTTCCGGGTCCAGCCGTTCGTCCACCCACCCATTCCGCATCAGACCGTACTTGTATCCCGTCGAGGGAATGAACTGCCAGAGACCGAGCGCCCGGGCGCGCGACATGGCGCGAACTTTGAACCCGCTCTCGATCAGCGGCAACCACGCGAGGTCCTCGGGCAGACCCGCGTCATGGAACGCCTTGACCATCATGTCGCGGTAGCGTCCGGAACGCTCATAGGACTCCAGGAAGAAATCCCGATCGGGTCCCTGGAACGCTTTGATCTCCCGTTCCACGTATTCGTTCATCACCATGGGAATCTCTTTGGCCGTCCCCTTTGTCGAGGTGAAGCGGGCCGCATAGATCTCCATGATCCGTTTCGAGATTACGAACCGAAGGTCTTCCTTCTGCTGCAGCGCCTTGGGGTCGGCGTCCGCGGGGACGTCGAGCAACGCCGCATAGGCTTGGTCCAGGGCGTCGATCGCGCCGTCCCGGTCTCCGGACGTCCAGAGGTCCTGGGCCGATTCGATCAGTTCCAATGCCCCGTCCAGAAGCGATTGGGGATCCTGGGATGCGTCGACAGCGTCGTCGGCAGAAGAAACGGTCGTGCCGGATGATTGAGACCGCAGTGCACCGGATGGAGTAGCGGCATCGACCTGCTGCATTTCATCGGAGACAAAAGGATGGGAGGAGGTAGCGCAACCGATCGGCAGGAACGCGATCGGCAGAAGAATCGAAAAGAGAAATGCGATCCGGCGAGCCATCTTGGGGAGGAATAGTACTCGATCGTGACCGGAATTGCAAATGAATATTTCACGGCGGCTCTCCTGCGGCTCCGGCCGCGCCTTGACAGCGACCGTATCGTATGCGTATAGTACCGCAGAACGCCGATACCCGCCGATGCCCGGCTGTTCCCCAAAGGATCTCGCATGGACCCTCGCCACACGATGCTCGCCGCGCTGGAACGATACGCCCTGGCGGCCTTGGAGAAACAGGATCGTCTCGCCGGCGTTGCCGGAGACGGCCCCTACGACCTCTTGCTCGATGCCGGGAAGGTCCGTTTCGCTTCGGGATACGAATTCTCCCTGCAGGTCCTCGGCACGGAATCGGACAATACCTTCACGTGGCTCTGGGCCTGGGCCGAGGAGCAGACCGAACTGCATCCGAATATCGTCCAGACCTCCCTCGCACTGCGGGAATGGGGAGCGCGCGAAGGCGTCGCCGTATTTACGTCCCCCGCCACGGACCTCGATGTGGCGGACGGGAACGCCATCGCCCTCATCGCGGTGCAGGTGGCGCAGGCGAGCTGTTTTTTCCGGGACGCGTATGAAGGCGGCGCAGCCTATCTCCTGCTCTTCGGTGAGGCAATCGACCGAGGACCGTCATTCGATCGTGCCCGGCTTGCGCGTCATTTTACGGATATCGTGGCGCGCTACGAGGTGGACCCGCGGCGCACGCTCCGTTCCTACTTCACCATCACGGGGCTTCCCTTCGCGGAGCGCGGTCGGGCCGTAATCGGCACGCTTGCAACCGGTGAGCAGTTCGAGGCGGAATTCGCAGACGACGGGCGAATTCGTGTCATATGCGGAGAGCCGGTTTCCTGAATACGAAGCGAGCTGTTCCGCTGTTTTTACGTACCCGGCAGGATCGCCGGAGAAGGGTCGAGGCATGAAACTCATCGACAGACTGGAGCGCAAATTCCGGCGATACGCCATTCCGAATATCACCTTGTACCTCGTGATCGGCCAGGTGCTGTTCTACCTGTTCGTCCTGGCAGGCCGGTTCCGGCTCGAGCGCGTCGTGCTGGTGCCTGCTCTGGTCCTCGAAGGCGAATGGTGGCGGCTTCTTACCTTTCTGTTCATTCCTCCGCTCACGAACATATTTTTCGCCTTCTTTGCCTGGTACCTTTTCTATCTCATGGGGTCCGCCCTGGAAGGGCACTGGGGGGCCTTCCGGTACAATCTCTTCCTTCTGACCGGTTATCTCCTGACCGTGGCCGTGGCGTTCGTGATCCCCTTCGGCGCGGCGACCAACATTTTTCTCGGTGTCTCGGTCTTCCTGGCCTTCGCCTTTCTCTACCCGGAGTTCCAGCTCTACCTGTTCTTTCTCCTGCCGGTCAGGATCAAGTGGTTGGCGCTTCTCACCTGGATCTACTACGGCTACGAGCTGCTCACCGGCGACTGGCTGACGCGCCTGCTGGTGCTCGCGTCCATCGGCAATTTCTTCCTCTTTTTCGGGAACGACATCTTCTGGCGGATGAAAAGCGGCAGATGGCGTATGATAAAACAGGCGAGCCAGTTCGCGCGCAGCCGGGAGCCCTTCCATACCTGCGCGGTCTGCGGGAAGACCGACATTTCCGATCCCTATATCCAGTTTCGTTATTGCCCGGACTGCGGCGGTCTGGGCTACTGCCCTGACCATATCTTCAACCATACCCATGTCCGGAAGTGATACCGGGAAAGCCGGAGGGAAGTCAAACAGCCGTCTCAGGCAGAAGAAAAAGAGCGGAGCCTTGTTGTAGGATCATCCCTTCCATGCGATGAAATCCATTTCCAAGGATGCATCCTTGGGGAGCCTGGACACCTCGATCGTTGCCCGTGCAGGCGGCTCGGAGGGGAAGAAGGACCCGTATACCTCGTTTATCGCCGAAAAATCCCCCATGTCCCGAAGATAGATCACGACCTTCACCACGTTCCGAAGCCCGCACCCTGCCGCAGTCAGGATGGCCCCGGCATTCTCCAGCACGGTTCTGCATTGATCCTGCACCGTTCCCGGCACCAGGACGCCGGTTCTGGGATCGAGGGGGATCTGGCCGGAGAGGAACACGAACCCCCCTGCACCAACTGCCTGAGAATAGGGGCCGATCGCCTTGGGTGCGTTGTCAGTACTTACGATAACGCGTTCCATAATACCTCCAGAATAACATGAATAATTCTATATAACTAATTGATAACAATACGTTAATTTAACATAAAGTAAACGTTTTTTGTTTGGCGATGTTCATCCTGTCTTTACCCGCTTGACGTCGATGACGCCTTTTATGCCCGCTATGTTCTTAATGATCTTGTTGAGGTGTTCCACGTCCCTGATATCCAGGGTGAAGCTGAAGGATGCCTGCTTTTCCTCGTTCACCGATGCCTCGGCGTGGGTGATATTGGCCTCCGCAGCGCTGATGGACGAGGATACGCTGGCCAGGAGTCCCGGCCGGTCTTCGGTCAGCACGAGGATCTTCACCTGATTTGCGTTGGATTGGAAGTCGCCCCAGGACACGTCGATCAGACGGTCCTTATCGAAGGTGAGTTCTCCGATATTCGGGCAGTCCGCAGTATGGACCGAGACCCCCCTTCCCCGCGTAATGAACCCGATGATCGTATCTCCCGGCACCGGGTTGCAGCATTTGGAGATATGGATCAGCATGTTGTCCATGCCGCTGATCTTCATCCCTCCGCCGGCGGTCTTGGTCTTGCGCTGCGGCGGCTTTTTCGGCACCGGTTCGATGTGCGGCTTGTCCGGGGAGAGCTTGTTCGCCACCAGATGGGCGGACACCTTGCCGTACCCGATGGCGGCAAGCAGGTCATCAAGGGTGTTATGCGACAGTTCGGTTGCCGCTACGAGGAGCGCGTCCGACTTGAAGACGCGCGCGGGATTGAGCTCGTGTTTGCGGAGCTCTTTTTCGAGTAGCTCCTTCCCGAGCAGGATGCTGCGGCGGCGCTCCTCGGCCTTGAGCCAGGACTTGATCCGGGTCCGCGCTTTGGACGTCTTGACGAATTTGAGCCAGTCCCTGCTCGGCGTATGGCCGGTCTGGGTGATGACCTCGATCCGGTCGCCGTTCCGGAGCAGGTACTTGAGCGGGACGATCCGGCCGTTCACCTTGGCGCCCACGCACTGGTGGCCGATGTCCGTATGCACGGAGTAGGCGAAGTCCACGGGCGTGGAGTCCTGCGGCAGCTCCTTCACGTCGCCACGGGGGGTGAATACGTAGACCACGTCGGGGAACAGGTCCCCTTTCACCGTCTCCATGAATTCCCGTGCGTCCGGCACGTCGTGCTGCCATTCCAGGAGCTGGCGCAGCCAAGCGAACTGCTTCTCCTCGCGCTGGCTGATGGTCTGCTCCTTGTACCGCCAGTGCGCGGCGATGCCTTCCTCGGCGATCCGGTGCATCTCCTCGGTCCGGATCTGGAACTCGACGCGCTCTCCCTTGGGACCGATCACGGTCGTGTGCAGCGACTGGTAGAGGTTTGACTTGGGAACGCCGATAAAGTCCTTGAAGCGCCCGGGCACCGGCGTCCAGAGCGAGTGAATGAGGCCCAGGATAGCGTAACAGTTCACCTTGGTGTCGGTGATGATGCGGATGGCGATGAGGTCGTAGACGTCCTCGAAGGAGATCCCTTGTTTCTGCATCTTTTGCCAGATGCTGTAGAAGTGCTTGGGACGTCCCTTCACCTCGCCGCGGAACCCGTGTTCGGCGAGCTGGCGCTTCACGATCTCGATCAGTTCGTTGATGTAGGTCTCGCGTTCGATGCGGCGCTGGGTGACCTTGCGCACAAGGTCCGCGTAGGCCTCGGGATTGAGAAACATGAACGAGAGGTCCTCGAGCTCGATCTTGATCTTGGACATGCCGAGCCGGTTCGCCAGCGGCGCGTAGATGTCGAGCGTTTCCTGGGCGATCCGTTTCTGCTTGTCCGGCGGGAGGTACGTCAGGGTGCGCATGTTGTGCAACCGGTCCGCCAGCTTGATCAGGATGACCCGGATGTCCCGCGCCATGGCCACGATCATCTTGCGGAAGTTCTCCGCCTCGCGCTGTTCGCGGCTTTGGAGCTCGATCCGGCTCAGTTTGGTCATCCCGTCAACGAGCACGGCCACCTCGTCGCCGAAGAGGGAACGGATGTCCTCAACGGTGACGCCGGCGTCCTCGACCGTATCGTGCAGGAGTCCGGCGGCAACGGTGGCCACGTCGAGAACGATGTCCGCGAGGATGGATGCCACTTCGATGGGATGGTTCAGGTAGGGTTCGCCGGACAGGCGCGTCTGGCCCTGGTGGGCCTTTGCCGAAAAGATGTAGGCCCGGCGCAGCAGGTCCACGTCAGCGCCGGGATTGGTGCGCTGCATCCGCTCAACGATGTCTTCCAGACGAACGGCAGGCATAGGGGTTACTCAGCTCCAAGAACCAAGCACCAAATTACGAACGCATACCAAGCTTCAAGATCATACTGCGAAATGCAAACCGTTGAGGAAATTCAATCAGGGTATTTT
>JBJKRX010000089.1:0-39511 GCA_046704425.1 Nitrospirota bacterium
TCTGGAATTAAACAATCAACGCACAGCTAATACACATGCCACACTCTAATCGGAAATCGTACTATTTTCTGAGGGTAGGCCCCAAATTCTATTATCTGCACACAACTCCCGGCCCAAAATCAGTTTGACAAGTCCCGATATTATATTTACAATGTAATTATGAACCCGCTTCGTTTTGAGTGGGATACCGATAAAAATATTGAGAACAAACGCAAACACGGCATTTCATTCGAGGAAGCGCAAGTTGTTTTTCTCGACGAGAACGCTTTGGTGATCCATGATCCTGACCACTTTGCTGACGAAGACCGTTTTATCCTTCTCGGCTTGAGTGCCAAAATCCGTATATTAGCAGTATGCCATTGTTACAGGAAAAGCGATGAGATTATCAGGATCATATCTGCGAGAAAGGCAACTCGCAGCGAACAAAAACGTTATTGGGAAAGGTGATGAATATGAGAAAAGAGTATGACTTTTCAAAAGCGGCGAAAAACCCATATGCGCGCAGACTCAAACGTCAAGTAACCCTCCGGATGGATGAGGGTACTATCAGTTATTTCAAGAAACTAGCGCAGGAACTTGGCGTTCCATACCAGACTCTTATTAACCTCTACCTCAGAGATTGCGCTGCATCGCATAAGAAGCTCGCGCTGCACTGGAAAACAGCTTAGTCTTCCAACATGTCTTCCGAGTCCCGCGCTACGCAAACCCGGGGCTCAACTCGACGTTCTTAGATACGATCTGAAGTTTGCGAAATTTGCAGATGGCCGTCGCAATAGTATGTAGGTGAGAAAGAGATTGTACGGAAGGAGCAACGCACCCCTTACTTCTCCGGTTTTCTCGCGTCCGGGACGATCACCGGACGCTCTCTGCTTTACATTCTTGTTGCATCATTGTATAGTGCAGCAAACAAAATCATCAAATACAAGGAGTGTGCGCGTGGGGAAACCGAACTACAATTTCCAGAAACGTCAGCGGGAGATCGCCAAGCAGAAGAAGAACGAGGAAAAGCGGCAGCGGAAGCTGGAGCGAAGCACCGAAAAGACGGCGCCGGAAGGGGAGCAGCCGTCGGAAGCATCGGCGGAGCAGGAAGCCGTGGAGACGGGCGGAGAAGCTCAAGCGGAAGCATCCGAGTAGCGACTCAGGTCGGACCGATCCAAGCTACTATCTCAATACAAATGCCCTCAGAATCGTCTTCGCTTCCTTTTCCGCAATCCCCCTATCCCTGACCTATGGCCCTGAAAGCGACCGTCTTCAAAGCGGACCTGTCGATCTCCGACATGAACCGCAACTACTATCACGACCACAGCGTGACCCTTGCGCGCCATCCCTCGGAGAACGACGAGCGCATGATGGTGCGACTCCTGGTCTGGGCGCTCCATGCCCACGACGACCTCCTGTTCGGCGACAAGATCGGGGGCATCGACGAGCCCGACCTCTGGCAGCGGGACCTGACCGGCGCGATCGACCTCTGGATCGATCTGGCCCAGCCGGACGAGAAGCAGGTGCGCAAGGCCTGCGGACGGGCGAAGCAGGTTGTTGTCTATCCCTTTGCCGGCCACGCAGAGACGGTCTGGTGGAGCCACGCGAAAGAGAGCCTGGGGAAGCTCGGGAACCTGAGCGTGATCTCTCTGGCTGCTGACGCGCCGGCGGCGCTGGCCAGGCTGGCCAAGCGAACGATGAAGCTGCAGGTCACGATCCAGGACCATACGGCCTGGATCTCGGACGGAAGCGAGACGGTGCAGGTCGAGTTTACGACGCTCCTGGGCCCGCAGGGGTGACGGGAATCCGCGAAACAGACTGCCCTGGTAAAGAACCCTCCATGCGGGGCTTGCGGCCTGACCGTTGTTCGGGAAAAACCGATGCGGCGCCCTGCACGCCGCCGATCATCGATTGATTTTATGCGGCCCTTTGGCTAGAATAGTATCGGTAAACAGAGCCGTCTGTTATGGGAAGCAAAGTTGAAGCGCTGGAAAAAGAGATGCAAGACCTTTCCCGCGACGAACTCGCTGCTCTCCGGAGCCGGTTCGTGAAATTCGATGCCGGAGAATGGGATCGCCAGATCGAAAATGACATCGATGCCGGCAAGCTCGACAAACGGGCCGCAAGAGCGCTGGGCGCGCGCGATCGCGGGGAAAGCAATCCCATCCCCTTCCCTCCATTTGAAACAAATCAAGAAGCATCGAAGGAGTAAATCGACATGGCTGACGGATCTTCCGGCATAATGCCCATCGCGGGGACGATCACCGGTTTCACGATCCCCTGGCTGTTTCAGGGGCTGCACGGGCGGAAGACGACGGGCTCGCTCGTCGTCGCCCGGGAACACACGGTCAAGAAGGCATATTTCTCCCAGGGCGAGGTGGTATTCGCGTCGTCCAACCTGCGGGATGACTGGCTGGGCGTGCTTCTGCTCCGCACGGGCGCCATCACCCAGGAGCAGTTCGACCGGTCGTCGGAGATCGTTCTCAAGTCCGGGAGGAGGCAGGGGCGGGTACTCGTGGAGCTGGAGATCCTCTCCCCGCAGGACCTGGTCGCCGGCGTCAAGGCGCAGGTCCGGCAGATCCTCACCAGCCTCCTTGCCTGGCGTGACGGCTACTACATATTCGACGAAGGGCCGCTGCCCGATTACGACATCATTCCGCTCCAGATGAGCATCGGGAACCTGATCATCGAGGGCCTGCGCGAAGCAGGGGGAGATCCGGTGCTCCCGTCGCGCAACGCAGTCGTCCGGCACGTCGCCGATCCCGCGCTGCTCTTCCAGGGCGCCGACCTCGACCCGATCCAGCGCATGATCTTCTCGCTCATCGATGGGAAGAAGAGCATCGAGGAGCTCTGCTGCAGCGCGAACGTCGGCGTCCAGACCGCGCAGAAGGCGCTGTCCGTGCTGGTGGCGCTCCGTATGGTCGAGGCGGGGGAGATCCGCGCCGCGGGAGAGGCGCCGTTCGTCTGCGGCACGGCGGTCGGGCAGGGCCCGGTCCCGGAACCGGGGAAGGCGGTCGCCGGCCCGCCGCCGAAGCCTGAGGCGCCCGTCATCGAATCGCTGGCCGAAACACTCGCCTGGGACGACCGGGACTCGGCGAACGCAGGGGCATCGTCGCTGACGCGGGAGGAGGTCCAGGAGGCGTACGAAGGCCTGAAACGGCGGAACCAGTACGAGATACTCGGCGTCGCTCCGGACAGCACGGAGCCGGAGATCAAGCGGGCGTACTTCCACAGGGCAAAACGCTTTCACCCGGACCAGCACTTCGGCCCGCTCATGAGCGAAATGCGGGGAAAGCTCGAGGCGCTGACCAAGGCCTTTGCGGAGGCCTACGCAACGCTCAGCAATGCGGACACGCGCGGCCAGTACGACCGCGACCTGGCGAGCGGCGCGCACCGGCGCACCGGCCCGGCGGAGCCGGCGGCCGCGCCGGTGCGCAGAAAGTCCGCGATCGATTGCTTCGAGGAAGGGCTGCAGCGGTATAAGGAACAGGAGTTCCCGGCAGCCGAAGAGATGTTCCAGGCGGCCGCCGCGCTCGATCCGATGAATGCGCAATTTCTTTTCTACCGGGGGCTCGCCCTGTCTCGTATGCCGCGGCGCGGCAGGGAGGCGGAGGAGTTTTTTGTCCGGGCCACGGCGCTGGCGCCGGCAAACGTTACCTATGCCCTGGAACTGGGGAGCTTCTACAGCAAGTACGGGCTCAAGGCAAAGGCGGTCGCCGTCTTCCAGGACGCGCTGAAATACAATCCGAAGTCCGAGAAGATCAAAGAGGCGCTGAAACAGGCCCGGGCATGAGGTGAGGCGCGGCGGTTCGCCATCGAGACGATGCGCCGCGCACCCGTCAGCCCTGAGGAGGCCCCAACGGGAGGACCTCTTTCCTATGGAAGGAACTGCCGGGGCGACAGCCCGATTTCCTCCTTGACGCAACAAGCCGGTGATCCTGCTCGCGGGTGGAGGACAAGCGCGCGACGGCGGCTTAGCGATCCCTGGGGGGGGCTTGCGGGGCAGTAGTGCTCTCCTGTTCTTATTCTTTGTCATCGTGACGTCGTATCGGCATCGAACGGAGGAGGACGCCATGCAGGTAGGATTCATCGGCCTCGGCCATCTGGGAAAAGCGATCGCGGGACGGCTTCTGGATTCCGGCCATACGCTGACGGTCTGGAACCGCACGCCGGCGAAGGCGGAGGGCATGAAGGTTGCGAAAGCGGCAACGCCTGCTGCTGTTCTTGCCGCTGCCGACATCGTTTTCCTCTGCCTCTTCGACAGCAACGCAGTCCGTTCCGTGCTGACCGGCGAGGGCGGGCTCCTCTCGGGCACAATGTCCGGCAAGACCATCGTGGACATTACCACGAACCACTTCAAGGAAGCGCCGGTGTTCCACGACCTCTGCAGGAAAGCAGGGGCGACCTATATCGAGTCCCCGGTCTTGGGAAGCGTGGTGCCTGCGCAGCAGGGGAACCTGACGATCGTGGTGAGCGGCGAGAAGGCTGGCTATGAGCGGGTCAAGCCTATCTTAGAGAACCTCGGGAAGAACATCTTCTTCCTCGAAAAGCCCGGCCTTGCCACGAAGATGAAGCTCATCAACAACCTTGCCCTGGGCGGCATCATGGCCACCCTTGCCGAGGCCCTGTCCCTGGGTGAGACAGCGGGGATAGAGAAGAAAGAGGTCCTCGACATCCTCTCCGTTGGGGGCGGCAACTCGCTGGTGCTCAATGCCAAGAAGGGGAAGCTCCTGGAAGGGGATTTTTCGACCCATTTTTCGAATGCCCTGATCTACAAGGACCTCCAGTGCGTCATGGACCTCGCCTATGAGCAGAAGCGGTCGTGCTTTACCGGGGCCATGACCAAGGAGCTGTATGCGAGGACCTTCGAGATGGGTATCGGACAGGAGGATTTCGCGGCGATCTACAAGATATTCAAGAAGGGCTGATCAGGGAAAACTTTCTTCACCATACCCTGCACTCTCGCTTACGCAATCGTAATCGCTGGGCACAGTCAGAGGACACAGAGGGAGTCAAAATCATATTACAGTGGGGTAAGCGCAACCCTTTACAGCATACAGCAAAACCTTTTCTCACCGCAGAGGACGCCGAGGGGGAAGGGCGAGGAAACCTACGACAACATCGTTACTACCTGGGGTTAAGAGCGGAAACTTCTTACACGGCAAAAATATTTTTCACCACTGAGGACACACCCTGCATTCGCGCTTCGCACAGCCTACATTCGCGCGTTGCACTCATTAGCGCTGGGCGCAGGCAGAGGGGGGAGGGGCGAGGAAAGCCGCAGCGATAACCTTATGCCATGGGCGGAAGGCGGCTCTCCTTTCTGTGGAATATGAAACAGATTGACAGGGAATATTCAATTGACTAAAATAGAAGCATGAAAACCACAATAGATATTCCTGATGAGGAGCTGCGGGAAGCTATCAAGAACACCGGGGCGAAGACCAAGAAAGAGGCGGTTTTGGCGGCGCTGCGGGAGTTCAACAAAAGGCGTCGTCTCGCGGAGCTGGGCAGGATGCTCGGCACGTTCGACGATTTCATGGATCAGAAAGACCTCGGCCTCATGAGGGATGAACGACGGTGGAAAAAGAAATAGTCCTCATCGACACCTCAAGCTGGGTGGAGGCCCTGCGGTCAAAGGGCAGCAAAACCGTTCGGGAGCGGGTCCTGACATTGTTGACCGACGGCCGCGCAGCGGTGTGCGAGGTGGTGCTCGTCGAACTGTGGAACGGCGCCTGGGGCGATTATGAAAAGCGGAAATTGGCGGAACTGGAGAAGGACATCCCCTGTCTGGACACTACGCCGGCGGTTTGGGACACTGCGCGTACGCTCGCGCGGAAATGCAGGAAGGCTGGGGAAACCGTCCCGACCGTCGATCTCATCATTACGGCTTGCGCGGTGACGTACGGGGCAGGCCTGGAACATTGCGACGCCCACATCGACGCCATATTGCAGGTGCATGCTGCACGGTAGGGAAGACGCCTTGTCCCCGGTGCCTTAGGCGTACAGCAGGTACTTCTTCCTCGTCTTCATGAACTCCTTCGCCTCTTCCTTCCACCACGCCTCCATCGCATCCAGGTCCTTCCAGGCCTCGATCTCCTTCCGGAGCCGGTCCGTGCCGCTGAGGATGTCGATCGGCAGGTTCACCTCCTCGTACTCGTAGGGCGGCTGCTTCCAGGCGAAGTCGCGCGGCCAGGTGTTGTGGATCGCCTTCAGGATTGCGACGCCGGTTTTAAACGGCCGGAACCGCTCGCGGTCCGTCACGTGGATCTGCGCGCCGTGGCAGAGCGCGTCCGCGTGCTTCTGGAAGGTGGGCTGGAAGGAGAGCGGCCGGAAGACCACGCCGGGAAGCCGGAAGTCGCGGAGCCGCGCGACGAGCGTCTCGGAATGGATGAAGGGCGCGCCGAAGATCTCGAAGGGCCGGGTGGTGCCGCGGCCTTCGGAGAGGTTCGTGCCTTCGAGCAGGCACATGCCGGGGTAGACCAGGGCCGTGTCGAAGGTCGGCATGTTCGGGGAGGGAAGGACCCAAGGGAGGCCGGTCTGGTCGAACCATCGGTCGCGGCGCCATCCCTCCATGGGGATGATGCGGAGGTCGAGGCCCCGGTGCCAGGAGTCGTGCAGGAAACGGGCGATCTCGGCGATGGTCATGCCGTGCCGGATCGCCAGAGGACGGCGGCCCACGAAGGACGCGAAGGCGCTCTCCAGCAGCGGTCCCTCGACGGCGCGGCCGCCAATCGGGTTCGGCCGGTCGAGCACGACCACGGCCTTGCCTGCTGCTGCGCAGGCCTCCATGCAGAGGTCCAGGGTCCAGATGAAGGTGTAGTAGCGGCTGCCCACGTCCTGCAGATCGACCACGAGGGCGTCCAGATCGGCGAGCATCTCCGGCGCGGGCTTGCGCGTCTTGCCGTAGAGGCTGTAGACCGGGAGCCCGGTTGCCGGGTCCCGGAAACCCTCCCACTCGACCATGTTGTCCTGGGTCTGGCCGGCGATGCCGTGCTGGGGCCCGAAGAGGGCCCCAAGCCGCAGCTTCAGCGATCGGCGCAGGACCTCCGCGGCGTGTTCCAGGGTGCGGTCGACGCTCGCGGGATGGGCGAGCAGACCCGCGCGGCAGCCCTTGAGGTCCTTGGGCCAGCGCTTCTCGATGAGGTCGAGGCCGGTGCGGACGGATTGTTGATCAGCCATGGTGCGGATTATAATAGATGCTCCCGTCCCTGATGGCAACAGAAAATGTCGCCGCGCCCGCCCGGGCGTTGCAAAACCCTGCTCGCCTCCGTATAATTGTCCCATGGTCTACAAGGTCGTCGAAACGAGCACGGTCGCGGACGAGGAGATCGAGCGGATCCTGAACGAATGGACCGGGAAGGGGTGGACCTTCGACGGCATCCGCTTCGTCACGCAGGTCTCGTCCCGCAGGCCCACCATGGCCTTTCTGTTCTTCACCAAGGCGTCCGAACCATGATCCCGAAAGGAGCAGTGATGCGCGTCGCCGTCATCAAGAACATCGTGAACGAGGGGCCCGGCACCATCGAGGACCATCTGCGCAGCGAGGGCATCCCCTATACGATCCTTGCCCCCGGCGCACCCACGCCCCCGCCGGACTCCTTCACGCACCTGGTCGTCATGGGCGGCCCCATGGCCGTGTACGAGATGGACCAATACCCCTGGCTGCCGGACGAGGCGAGGCTCATCGCGGACGCGGTGCGGGCAGGAAGGCACGTGCTCGGCGTCTGCCTCGGCGCACAGATGCTCGCCCACGCGCTCGGCGGCCGGGTCTACGCCGGAGGAGAGAAGGAGATCGGCTGGTACGAGGTGGAGCTGACGCCCGACGGCATGGCCGATCCCGCGACGGCGGCCCTCGCCGTGGACGGCAGGAGCGCGGCCCAGGTCTTCCAATGGCACGGAGACACCTTCGACCTGCCTCCGGGGGCGGTGAGGCTCGCGTCCTCGCCCCCCTATCCCAACCAGGCGTTCCGCTACGGAGGCCGCGCATACGGGTTCCAGTTCCATATCGAGGTCACGCCTGCCGTCGTCTCCGCATGGCTGGCGCAGGAAAAGGACGTGGACCGGGCGGCCGTGGACGCGGAGTCCGAACGGATCTACGCGGCCTACCGGGAGCGGGCCACGGGCTTCTACCGCCGGTTTTTCCGGGCCTGATCTCCTGCGCGGGAACCGCCCGGAAAATCCCCGGAATATCCCCCGAATACCCCGTTCTGAATTGACAAATCCCCCGTGGCAAGAGTATAATACCCAGACTGTAGTGACGGCGAATGTATCTTTAGTAAGGACCGTTTCCGGTGGAAGACAACAGGACCAAATTCTACTCGTTGACGCTCGTAACACTGCTCACCGTCTCGGCGTTTTTCCTGGCCGACACCGTGGATGCCATGGTCGGCCGGAGCCTGAACGCCGCCCCCCGCTACACCCTTCCCCTCGAGCGCACCCCGGCTGCGGTCGCGCCGCGCCATGAACTGAGCGACTATTCCTCCGTTCTGGACCGGGGGCTCTTCGGCGACGGCACGCCGCCCGCGCAGAAGGCCGCGGCGACCGCAGCCGCCGCCGCCGCGTACAAGCTGGTCGGCACCGTGGAGGGCGACGTCTTTGCCGGGGCCGTGCTCGAAGACGACAGCGGTCAGGCGTTCTACCGCCGCGGCCAGACCATGCCGGACGGCTCCATGATCGTGAAGGTCGAGCGCACCAAGGTCACGATCAAGACCGCCGGGGGATCGACCTACGACATCGAGGTCGCGGACGACACCAAGATCGTTCCGGTGAAGAAGCAGGGCGGGCCGGTCTCCGGCATGCCCGCAGGCAACACCGGCGTGGAAAAGATCTCGAACAGCACCTGGGTGGTGGACCAGAAAGAGGTGCTTGCCAGCACCGACAACATGGGCAAGATCCTGACGCAGGCGCGCGCGCTCCCCTTCCAGGAGCAGGGCAAGGTCGTCGGGTTCCAGATCAGCGAGATCGTCCCGGGCAGCATCTATCAAAAGATCGGTCTCCAGAACGGCGACGTCATCCAGCGGGTCAACTCGCAGGCGGTGGACGATCCCGCGAAATTCTTTCAGCTCTACCAGGGGCTCCGGACCGAGCGCAGCATCACCATCGACCTGCTGCGGAACGGGCAGCCCCAGACCTTGAACTACGAGATTCGGTAAGACCAGACCGGCCACAGGAGCGCGGCTACGCGGAGGAGAGCAGGGAGCGGAAGGCGGGAAGATGAGCAGTCGGGGACGAACGGCCGTTCGTCCGTTATCCGGCGACGAAGGTCCTTCTCTTCTTTTTCTGCATTCTTCTCTGCGGCGCACGACTGTGGCACGTTTATTTTAGGGAGGTCCAGCGTGAACAGAACAGCGGCCCTGCTGCTGACGATCGGGCTTCTGTGCGCCCCGACGGCGTTCGCGAAGCAGAAGAAAACCCCGGCAGCGCCCGTTCCCGGCGACGCGGCCGCAGCGCCTTCCGTCGCGTCCCCCGACGCGCCGGGGCCGCTCGATATCCAGGACGTCAAGGCCAAGGACGACTTCGTCACCCTCAACTTCACGAACATCGATATCAGCGCGCTCGTCAAGGTCATGAGCGAGCTGACGCACCGGAACTTCCTGCTGGACGACCGCGTCACCGGCAAGGTCACGCTCATGACCCCCACGAAGATGTCGCCCGACGAGGCCTACCAGGTCTTCCTGACGGCGCTCGAGAGCAAGGGGTTCACGGCCGTGGAGGAAGGGGCGGTCACCCGCATCATCCCCGTGGCCGCGATCCGGCAGAGCGGCCTCCCGGTGGTGACCGGCGGCAAGGAGACGGCCGGCGTGGGCTACCTGACCAAGCTCATCCGGCTCAAATACGCGAACCCGCAGGAGATCACGCGCATCGTGGGCCCGCTCGTGAGCCGGGCGGGGTCCATCTTCCCCTATCCCCCGACCGATTCGATCATCCTCACCGACTCGATCTTCAACATCCGGAAGATCGAGAACCTCATCCGCGTCATGGACGTGCCCGCGCCCGAGGGGGAGGGCAAGATCAACGTCTACTATCTGCGGAACGCGAACGCCGAGGACATGGCCAAGCTCCTGTCCGGCATCGTGGCGCACGCACCCAAGGCGCCGCTCTCGTCGGCGGCCGCCAGCCCCTCCACGATCCTGGAAGGGCCCGTCTCGGTCAGCGCGGACAAGGCCACCAACTCCCTCATCATCGTGGCCTCGCCGACCGATTACCAGACGGTCCGGAGCGTGATCGAGAAGCTCGACATCCAGCGGCGGCAGGTGTACGTGGAGGCCGCGATCATCGAGATGAGCCTCCAGAAGCAACGCGAACTCGGGTTCGAGCTGCAGGTCCCCGTGGACCAGGCGAACCTCGACGCGGGCAAGACCGTGGCCGTGGGGGGCACGAACTTCGGCAACATCGGCAACGTGGTGGCTGCCGGGCCGGCGGGCCTCGCCGGGATGACCGGGCTTACGGCGGGCGCGGTCAAGGGCACCTTTACGTTCAAGGGCGTCCAGTACCTGAGCGTGGGGGCCCTGCTGCACGCGGTCCAGACCGACAGCGACGTGAACGTGCTTTCCACGCCGGACATCCTGACCCTGGACAACCAGAAGGCAGAGATCATGGTGGGCGAGAACATCCCCTTCGTGACCGGCCAGACGCAGAACGCCACGACCGGCAGCCAGTCCCTGTTCAACACCATCGAGCGGAAGGACGTGGGCATCAGCCTGAAGATCACGCCGCAGATCACCTCGGACGACAACGTCCGGCTCGAGGTCTACCAGGAGATCTCGGACGTCCTGGACTCGACCGCCAACGGCCCCATCACGAGCAAGCGCTCGGCAAGCACCACCGTGGTCGTGAAGGACCGGCAGACCATGGTGATCGCGGGCCTGATCAGCGACAAAGTGACGGCACAGACCACGAAGGTGCCGCTCTTGGGCGACATCCCGATCCTCGGCTGGCTCTTCAAGTATAAGTCGTCCAATGTCCAAAAGACCAATCTCATGATCTTCATCACGCCCTACATCATCAGGACCGAGGGAGACGCCACCGAGCTGACCCGCCGGAACGGCCGGATCCTCGAAAAATACCGCGAGAAATACCATATCCAGAAGAAAGACTCGGAGCCGGCCGTCCTGGACATGCCCCCGGCCCCGGCACAGGAAACGGCCGCAGCGCCGGTCGTCTCGACCGAATCGACGGGCACGCAGTTGCCGGCGAAGCCGGCGTCGGCTCCCCCAGCGACCAAGGCCAAGGAACAGGCGGTTGCTGCGCCGCAAACAGCACCTACACCCACGACGACTCCCGCGCCGGCAAAGGCTGCGCCGCAAACGGCCCCCACCGCCACGATCGCTCCGGCAGCAGCGGCTCCCGCGCCTGAGTCTGCGCCCACGCCCACGGCAGCCGGGCCCGCCAAGGCCCCGGCCCTGCACTCCGCACCCACGGGCACGTCGGAGTGGTGGAACGCGTCCACCCCGGCAAAAAAGGACGGAAAGGCCTGGTGGCTGTCCACGCCCACGGGCACCACGGGCGCGGCGCCGGAGGCTCCTCGGTGAGGCGTCTGCTCGGCGAGATACTCGTGCAGTCCGGTCTTTCCGCGGAACGGCTCAATAAGGCGCTGGAACTCCAGAAGAAGCGGGGCGGACGCATCGGCACGCTCCTGGTCCGGCTCAACTTCGTGACCGAGCGGGACGTGCTTGCGGCCCTGGGCGAGCAGCTCGCGCTGCCCGTGCTCGACGACCTCGGCGAGATCGACCGCGACCTGGCGCTCCACGTGCCGATCACCTATGCCAAGAAGGCGATGGTCCTGCCCCTCCGGCGTGAGAACGGGACGGTCCTCGCCGCCACGGCGGAGCCCCTGGCGCTCTCGACCGTGGACGACCTGCGCGTCCTGCTCGGCACGGACGTCGCGCTCTGCCTCGCCCCCGCCGACCTTGTCGTGGACACCATCAACCGCCTGCACAGCGAGGACATGAACCGGGCCGAGGACACGGCGCAGGAGATGGAGGAAGAGGACCTCACGTTCCTCGCCGCGGAGCTCGAAGAGCCCACGGACCTGCTCGAGGCGACCGACGACGCGCCGATCATCCGGCTCGTCAACTCCCTCCTGTCCCAGGCCATCCGCGACCGGGCGAGCGACATCCATATCGAGCCCTTCGAGAAGGAGATGGTCGCCCGCTTCCGGATCGACGGCATCCTCTACAACATCCTGACCATCCAGAAGCGCTACCAGGCCAGCGTCGCCTCGCGCGTCAAGATCATGGCCGACCTGAACATCGCCGAGAAGCGGCTGCCGCAGGACGGCGGCATGCGGATCAAGATCGGCGGCAAGGACGTGGACATCCGCGTCTCGATCGTCCCGACCTCCTTCGGCGAGCGCATCGTGCTGCGGCTCCTGTACCGCGAGAGCGCGCTCCTGCCGCTCGAACGGATCGGCTTCGGGGGCGACACGCTGTCGCAGTTCAACGAGCTGATCGCGCGGCCCCACGGCATCATCCTCGTCACCGGCCCCACGGGCAGCGGCAAGACCACGACGCTCTACGCCGCGCTCTCGAAGATCAATTCGCCGGACAAGAACATCATCACCATCGAGGACCCCGTCGAGTATCAGCTCAAGGGCATCGGCCAGATCCAGGTGAACGCCAAGATCCAGCTCACCTTCGCCGCCGGCCTGCGCTCGGTGCTGCGGCAGGACCCGGACGTGATCCTCGTGGGCGAGATCCGGGACTCGGAAACGGCCGAGATCGCGATCCAGGCGGCGCTCACCGGCCACCTCGTCTTCTCGACGCTCCATACGAACGACGCGGCGGGCGCCGTCACGCGGCTCCTGGACATGAAGATCGAGCCCTTCCTGATCTCGTCGTCGGTGAACGCGATCCTGGCGCAGCGTCTCGTACGGGTCCTCTGCCCGACCTGCCGCGAGCCGTACCCGATCACGCCGGCCGAGGTCGCGGAGCTGGAGCTGCAGGAGGACGCCGCGGGCAGGACGGTCTACCGCGCCAAGGGCTGCCAGGCTTGCTTCCAGACCGGCTACCTCGGGAGACGCGCGATCTACGAGCTCCTGGTCATCGACGACGCCCTGCGCCAGCTTATCATGAAGAACGCGGACGCGAACACCATCAAGGACCTGGCCATGGAGAAGGGCATGCGCACCCTGCGGCAGGACGGCGCCGGCAAGATCCTGGAAGGCATGACGACCGTGGACGAGGTGGTGCGCGTAACGCAGAGAGAATCCTGAGTTCTCAGTTCGGAGTGCGGAGTTCTGAGTTCAAGGACTGCGAGCCCCGGACTGTGACGTTTTTTATTGCTCTGAACTGAGAACGCTGAACTCAGAACTTGTTTAAGAACCATGCCTGTCTACCACTACAAGGGCATCACCGCCCAGGGCAAGAAGGTCTCGGGGGTCCAGGACGGCGAGGGGCTGAAGGCCGTCAAGGCCAAGCTCAAGAAGGACGGCGTGATCGTCCTGGAGATCCGGGAAGGGTCCGGCGGTCGCGCCGCGCGCCGCGGGTCCGCGCCGATCACGCTCGGCGCCCGGGTCCGGCTCACCGATCTGGCGAACGCCACGCGCCAGCTCGCCACGCTCCTGTCCTCGGGGCTGCCCCTCATGGACTCCCTGTCGGTCCTGGTGGAACAGGAGGAGTCGGCGGGGCTCAAGGCGGCCCTGTCGTCGGTGCGCGACAGCGTCCGGGAGGGCGCGTCGCTCGCCGAGGCCCTGCGGGAGAACCCCAAGGCCTTCTCCTCCCTCTACACGAACATGGTATCGGCCGGCGAGACGAGCGGCACCCTGGAGATCACCCTGGACCGGCTTTCGGACTTCCTGGACGACCAGGTGCGGTTCCGCGGCAAGGTCTCGGCGGCCCTCGCCTATCCCGCCTTCATGACGGTGGTGGGCATGGGCATGCTCTTCTTCGTCTTCAGCTACGTGATGCCGCGCGTGGTCGGCATGTTCCAGGACATGAAGCAGCAGCTGCCCCTCATCACGGTCATGCTGCTCGGGCTGGTGCATTTCCTGTCCACCTTCTGGTGGCTGCTCCTGCTGCTGGCCGTCGGGGCCGCCTATCTGCTCCGGCGCTACGCGGCCACGCCGAAGGGGCGCGAGGTCCTGGACGGGCAACTCCTGCGGCTGCCGGCCTTCGGTACGCTCATCCGGATGATCGCGGTCTCGCGGTTCACCCGGACGCTCGGGACGTTGCTCGAAAGCGGGGTCCCGACGCTCACGGCCCTCGACATCGTGCAGAACGTGGTGGGCAATTCCGTCCTGGCCGACGCGGTCCGGAAGGCGCGCGAGAACGTGCGCGAGGGCGAGTCCATCGCCGATCCGCTGCGGCGGAGCGGCCTGTTCCCGCCGGTGGTGGTCCAGATGGTCTCCGTAGGAGAGCGGAGCGGCGAGCTCGAAAAGATGCTGCTCAAGATATCGGATTCCTTCGACCGCACGGTGGAGACGCGCATCACGGGGCTCATGGCGCTCATGGAACCGGTGATCATCCTGGTGATGGGGCTCATGATCGGCTTCGTCGTCGTGGCCATCATGCTGCCCCTGCTCGAGATGAGCTCCGGGGTATAGCGGGGCGCCCGCGCGCTCCCGATCGCTTACGATCCGCAGTGAAAGGAGAATTTCCTATGCGACGGCAACAGCAGGGCTTTACGCTCATCGAAATCATGGTGGTCATCATCATCCTCGGCCTCCTGGCCGGACTCGTGCTGCCCAAGTTCCTGGGGCAGGAGGAGAAGGCGAAACACGAGGTGGCGAAGACCCAGATCCGGTCGCTCGAGAACGCCCTCGACGCGTACAAGCTGGACAACGGGTTCTACCCCACCACGGACCAGGGGCTCGACGCGCTGATCCATAAGCCCGAGATCGGACGGATCCCGGCCAAGTGGCGCGACGGCGGCTACCTCAATCCGCCGCGCATCCCCAAGGACCCCTGGGGCCACGACTACGTCTATTTCTCTCCCGGCAGCGACAACCGGGACTATGACATCATCTCCTACGGCGCCGACGGCGAGCAGGGCGGGGAGGGCAACAACGCCGACATCACGAGCTGGGACCTGGAGTAGGCGAAGGGACGGGGGGCGCTGCGTGCGAAGGGGCGCGAAAGACCCCGGCGCTGCGCCGGGCAGCAAGGGCTTTACGCTCATCGAGCTCACGATCCTGCTGGTCATCATGGGCGTGCTGCTCGCCCTGGTCCTCCCGCGGCTCGGGGACATCGGCGATGCGAACCTGAAGCGGAGCGCGCGGCACCTGACCAGCATGATCCGCTTGCTCCGGGACGAGGCGCAGGCCAAGAAGACGGTCTACCGCCTGCGGTTCGACATCCAGGCGAACCGGTACTGGGCCGAGACCGAGGTCGTGACCGGGGACCGGACCGTGGAGTTCCAGCGGGTAACGGACACGATCTCGGCGCAGGCGAGCCTGGCCGGCTCCACGACCTTTCGCGACGTGGAGGTCGCGGGGCACCCCGATGAACCCTATATCCAGTTCACACCCGACGGGTGGGTCGAGAGTGCCGTGATCCATCTCCGCGACGCGGACGACCGGGACTTTTCCCTCTTCGTCATGCCGCTCACGGGAGAGACGGAGCTCCGCCAGGGCTATATCGAGCAGGAGGACCGGCAGTGAGCCCGTTACGGTGCACCGAGCCGGCCCCTGCAACGGCTGCGCATTGCAACGGCTTCACCCTGCTCGAGGTGATGGTCGCGGTGGTCATCATGATGTCCGTGTACCTGGTCCTGTTCAGCCTGGGGAACCGGAGCGTGCAGGACGTGCAGGAGGCCGCGCATATCACCGTGGGGTCCCTGCTGGCCCAGCGCGAGATGGTCGAGACGCTCGATACCAAGCCGCTCACGGTCGGGGACGACGAGGGCACGTTCCCGGAGGAAGAATACGCGGCCTATACCTGGAAGAAGTCGATCGGTCCGACGCCCCTCGTCGGCATCTACGAGGTGCGGGTCTCGGTGCAGTGGATGGAGGGATCGCGCCAGGAATCGGTCGATCTGGTGAGCTATGAGCAGTAAGGCGCGAATGCGGCGCGGGGAGGCCGGCTTCACGCTGCTCGAGATCCTGCTGGCCGTCGCGATCCTGGCCTTTTTCCTTGCCGCGCTGTACGGGGGCTTCTCCACCATGTCCCGGACCGTCAAGAACGCCGAGGCGATCCGGAACGCGATCGACCGCGACCGGACGCTGATCGCGCGGCTGAGCGCGGACATCGCAAACGCCTTCTACTCCCCCGCGATGCCGGAGACGATCTTCTACGGAGAAGAATCGACCCCGGAGCAGCAGGATGAAGACGCGCGCTTCGATTCGCTTACGCTCACCTCGCTGACGAACTGGCGGCAGCCGAACTCGCCGGAGACGGACCTGCAGGAGATCGGCTACCGATTCGAAGAAAAGCCGGACGGCACGGGCATGGTGCTCATCCGGCGGGTGAAAAAGGAACTCGGCCCGGACTCGCCCCCGCTCGAGGGCGGGACCGATTATCCGGTCACGGACCGGCTGCACGGCCTCCGGCTGCGCTATTACGACGGCTCGCAATGGAAGGACGGGTGGGACAGCAGGGTCAGCCACACACTGCCGGTGGCGGTCGAGATCCTGCTCACGCGCGCGGACGGGTCTTCCCTCATCACCGAAGTCAAGGTGGGACGGTAGCTATGACGGAACCGGTCGGGCGGCGCATCGGCATGCTGCGGAATGAGCGGGGCATCGCGCTCCTCATCGTGATCCTGGCGACGACGCTCCTGATCGCGCTCGTGGTCGAGTTTGCCTACGGCACCCGGGTGAGCCTCCGGGGAGCGGTGAACTTCCGGGACAGCATGCGCGCCTACTACCTGGCGCGCTCGGGCGTCAACTTCGCGGGGGCGCTCCTGAGCTACAACCTGAAGAACCGGGACCTGCAGGACAACCTGGAGCAGCGGGACTGGCAGGTCGTGCCGGTCACGACCGCCCCCGATACGGTGCTCCGGGTGCGCTGGGAGGATGAAGGGGGCAAGCTCGACGTGCGCAATGTGGCCAAAGGCACGACGGGGTACGATCGCGTGAGCAAGCTCTTCGAGGTCATGGGCATCAGCCAGGATGTGCTCGACCGGATGAGCGACTGGGAACTCGACCAGCGCAGGCAATTCACGCTCCTTACCCAGATCCATCAGTTCCTGAACGACGCGGACTTTGCCAAGGTGCAGGACGACCTGACCGTCTTCCCCGGGAATCAGGTGGATGTGAATACGGCGCCCGCGGCGGTCCTGCAAAGCCTCGGCATGGACCCCGACCTCGCCCAGCGGGTCGTTGCGCAGCGAATCAACGAGCCTTTCGCGAAGATGGAGGACGTGACCGCCTTCCTCGGGCAGAGCAATACGATGGCCGCCGGCGCGCTGAACGTGACGAGCAATACGTTCCGGGTCGATTCCTACGCAACCGTGGGCGGGTATACGAAGCAGATCGAGGCCGTGATCACGCGATCGGCAACGGGATTCACCGTACAGTACTGGAGATCATTGTGAGGGTCGTGGGACTGCACATCGAACAAGGGCGGGTCTCCGTTTCCGTGGTGGAAAAGGGGCTGCGCAGCGCGGAGCTTCGGGATTCCTGGAGCAAGCCCTTTGCAACGGACGGGGAACTCGGCGATCTCCTGCGGGACAAGGCGCGCGCCTGGACCGGCGCGCGGGTCGTATCGTCCGTGCCTGCCGGATGGTGCAGCCAGCGGACCCTTTCCTTCCCGTTCAGCGACCGCAAGCGGCTCGAGAAGGCCCTGCCCTTCGAGCTGGAGGACGCGGTGCCCTTTTCGCTCGATGACGTGGTCCTCGATCACGTTCCGCTCCCGCGGAGCGGTGAGGAAGCGGGCAAGAAAGGGGCCACGGACGTGACGGCCTTCCTGCTCCCGAAGACCCGGCTGCGGCGGCATCTCGACCTGCTTGCCGCTGCGGGCGTGGACCCCCAGGTGGTGGTCCCGTCCGGCATCGGGCTTTTGGCCGTGGCGGCCATGATCCCGGTGGAGGGACCGGCGCTCGTGACCGACGGCGTCGATCTCTGCGTCGTAGAGGACGGGACCGCGCGGGAGTGCCGGAGCATTGCGGCGACCGGCGCGACGGGCGCGCTCGTGCATACGGTGCGGGCCGTGGAGGCGGAGCACGGCGCCCCCTTTTCCAAGGCCTACCTCCTGGCGGACGATGACGGCTGCCGTGCTGCCCTGGAGGGGCTGGGGATCGCTGTCGAGCGCATCGCCGTCGATTTCCACGGGGAACAGCCGGCGGACGCCGTGAGCCTGGGGCTGGCCCTCTGCGAACACGTCAACTTCCGGCAGGGCGAGTTCGCCTATCGCCGGGAAGAGCTTGCGGCGCGCAAGGGGAGGCGGACCCTGATCATCGCAGGCGCGGTGGCGCTGCTCCTCGCAATGGTGAACGGGGGGGTCAAGTACTACCTCGTCCAGTCGCACTACAATAAGATCGAAGGCCAGATCCTCGCCATCTTTCATCAGACCCTGCCCGAGGCCAGGACCGTCGAGGACCCCGTGCGGCAGCTTCGGGTCCGGGTCGACGAGGCGGAGAAGAAGTTCGGCGTCTACAGCAGCGGCGTGTCCGCACTCGACGTGATGAAGGCGGTGACCGAGGGCATCCCGAAGGAGATCCGGGTGAGCTTCCAGGAATTCGACCTCGAGAACGGCCACCTGAAACTGCAGGGAGAGGCCTCGTCCTTCGAGTCGGTGGACAAGATGAAGAACGCGCTCCAGAAGTCGGGGGCCTTCGCGGACGTCGAGGTCCCGGACACCCGATTGGGCGTGAACAACAAGGTGAAGTTCAGCTTCGATATCCAGCTGCAGCAGGCGCAGTAGGACGGAGGGACCGGTGGTCCCGGTCCGCGACTGCGTAAGGGGCATCCATTGGAAACGCGAGAAAAGAAAACACTGCTCATCGGCGGCATCGCCGCCGCGGTGATCATCCTGTATGCCTTCGTGCTGTCCCCGCTCTTTTCGAACCTTTCGCGCAAGCGGGACCTGATCCCGCGCAAGGAGCAGGACCTCGCCGAGATGAAGCTGCTCCAGAACCGCTATACGGAGATCCAGAAGCGGTTGAAGGAGGCACAGGCGGAGGCGGCGAAGCGCGGCCCGCTCCTGACCGAGATCGAGACCCTGTCGCAACGGGCGAACCTTGACGACAAGATCGCTTCGGTCAAGCCGCAGCCGGGCATCCAGAGCGCGGACTTCAAGGAGAGCGTGGCCGAGATCAAACTGGAGAACATCGCGCTGTACGACGTGGTGCATTTCGTCTATCTGATCGAGCAGGACGGACTGCGGATCCAGAAGCTGTACTTCAAGCCGCGGTACGACAATCCCAAGCTGCTGAACGCGACGATCCTCGTCTCGAGCGCGGGCTAGGCGGCGCGTCGGTCGGGTCGCCCCTTCCCCCCGGTAAACATGGCAGACAGAAAAAAACTCATCCGGGTGCTGAGCTTCGCCGCTTATTTCGTAGTGGCGTTCCTGATCTTCTGTTTCGTGCTCTTCCCCTTCGACCGGGTCAAGACGAAACTGGAGAGCGAGGTGTCCCGACGGACGCCGGTGGAGCTCACCATCGGCCATATCTCGCCGCGGTTCTTCAACCGCTTTGTCCTGCAGGACGTGGTCGTCTCGGACAAGACGGGACGGGTCCTGTTCGAGAGCCCCGCGGTACGGACCACGGTTTCGCTCCTGAGCCTCCTGCGCGGCTCCCTGGCGCTCGATCTGGACGCCCGGGCCTACAACGGCGATCTGCTCGTGAAGCTGATCCAGGAAAAGGGCGGGAACTCCTACCTGGTCGACGCAGCAGACCTGGACATCGGCTCCTACGCGCTCCTCAAGTCCGCAGGGCTCTCGCTCTCCGGGACGATCGGGGGACACGTCGAGATGACGGGCGACGTCGGCAGGGCGCGCATCTGGGCCAAGGACCTCGCGTCCCGGGACCTCAAGGTCAAAGGGTTTGCGATCCCGGACCTCGATTTCTCGCGCGGCTGGCTCGAAGCGGACCTCAAGGGAGACCGGCTGACGGTCAAGAAACTGGAGCTGGACGGCAAGCAACTCAAGGTCCGGTGCCTCGGCGACCTGGTGCTGAATCCGCACGGTACGCTGAACCTCACGGTGAAGCTGAAACCCTCCGATCAGCTCGCGGCGGAGCAGTCGGTCATCTTCTCCCTGCTCAAGAACCGGAACGCGGAAGGCTACTACCAGTTCAGCCTGGGCGGGACCGTGGAGGCGCCGATGCCGCGGCTGTAGCGGCATGCACGGGGGACGCGACATGATCAAGGTGCTGGTTGTCGACGACCATGCCATTGTGCGCAAGGGCATCCAACAGATCATCGCCGAGACCGACGACATCCAGGTCGCGGGCGAGGCGGGCAGCGGCCAGGAGGTCCTGGACAAGGTCCGGCAGGAGACCTACGACCTCGTGCTGCTCGACATTGCCATGCCGGGCAGGGACGGCCTGGACGTCCTGAAGGAGCTCAAGGCGCGGTGGCCGCGGCTGGCCGTTCTGATGCTCAGCATGTATCCCGAGGAGCAGTACGCGGTCCGCGCGCTCCGGTCCGGCGCGGCAGGCTATTTGACCAAGGAAAGCGCCCCCGACGAGCTGATCACGGCGATCCGCAAGGTGTCGGCCGGCGGAAAATATATCGGCTCCTCCCTTGCCGAGCGGCTGGCCCATACGCTCGACGTGCATTCCACGCGCCCCCTCCATGAGCTTCTGTCGGACCGCGAGCACCAGATCCTGTGCATGATCGCCTCGGGCAAGACCCAGACCGAGATCGCGGACGAGCTTTCGCTCAGCATCAAGACCATCAGCACCTACCGCGCCCGCCTGCTCGCCAAGATGCAGATGAAGACGAACGCGGAGATCACCCGCTACGCCATCGAGAACAAGCTCGTCTAGTCCTTTTCCCGCCCCTGTGCGCTTGCCGCTTTTTGCAGAACCTGTAGGAAAAATCCTACAGAGTGCCTGGTGTGATTCCTACACAAAAATAAGATATTACCCGATACCCAACACCCCTTCTCTTCGCTAGAGTTGCGGTATTCGTACGGGAATCAGCGGGGAAGTACAAAAAGAATCCGGAGGGAACCATGAACACCATTCCGTATAAGGTGGAGCTGTTGGAAAGGAAGCGGCAGGAGATGGGCTTGAGCTTTACGGAGATCGCGGGCAAACTCGGCATCCATAAAGTGACCGTGGCGCGCACGCTGCGCGGAGAGACGATGAAGCCGCGCACCGTAAAGAAATTGGCCGATTTCCTCCATATCGAGATGGAACATATTCTCCAGTAGGACCGACCAGGTCGTTTCCCGGACCATGCGGTGCGGCGCCCGGCGTCGGCACGCATGGTCCCTGTTGCTCATGAATTAGCCAGGTGATGAAAAAATGTTGTCCCCACCCTCATCGCCTTCATCCGCTCCTGTCTCTTTCATCATTCCTTCTTTCTTGTCTTTTCAGTCAGTTACATGTTGTTTCTCCCTGTTTGTGCCGATGGCATAACCATTGCTAAAAGCCTATACAACCATGCCTGCCCGGTGAATCGGCAACAGGCGGCTTCACGCAGACAGATCCATCCGATGCAGTGATGGCGGACAGTATCTTATCACGGGGGTACAAGGAGGAGGATTATGAAAAAGGGTATTGCGTATGGATGCATGGCGTTGCTGGTGATCGTCGCAACGACCGCTCTGCCGGCCTTCGGCGACGAGGTCAACCCGGCGGTGAACGCCGCCAGTGTGAAGAAGGCGCTGGGCATGAGCCTCTACGTCCAGGGCGGCTACACCTACAATGCGCACGCTTCGGACGGCGCCACCGTCAAGAGCTCCGAAAACGATCTGCGCTGGCTGGACCATCGCGCGAACAGCTTCGGCGTGGACCTGGTCGAACTGGTGTTCCAGAAGGACCCGGACCTGGGAACCACCGGCTACAAGCTGAAGCTCTCGGCAGGTGAAACGGCGTCCCTGATCCATTCCGCGGGTCTGGGCGACGCAGGCCAGGACGCCTATGACGTGACCGAGGCCTATGTAAGCTACACGGCAAAGGTGGGGAGCGGCCTCCGCTTCGACCTGGGCAAGATGGGCACCTTTATCGGCGCCGAGGTGATGGAGGCGGAGGACGATCCGAACTATTCGCGCTCCTTCCTCTTCAATTATGCCGAGCCGCTGACGCATACCGGCCTCAAGATCGGCTACAACTTCACCGACGCGTTCAATGCGGCGGTCTTCATCCTGAACGGCTGGGACAATGTGGCGGACAACAACACGGGAAAGACCTTCGGCCTGAGCCTGGGGCTGACGCCGGCGAGCGCCTTTTCCGCGAGCATCAACATGATCCAGGGGCCGGAACAGACCAACAATACGAGCAACCAGCGGAGCCTGCTCGATCTCGTCGCCACGATCACGCCCCTGGACAAGCTCTCGGTGATCCTGAATTACGATGACGGCAAGGAGCAGAAGGCCCTGGGGACCGCGGATGCAAAATGGTCGGGCGTCTCCGGAATCGTGAAGTACGACCTGAGCGATGCCATGGGTATCGCGGTGCGGGCCGAGTCCTTCGACGATACGGACGGCTATCGGACCGGCACGGTCCAGAAGCTGACGGAAGTGACCGTGACCCCCGAGTTCCGGCTGGACGGCGGCCTGGTGGTGCGGCCGGAGTACCGGCACGACACCTCGGACAAGGCGTCCTTCGACAACGGGACCAAGAAGTCCCAGGACACGCTCGCGCTCGGCGTAATGTACCGCTGGTAGGTTTTTCTTGAGAAAGAGGAGGTTGGTATGAAGTTCATTGTGAGTAAAAAAAGGTTACTTGCCGCAATTCTCTTATCCATGATGGTGGCGCTCGCCGGCAGCATGGTCTACGCCGACAACCAGGCCGCCCCGGCGCCCGCCCCGGCAGCAGCCCCGGCGCTGCAGCCCGATCCGTCGGGCGCGAACATCGGTACGGCTGCCGACGTGGTCGGCGCAACGGCGAATGCGCCCACCGAAGCTGACATGAAGAAACTCTCGCCCACGGAGCCGCTTGCGGCGAAGGTGGCGGACGTGGTAGGGCACAACCGGATCTCGATCAATTTCATGTGGACGCTCATCACGGGCTTCCTGGTCATGTTCATGCAGGCCGGGTTCGCCATGGCGGAGACCGGCTTCACCCAGGCCAAGAACGCGGGCCATACCATGGCCATGAACTTCATGGTCTACGCCCTCGGCATGCTGGGATACTGGGTCTGCGGGTTCGCGCTCCAGATGGGCGGGGTCGGCGGCGGCACGCTCGGCAGCACCCTGGGGCTTTTGAACCATGAGGTCACGCTCCATCTCTTCGGCAAGGACTTCGGTCTCTTCGGCACGAAAGGGTTCTTCCTCTCGGGGGTGACCTACGACACCGCGATCTTCACGCTCTTCCTGTTCCAGATGGTGTTCATGGACACCACGGCCACGATCCCGACGGGCGCCATGGCGGAGCGCTGGTCCTTCACGTCCTTCATGGTCTACGCGTTCTTCATCTCGGGCATCGTGTATCCGCTCTACGCGAACTGGGTCTGGGGAGGCGGGTGGCTCTCTGCGCTCGGCGCGAACTTCGGGCTGGGCCACGGGACGCTTGATTTCGCGGGCTCGTCGGTGGTGCATATGACCGGCGGCGTGGCGGCACTGGCAGGGGCCATCGTACTCGGACCGCGGCTCGGCAAGTTCAAGGCCGACGGCACGCCCAATGCCATCCCGGGGCACCATATCCCCATGGCCATGGTCGGCTGCTTCATCCTGGCCTTCGGCTGGTTCGGGTTCAACGCGGGCTCTACACTTGCGGGCAGTGATCTGCGGATCGGCGTGATCGCCACGAACACCATGCTGGCATCGGCGTCGGGCGCGCTCTTCGCGCTGCTCTACATGTGGTACAAGTACGGCAAGCCGGACATCTCCATGGCGGCGAACGGCATGCTGGCGGGCCTCGTGGCCATCACCGCACCCTGCGCCTTCGTGAACTCCGTCTCGGCCGTGATCATCGGCGCGGTGGCGGGCGTGATCCTCTGCATCAGCGTATTCTTCGTGGAGCGGACGCTCAAGATCGACGATCCGGTGGGCGCCATCTCGGTCCACGGCGTGAACGGGGCATGGGGCCTCATCGCCCTCGGCCTGTTCGCAGACGGCACCTACGGCGACGGTTTGAACGGCGTCGCCGGGACGGTCAAGGGCCTGTTCTACGGGAACGGCGCGCAGCTCGTGGCGGAGCTTATCGGGGTCCTGACGAACTTCATCTTCGTGTTCGTCGTGATGTACGTCTTCTTCAAGGTCCTCGACAAGATCGTGCCGCTCCGGGTGTCCGAAGAGCTCGAACGCGAAGGCCTCGACCAGGCGGAAGTGGCGGTCAGCGCCTATCCCGATTTCTCGTTGCGCCACATGCACCGCTAGGAGGAAGCCATGAAAAAGATCGAGGCAATCATCAAACCCTTCAAGCTCGACGAAGTGAAGGACGCCCTGAACGCGATCGGGGTCCAGGGCATGACCGTGACCGAAGTGAAGGGCTTCGGCAGGCAGAAGGGTCATGTCGAGCTCTACCGCGGCGCGGAGTACGACATTACCTTCATCCCCAAGGTAAAGATCGAACTGGCGGTCGCGGACGCCGTAGCGGACAAGGTCGTTTCCACCATCGAAGAAAAGGCGAAGTCCGGGAAGATCGGCGACGGAAAGATCTTCATTGCCAAGCTCGAAGAGGTCGTCCGGATCAGGACCGGCGAGCGCGGCGACGCGGCCCTCTAACACGCCCCTCCCGTCACCTCCCTGAAGGCGAGGGGACCTTCGGCGGGCCGGTATGGAAGCTCATACCGGCCCGTTTTATATCGACCCGGCGGCCCTCGGCCGCGACAAACCCATTCGGCGGTGCGCACATGCTCATTACGTCCCTGCTCCTTGCGATCTTCGGCCTGATCCTCGTGCTTCCGCTCCTCTTCAAGCAGGTGGAGCATAACCTGGAGCTGTTCCTGCTCGTGATCGGGGCGGCGACCCTGACCCTCTCGCACTTTCTGGGACCGGAGCCGCTCTGGAGCAGGCAGGTCGTGCTCGAGGCGATCACGGAACCCGTGAAGCTCGCTGTCGCCACGCTCGCCTTCGGCCTGCTCTTCCGGTCCGTACGGGATCGGCTGCGAACGCTGATCGCCGACCTCGAGGAACGGATCGGGCCGCGGCGCTTCGCGTTTCTGCTCATCCTGGTCCTGGGTCTCGTTTCGAGCGTCATCACGGCCATCATCTCGGCCCTTGTCCTGTGCGAGGTCGTGAGCGCGATCAATCTCGATAAAAAGTACGAGACCCGTCTCGTCATCTTCGCCTGTTTTTCCATCGGCATGGGCGCTGCCCTCACCCCCATCGGCGAGCCCCTGTCCACCATTGCCGTGGCGAAGCTGCGCGGCGGGCCCCTGGGCGGCGACTTTCTGATGCTGCTCCGGCTGTTCGGGGCCTTCATCCTGCCCGGCATTGCGGTCATCGCGGCCGTGGGCGGTTTCCTGCGCGGTACGGAGGTTTCCCGGGCCGACAGCCTGACCGAAGACTTTGCGGAGCCCCTGGGCCATATCGCGCTCCGCGCCGGCAAGGTCTATTTGTTTGTGGCGGCGTTGGTGCTGCTCGGCACGGGATTCAAGCCGCTGATCGACAGCCATATCTCCAAGATGCCGTCCGCCCTCCTGTACTGGGTCAATATGACATCGGCGATCCTGGACAACGCGACGCTCGCAGCAGCCGAGCTCGGGCCGCACATGGCCGTAGCGCAGGTGAAGAGCATCATCCTGGGGATCGTCATCTCGGGCGGCATGCTGATCCCGGGCAATATCCCGAACATTATCTCGGCAAACAAGCTCAAGATATCGAGCCGCGACTGGGCCCTGGCAGGGGCCCCTTTCGGCCTGGCTCTCATGGCCTTCTATTTCGGAATGCTCTACTGGAAATAGCCTGCCCCCTGCATACCTTTTGGGCAAGTGTGCAAAAGAACGGCTTTGCCGGTTTCGTCGGCAGATGCCCGCTCTCCGATCATGCCGAAATAATCCTGGAAAAACAGGGAAGAAACGTATGTCATTCCCAATGCCGCGCTCTGGCATGCTCGTTGCTTAATCTCCGGATGGATATTTCATCACATGCCTTCAGGGAGGATAGTGCAATGAGAGCGGCAATGGTTAAGACAACGGCAATAGTGCTCCTGTTCCTGGTCCTGGCGGCCTTTCTGGCGCCGGTCCGCTGCATCGCGGACGAGGCCGCGGCACCCGCAGTCGCAGCAGCAACGACCGCAACGGCGCCCGCACCGAAGATCGACACCGGCGACACGGCCTGGATGACCGTGGCCACGGCGATGGTGATGCTCATGTCGATCCCGGGCCTGGCCCTGTTCTACGGAGGGCTCGCCAAGCGGAAGGACTCGCTGAACACCATGGCGATGACCTTCGTGACCTTCTGCATCGTGAGCGTGCTCTGGGTGCTGTACGGCTACAGCTTCGCCTTCGACGCGGATGTGCACGGGCTCATCGGCGGTGCGTCGAAGCTCTTTCTGAAGGGGATCGGCCCGAACAGCATATCGGGCCTGGCGAATACGATCCCCGAGTACATTTTCATCGCCTACCAGCTCACCTTCGCGGCCATTACCGTGGCCCTGGCGTCGGGCGCCTACATCGAGCGCATGAAGTTCTCGGCCTGGATCCTCTTTTCGGTCATCTGGCTGACCGTCGTCTATCTGCCGGTGGCGCACTGGGTCTGGGGCGGCGGGTTCCTGGCGAAGCTCGGCGCGCTGGACTTCGCCGGCGGCACGGTGGTGCACATCAATGCGGGTATCGCGGCGCTGGTGGGAGCCATCATGCTCGGGAAGCGGCGTGAAAAGGCGCTCATCCCGCACAACCTCACCCTCGTGGTCACCGGCGCCGGCCTGCTCTGGTTCGGCTGGTTCGGGTTCAACGCAGGATCCGCGCTCGCGGCAAGCGGTCTGGCCGGCGCGGCATTCCTGAACACGAACACGGCAACCGCCGTCGCGGCCCTCGCCTGGATGTTCGTCGAATGGAAGCACTCCGGCAAGCCGACGGTTCTGGGCCTGGCCTCGGGGGCCGTGGGCGGACTCGTGGCGATCACCCCTGCAGCCGGTTTCGTGAACGTGGGCGGCGCCATGGTTATCGGGATCGCGGCCGGCGTCATCCCGTTCTACGCCGTGGCAAAGCTGAAGCCCTACTTCGGCTATGACGACACGCTGGACGCCTTCGGCATCCACGGCATCGGCGGCATGGTCGGCGCGATCCTGACCGGTGTCTTTGCCGATCCGGCCATCAACGCGGCGGGCAAGGGGCTCCTCTACGGGAATCCCGGCCAGCTCTGGACCCAGCTCATTGCCGTGGCGACCACCGTGGTGTACAGCGGGGTCATGACCTTCCTCATCATCTCGGTCCTGAAGGCCGTGATCGGCGTGCGCGTAGAGCCCGAGGACGAGACGGTGGGGCTCGACGAGAGCGAGCACGGCGAGCGGGCGTATAACTTCTAATACAAGGAGATCCTCATGAAAAAGATCGAGGCGATCATCAAGCCGTTCAAGCTCGACGAGGTGAAGGACGCCCTGCACGCCATCGGCATCCAGGGGATGACGGTCACCGAGGTGAAGGGATTCGGGAGGCAGAAGGGACACGTGGAGATGTACCGCGGCGCGGAATACGATATCTCGTTCATCCCGAAGGTGAAGATCGAGGCGGTAGTCGCCGACGCCGTTGCGGACAAGGTCGTTGCAACCATCGAGGAAAAGGCGAAGACCGGCAAGATCGGCGACGGGAAGATCTTCATCTTCCCGGTCGAGGAGACCGTCCGGATCAGGACCGGCGAGCGCGGGGACGAGGCGGTCTAGCAAAAACCGAGAAGTCTTCTCCCGGGACGGCGGAGCATATCCGCCGTCCTATTTTTTTGGGTTCATGGGGCGGACAAAAAAACGGGAGACGGGCATACACCCCGCCTCCCGGGAAGGAAGGTCTTGCGATCAGCGGTCATTCAGCCTTGCGGAAGGCCTGACGTTTTGCTTTGCAGACCGGGCATTCGTCCGGGGCTTCGCCCTCGGCGGTATAGCCGCAGACCGTGCAGACGTAGTAGTCCGCGGCAACGCTTGTGCCGAGGCTTTCCAGCGCCTTCCGGTAGAGCGCGGCATGCACCTTTTCCACCTCGTTTGCCAGGTGGAAGGTCCGGATCGCCCGGTCCTGCCCTTCGGCCTTGGCGTCGGCGATCATGGCGGGATACATCTGCTGGAACTCGTAGGATTCGCCGTTGATTGCGGCCATGAGGTTCGCGCGCGTCGATCCGACGCCCTGCATCTCCCGCAGATGGTTGTGGGCGTGAATGGTCTCCGCTGCGGCGGCCGCGCGGAACAGCCGAGCCGCCTGGGCGTAGCCTTCTTCCTCCGCTCGCTTCGCGAAGGCGAGGTATTTCCGGTTCGCCTGCGACTCGCCGGCGAAGGCGTTTTGCAGATTCTGTTCGGTCCTGGACATGGTAGGGATCTCCCGGAGTTACTTGAGCCGCGCCTCGACGGCCTGCCAGTTGAGGTTCTTGAAAAACGCCTCGATATAATCCGCTTTCTTGAGCCCGTAGTCGAGCATGAAGGCGTGTTCGAAGACGTCCATGATGAGCAGGGGATTGCCGCCGGCCGGGTGGGAGACGTCGTGCTCGTTCACCCAGAAGTTGATCAGCCTGCCGCCCACGGGGTCCTGGTAGAGCGCGACCCATCCGATGCCGCGCATGGCGCCGGTGGCCCGGAAGTCCTTTTCCCAGGCCTCGAGGCTGCCGAAGCTCTCCGCGAGCTTCTTGGCGAGCGTGCCGCTCTTCTCGACGCCCTTGCCGCCCAGGTTCTCGAAATAGTATTCATGGAGCCGCATGCCGTTGAATTCCCAGCCGAGCCTTCGCTTGATCTCGGCGAACTCCGGCGTCGCGGTCTTGCCGTCCTTCGCCATCTGGTCCAGCGCGTCGAGCGCCTTGTTCGTGTTGGTCACGTAGCCCTGGTACAGCGTGAAGTGGTTCTTGAGCAGGGTCTCGCTGAACCCGTCCATCCCGATCAGTTTCGCGTAGTCCTTCGGTGCATAAGACATTGCACTCTCCTCCGTCTCAGGTAAGATTTCATCCGCGGGTATAGGGAACAGTATACCAGAAACCGTCAGCGCCGGGGCAGACGGAGCGCCCCCGGATCAGGGGTCAGGCGCCGACAACGGCCGGGTCCCCCGCCTTCCGCCATCCTTCCCGCGCCAGGCGCGCCATGCGGGAGTTCCCCCAGGTCCTGATCTCCGTGAAGTACCGCTTCGGGTCCGTCTTGGCCAGGCCGAGCAGTTCTTCCCGTTCGCGGAGCGCGTCGATGTGGTCCGTGGGGGTGACGCCCCGCCAGGTGCAGTACCCTTCGTCGAAGACGAACTCCGGCGTGACCCGGTCGGCCGGGGCGACTGCGGCCAGCAGAAAGCGGACGACCTCCATGTTGAACGCGATGATCCAGTCGTTATCCACGAGCATGGTCTCCGGGTCGCGCGCGACGGAGCCGGAGCAGGAAGGGCAGTACAAGGCCGTGATCGCCTCGAGCGGCAGGACGTCGTCCCGGAAATTGAAGCTCGCATGGGTCTTTCCGCAATGACAGTTGATGCTGTGATCCACACACATGATCGATTCCTCCAGTCAGGGATGTATGCTCTGCAGACGTAGTCTCCATTACCGGCTTTTGCAGTCGGGGCAGAGGCCGGTAAACTCGATATGGTTGTGCATGACCGTGAAGTCCTGCTTCAGCGCTTCGGGCAGATCGATGCGGTAGTCGCCCGGGATATCGACGATCCGCCTGCAGGAAGCACAGATCAGGTGGTGATGGGTATGGGTCTGCGGGTCGTACCGTTTCTTCCCGGGATCCAGCGTGAGCTCGAGGATCTGCTTCTTCTCTTTCAACGCCGCGAGCGTGGT
Organism: Nitrospirota bacterium; assembly: GCA_046704425.1. Classification (GTDB taxonomy): domain Bacteria; phylum Nitrospirota; class UBA9217; order UBA9217; family UBA9217; genus JBJKRX01. The sequence continues at coordinate 29,868 of JBJKRX010000089.1, forward strand.
GTAGACCGTCGCAAAGGACATGGTCGGAAATTGCTTGCGCACGGAGAGAAAGATATCTTCCGCAGAGGGGTGACTCGTGTTCCCGTTCAGGAAGTCCAGGATCGCGATCCGCTGCGGGGTGAGCTTGAGTCCGGTCGATCGATATTTGTCGAGGTGTTCCATAGGATGTTAGGAATGATTATAAAGTAATAAAAACTATTTGTCAATAATTATTATTGTAAAAAATACTTCATGAGCTTCCTGTATTTTGCATAAAATATAAACAGGTGACTAAAATATATGCCATAATCATTGGTCATCATACTCCTACTATTAAGAAAGTTGTTAATTTGTTTTTTAAAATCAATTTGTTGCGTGTGTGTTTCCATGATCTATCAATGGCACGGGCATTGCTACTCTTATTTGCGGATTATTGTTCAATCACTAAGCAGCAAGATGATGTTGAAATACTTTTTCAGAAAGGAGGGATGCGATGTTGCCCTGACCGGTGACGGGCGGGCAGGGCAAGGCTCGTGAAGCAAAAAGACATTCAGCCGAAGGTTCTTCATTAACGATTTCAGGGAGGAAAGAGTTCAATGAAGGGGAGAAAACTATTCAGACTCGGCGTGTTCGCCGCAGTCCTGGCACAGGTATGCGCACCGGCGATCGGTGCGGCGCAGGAGGTTGGAAAAGCGGCCGGTCCCGCAGCCGCGATCAATGCGGGCGACACCGCCTGGATGCTCGTAGCCACGGCGCTCGTGATGCTCATGACACCGGGGCTCGCCATGTTCTACGGCGGGATGGTGAGGAAAAAGAACGTGCTCGGCACGATCATGCACAGCTTTATCGCGATCGCGCTCGTGAGCCTGCAGTGGGTCCTGTTCGGGTACTCGCTTTCGTTCGGTCCGGACGTACACGGGATCATCGGAAACTTGAGCTGGGCCGGCCTGAGCCACGTGGGGCTCGCGCCGAATCCCGATTACGCGCCTACGATCCCGCACCTTTTGTTCATGACGTACCAGATGATGTTTGCGGTCATTACCCCGGCCCTGATCAGCGGGGCCTTTGCGGAACGAATGAAATTTTCCACGTTCCTGGTCTTCACGGTCCTGTGGACGACGATCGTCTATGATCCCGTCGCCCACTGGGTCTGGGGCGCGGGCGGCTGGCTGAAGGGGCTCGGCGTGCTCGATTTCGCGGGCGGCATCGTGGTCCATGCGACCTCCGGGTTCTCGGCCCTCGCGGCTGCGCTCTATATCGGCAAGCGCAAAGGCTTCCTGCACGAGCAGATGCCGCCGCACAATCTGCCGTTGACCGTGCTCGGCGCCGGACTTCTCTGGTTCGGTTGGTTCGGGTTCAATGCAGGCAGCGCATTGTCCTCCGGGGCGCTGGCCGTGATGGCGTTCCTGACCACCCATATCGCGGCGTGCGCGGCGACGCTCACCTGGGTCATGGTCGAGTGGCTTCATCGCGGCAGACCGACGATGTTCGGCGCAGCGACAGGGGCCATCGCGGGTCTGGCGACGATCACCCCAGCGTCAGGCTTCGTGGGGCCGCTCCCGGCGCTCTGCATCGGGGTCGCGGCAGGGCTGGTGTGCTACACGGCGCTGAACGCGAAGACGATCTTCGGATACGACGACTCCCTCGACGCCTTCGGCGTCCACGGCGTCGGCGGGACGCTCGGCACCGTGATGGTGGGCCTGTTCGCATCCGTGGCGATCAATGCGGGCGGCGCGAACGGCCTGTTCTTCGGAAATGCGCACCAGCTCTTCGTCCAGGTGGGCGCCGTGGCGCTGGTGGCGGTCTTCTCGTTCGTCGCGAGCTTCGTGCTCCTGAAAGTGCTCGATATGACCATGGGGATTCGCGTCGAGCAGGACCAGGAGACCGAGGGGATCGACCTTGCCCAGCACGGCGAAGCAGGGTACGCGCTCTAAGGAACGCCCGGCGCGGTCTCAGGGCTGTTGCGGGCCCGCGCCGGGTGTGCCGCGCTGCACGAGCCATACGCCGAGGAGGCCGGCGATGCCCCCGGCGATCCGGAGCGCGCCCGGCTGTTCGTGGAGGAAGAAGGCGGCAAAGAGGAGCGCGAAGGCGGGCATGAGGTAGTGATAGGCCATGGTGCGCGTGACGCCGAGTTCGCGCACGCCCCGGTACCACAGGCTGAAGGCGACGCCTGCGGCGATGAAGGCGGAATAGCCGAGGGCCAGCCAGGAACCGGTGGAGATGCCGGACCAGGACTGGCGCGCCAGGGAGGGAAGCGCAAGCGGCAGGAGGAAGAACGCTCCGGCTGCCATCGTATAGGCCGTGATCTTGACGGCGGAGTTTCGGACGAGCAGGGGCCGGGCCATGACGGTATAGAGCGCCCAGCAGACCGTGGCCCCGAGCGTCAACAGGTCGCCCCGGAGGACATGCGCGGCAGGGGCGGACCGGCCTGCGCGGCCGGTGATGATCAAGGCCGCGCCCCCGGCGGCGATCAAAAGACCGGCCACGGATCGCGGGCTGAGGTGCTCCCTGCCGGTCGCCCGCTGGATGAGGGCCCCCACGAGGGGGGAGAGCGAAATGAGCAGCGCCGAGCTCGACGCGGTCGTCTCGGCGAGGCCGTACAGGAAGAGCAGGTTGTACAGGGCGATCCCGACGATCCCCAACCGCAGGACCGCCAGGCGCTCCCGGCGGTCCAGGGCCAGCGGCTGTCCTGCCGCACGCAGGAGACCGAACAGGAAGAGCGACGCGAGGGTGAACCGGATCACGGCGAAGACGAGCGGCTGCACGTCCGCGAGCGCGTACTTCACGATCGAGAAGTTGACGCCCCAGATCAGGGCCACGAGAAGGAGGCGGGGGTTCAGCATACGGATGCGCTGCATGTCTTCTGCGCGACCCCGTACTATACCGGAATCGGCTTGAATACTCAATTCCATTATGCTATCAATGGGGTATGGAAACGCAGAGAACGCGCATAGAGGACATTGCGGCTGACGTCCTGTCGGGGATCATCGACGGCATCGTCGTGATGGACGCGGCGGGACAGGTGCTCGTCTGGAACCGCGCGGCAGAGGAGATGACCGGGATCGCGGCCGAGGAGGCGCGCGGCAAGGAGGCGGCAGAGCTTTTTCGCGACAACCCCGCCGTCCTGGCCTTGCTCGAAAAGGCCGTTTCGTCGGGGCGGTCCTATTCCGATTACGAGGCGGAGCTCCTGGCACGCCACGGCGCGGAGCGTCCCGTGGGGCTGGTCGTGAGCATGCTGCCGGACGACGAAGGCAGTCCCCGCGGCGCGATCCTGACGATCCGCGACCAGGCCGGTGTCCGGGACCTGAAGGACCGCATGCGGCGGTCCGACCGGCTGGCCACGCTCGGGATGATCGCGGCGGGCATCGCCCATGAGATCAAGAACCCCCTCGTGGGCATCCGCGGGGCAGCGCAGCTCCTGTTGTCCGAGCTCCGCGGCGGGACGGGCGCGGACCGCGGGAGCTTCACGGAATACCTCGACGTGATCCTGCGGGAGTCGGACCGGCTGAACGGCGTCCTGGAAGGCATCCTCGATTTCACCCGGCTCACGCCCCGCGAGCGGAAGGCCGTGAACATCCACAGTCTTCTGGACCGCGCGCTACTGTTGCACGAGGAGAGCGCGCGCCGGCAGGGCATCGTCCTCGCCCGGCTGTACGACCCGAGCCTGCCGGACGTCTGCGGCAGCGAGGACCAGCTCATGCAGGTGTTCCTGAACATCATCCGGAACGCCATCGAGGCCATGGCGGAAGGCGGAAAGCTCACGGTCGTGACGCGCATGTCCGACCTGTTCACCACCGTGCAGTCGGACGAAAAGAAATACCAGCTCATGGTCGTGAAGGTGGGGGACACGGGGGCGGGCATCCGCGAGGAGCACCTCCAGGACATCTTTACGCCATTTTTCACGACCAAGGACCGGGGTGTGGGACTGGGGCTGGCCCTGTCCTACCAGATCGTGCAGGAGAACCTCGGGACGATCCGCGTGGAGAGCCAGGAAAACGAAGGGACGACCTTCAGCGTCTATCTCCCGCTGGCCGGGGGATGAGCGGGGAAGGGGCGGGACGGCAAAAGCATGACGAACGAACGGGTACTGATCGTAGACGACGATGAGAGCGTCCGCTGGGTGCTCAAGAAGGCGCTCGACAAGGAGGGCATCGAGACGGTCCTGGCAAAGGACGCCGCCGAGGCCTTCGACCGGCTGCGCGAGGGCGGCATCGAGGTCGTGCTCATGGACATCCGCATGCCAGGGATGAGCGGCTTCGAGGCCCTGGACGCCATCCAGAAGAGCGGGGACGAAGGGCGGACGCCTGCGGTCATCATCATGACCGCCCAGGCCACGATGCAGAACGCCATCGAGGCCATGCGGCGGGGCGCCTTCGACTACATCACCAAGCCGTTCGACCTGGACGAGGTGAACATCCTGGTGCGGAAGGCCCTCGACGTGCGGCGGCTGTCGCAGGAGGTGAGCGCCCTGCGCGCCGAGGTGCGGGAGAAGTACGAGGGCGGGCTCGTGGGCAACACCCCCGCCATGCAGGAGATCTACAAGACCATCGGCCGGGTGGCAGAGAGCGACGCCACGGTCCTGATCCACGGGGAGAGCGGGACGGGCAAGGAGCTCGTGGCGCGTGCCATCCACTATCACAGCAAGCGGGCCGGGAGGCCGTTCACGGCGGTGAACTCCGCAGCCATTCCGTCGGAGCTCCTGGAGAGCGAGCTCTTCGGCCATGAGAAGGGCGCCTTCACCGGGGCGGTGGCGCGCAAGATCGGAAAGTTCGAGGCCGCCGCCGGGGGGACCCTCTTCCTGGACGAGATCGGGGACATGAACCTGCCGCTCCAGGGCAAGCTCCTGCGGGTCCTGCAGGAGAAGGAGTTCGAACGAGTGGGCGGTATGGAGCCGATCCGGACCGACGTGCGCGTCCTGGCCGCCACCCACCACAACCTCGACAAGATGGTGCGCGAGAAGCGCTTCCGCGACGACCTGTTCTACCGGTTGAACGTGATCCAGATCAACATCCCGCCGCTCCGGAAACGCAAGGACGACATCGTGCCGCTTGCCGAGTTCTTCATGCAGAAGCACCAGGGCGGCGACGCGAAGAAGAAGATCCTGACCCCCGAGACGCTCAAGATCCTGCGCGCCTACGACTGGCCGGGGAACGTGCGCGAGCTGGAGAACGCGATCCAGCGCGCCATCACCCTGTCCCAGGGGGACAAGATCTTTCCCGACGCCCTGCCGCCGCAGCTCTTCCGGCCCGGCCAGGGGGCCCACCTGTCCTTCGAGAACTTTCTCGAAGAGAAGCTGGCGGATCTGGTGGACCGCATGGGCGGGCTGGACCGCGGCGACATCTACGCGATGGTGCTGCACCGCGTGGAGAAGCCGCTCCTCACGCTGGTCCTCAAGAAGACCGAGGGCAACCAGGTGCGCGCGGCGCACCTCCTGGGCATCAACCGCAATACGCTCCGGAAGAAGATCCGCGAGCTCGGGATCAAGGGCCCCTTCGGCGCGGACGAAGGGGATGCGGAAGCGGACGACGAGGACGAGGTCTGAGCAGGAAGCCGGGGCAGGGCGAGCGGTCGGAAGACGATGCTACCACTTGCTCGACAGGTACTTCTTGATCTCCACTTTCAACTGGGCGATCTCGAAGGGCTTGGGCAGCACGGTGTGGGCCCCGGCCTTGATGGACTCCAGCATCTCCGCGCTCCCGGCGTTCCCGGAAAAGGTGATCGCCGGCACGTTGGAATTCACCTTCTTCATGAGCCGCAAGGCGCCGATGCCGTCGAGTTTCGGCATCTTGATGTCCAGGAGCACGAAGTCGTAGGTCTTGTCCATGAAGCGCGCAACGGCGTCGACCCCGTCCGTAACGAGATCGACGGTGTACCCCTCCTCTTCGAGCGATCGTTTCAGGATCGTTCCCAGGTTTTTCTCGTCCTCGGCAAGCAGGATGTTCATCGTATTCCCCCTCCTCTCCTGGCTGGTACGATAGCATAGCAATCGGGTACAGTCAAGTAAGACCGCGGAGGGAAACGCAGGCGCATCGGACCGCCCGAAGCGTCTGCGGGGCTGCTATACTCTCCGCAGGAAGGAGGTCCCGACCGGATCATGCAAGCGATGATCTTACGGAATACCATCGATCTCTCCACCGACCGCTCTCCCCTCGCCTTGGCCGATCTGCCGGTGCCCGAACCCGGGAAAGGGGAACTCCTCGTCAAGGTGTCGGTGTGCGGCGTCTGCCACACCGAGCTCGACGAGATCGAGGGGAGGACGCCGCCCCCGCGGTTGCCGATCGTTCTCGGCCACCAGATCGTCGGGAGGGTCGCGAAGGCCGGGAAGGCGACGGACAGATTCAGGACAGGCGACCGCGTGGGCATTGCCTGGATCCATTCGGCCTGCGGCAAATGCCGGTTCTGTCTTTCCGGCAGGGAGAACCTCTGCGCGGAGTTCACGGCCACGGGGAGGGACGTGGACGGCGGATACGCGGAATATACCGTGGTGCCCGAGGTCTTTGCCTATGCCCTGCCGGAGACGTTCACCGACGCCCAGGCGGCGCCGCTCCTCTGCGCGGGCGCCATCGGCTATCGATCCCTGCGGCTCGCCGGGATAGAGGACAACGACGCGGTGGGGCTCACCGGGTTCGGCGCCTCGGCCCATCTCGTGCTCCAGATGATCAAGCACGAGACGCCGCGTGCGCGGATCCATGTCTTCACGCGAACAGAGGCGGAGCAGGCCTTTGCCCGAGAGCTCGGGGCCGCATGGGCGGGGGGGACCGAGGACGAAGCGCCCGAAAAGCTCCGGGCGATCATCGATACCACGCCTGCCTGGACTCCCGTCGTCTCTGCCCTGCAAAACCTCGAACCGGGAGGCAGGCTCGTGATCAATGCCATCCGGAAAGAGGAGTTCGACAAGGCTTCGCTCCTGGCGCTCGATTATCCGCGCGACCTCTGGATGGAAAAGGAGATCAAGAGCGTGGCGAACATCAGCCGTCAGGACGTGGAGGAGTTCCTCCGGCTCGCGGCACAAATCCCGATCCGGCCCGAGGTGCAGGAGTACGCGCTTCTTGACGCCAACCAGGCGCTTATCGAGCTGAAGGAACGGAAGATCCGGGGCGCGAAGGTGCTGCGGATCGCAGCGGGGTAGCGGGCCAGGTCATTTTTCCCCGTTCAGGAGGTCCTGCAGCTTGGCGAAAGGACGGTGGGTTGCCGGGGCTGCGGCAGGGTCGTCGGGAGCCGCAGTCCCCTCGAGCAGGGACTTCTGGTGCTCGTTGTCGTGACAGTAGAGGCAGAGCAGCTCCCAGTTGGACCCGTCGGGCGGGTTGTTGTCGTGATCGTGGTCTTTGTGATGGACCGTAAGCTCGCGGAGCTTGCGACCATCGAAGGCGCGTCCGCACCTCCCGCAGACGTGGGGAAAGAGCTTGAGCGCCTGCTCCCGGTAACCCTGTTCCCGCAGCTCCCTGGCGCGCCGCGCCTCGGCGATGAGCTGTTCCTCCTCGGTAGTTTCCTTTTGCGGTCCTGTCATCCTTGCCGGTTCCTTTCTTCTTCCCGGATATTGTAACACAGAAGGACCAAAACGATACTCCTCCGGTACCCTCCTCCTTTTTTTCGCTATTCGAAAATCGAATACCCCTCTTCGAAAATCAAATGATCAGACGGTCTTTCTCTGTGCAGCAATGCCGCCGCGAAAAGACTGAATAACGATAAGCCATGGAAAGAAGGTCGTTTTCCCATTGTGCGGCTGCAGGTGGTTCTTCTGGCACGGGCCCTGCAAATAGCGTTGCAGAATGCCGAGCAAAGGACATCAAAGCAGCAGGGAGATCGCTATGGACCTCACCTTACCGACATGGCTCAAAAGAATATTCTCGCACGAGGAGGATCGTGATTCGCGGATGAATGCATCGGAAAAAGAACTCACGGCCGAAAGAACCGACGAGAGGCCTCCTGCGACGCGCGTACTGCAACCGGCTCATACGGTCCGGTTGCGACCGGAGCCGGAAGAGGAAGCGTTGCCTTTGCTCACATCGTTCGGGATCACGGACCGCGGACGTCAGCGGGAAGGCAACGAGGACAGCTATTCCGTGCTCACCCTCGAGGACAGCTCGCTCTTCGTGGTGGCAGACGGCATGGGGGGGCATGCCTGCGGCGAGGTCGCAAGCAGGACCGCGGTAGATACGGTCTGCCGGGTCATCCGGGAGGAGCGGTTCCAATATGACGATCCGCTCAGGCTGGTCGAACAGGCCCTGGTCCAGGCGAATGACGAGGTCCGTAGCCGGGGAGTCCAAGAGCGAACGGGGATGGGCACGACGCTCTGCGTCGCCTTTCTCTCGGGGAACCAGGCGTTTATCGGGAATGTGGGCGACAGCAGGGCCTACTGGATAAAGGACGGCTCGCTGACCCAGATCACGATCGACCACTCCCTGGTGGCGAAACTGACGGCAGCGGGCAAACTGACGAAAGAAGAGGCGCGGGTGCATCCGCAGGCGAATCTCCTGTACCGGACGATCGGGAACGACGAGACAATCACGATCGATACGTTCCGGGTTGATCTCACAAAGGGAGGCACGCTGCTCCTGTGCACCGACGGCCTCTGGGGTGAAGTGGACGACGAAGAGATCCAGCGCATCTGCGCCTCCGGAACTGGTGCAAAGGACACGGTCCAAAGGCTCGTGGTAAGGGCAAACGCCCATGGCGGCAAGGACAACATTACGGCCGTGGTGGTGCAGGTGAGGGAAACGGAAATGCCGCCCCAGAACGACAGAACGACAGAACGAAGGAGGGACTCTCATGAAGAACGAACTGGACGTACGCTGCAAGATGAGCAAGGACTTTCTGTTGACGACAACAGCTGAGCAGGCCGTGTATGCGCTGCTGGAAATCAAGGCAAGAACGAGTGGGCCGCTGGGCGCCGTGGCGCAGAATTTCGCCATGGTGCTCGACCGAAGCGGGTCCATGGACGGAGAAAAGCTCGAGAACCTGAAGGAGGCCGTGGGGTACGTGGTCGATCACCTTGCCGACGAGGACCGCATCTCGGTGACGATCTTCGACGACCAGGTCGAGACCCTCGTTCCGAACCAGCCGGCGAAGAACCGCGACGAGATCAAGACGCTCGTTGCCGGGGTCATCGCGCGCGGCGGGACCCAGATCTCGGACGGGCTCGCGGCCGGCATGGAAGAGCTGAAGAAAGGCTACGGTCCGGACCGGGTCAACCGGATCCTGCTGCTGACCGACGGTCAGACCTGGGACGACGAGGATGCCTGCCTCAGGATCGCCGATGAGGCCGCCGGGCAGGGTATCGCGATCACGGGCATCGGTCTCGGAGAGGAGTGGAACGAGAAGCTCCTGCTCCAGATCGCCGAACGTTCCCGCGGGGACTCGCACTGGATCCAAAACCCCGTCGCGGTCCTGGATGCATTCCGGGAAGAGGTCGCGGCCATGCAGTCCGTTGCCGCAACAAATCTGAAATTTGCGTTCCGGACGAGTCCCGGCGTCCGGGTCGCCAAGGTCTATGTCACGGTGCCGATGATCGCGGACGTGAGCAGCAGGGCGGTCCAGGACGGTTCCGTCGCCCTGGACCTGGGCAGCCTCGACGGCGCCAAAGGGCAGACCCTCCTGATCGAAGCACGCGTTGCGGCACAGAAGACAGGGACCTTCGGCCTGGGGCGGGTGGAGGTGTCCTATGA